>DASTAC010000164.1:0-3693 GCA_035713045.1 Steroidobacteraceae bacterium
TTCCGCCTGAGCCGCCACGAGATCCTCGCCACCGTCATCGATGGGCCCCGGGCCGCCGTGCACTGGCGGGCCAGCATCGAGTCGCGGATCACCGGAGCGAGCGTCGCGACCGAGCTCATCGACCTCGTCGAGATGCGCGACGGTCGGATCGCCTCGTACGTCGAGCTCTTCGTGCCCGCCTGAAAGCGCAATGCCGCCTCGCGGCGGCATTCTTACCGAGTGTTCGAGCCTCGCGTCGGGCTCAGAGGCTTGCGCGGCGCATGGTATCGTTGGGATTCGGTCCGCGGCAGCTGTGCTTGGCGCGAATGCCGCAGACCCTTACGGAGTGAGTTCATGAATGCCGAGCTCGATCCAGCTCTGCTGGAGAAACTCAAGGCGCTGCCCCCGGAGCGACGCGCCGAGGTGGCTGATTTCGTCGATTTCCTCGCGCTCCGCGAGCGCGCCGATGCCCTCGAGGACTTCCAGACGGTAGCCGATCGCGTGGCCCGGGCGGGCGTACCCGCCCTGAGCCCCGAGGAGATCGAAGCCGAGATCACGGCCGTACGGGCCGCGCGGCGTTCATCCGCGGGCTGATAGCCGCACGCCGGGTGTCGATTGCATCTCGTCCTCGCCCTGCGGAAGCGCTGAAGCGCCTCCAGCCGGCGCGACTGTCGGAGAAGGGATAGAAGTCGAGGCATTCCCGATCTGGTCCCGCAGCGGGTCTACATGCGAGAGGGACTTCTTGAAAGCGCGTCGCGAGCTCTTCGTGCCCGCCTGAAAGCGCTCCGGACTGAAGCCGTATCCCTGGCCTTTGCAATCCGTAGGTCGGGCGATAAAATCCAATGCGAACAACGGCTTGATGGAAACGGCGGCGAAGTGGCGGCCGCCGCGTGTCAAATTAATCGACAGCATCGGCGTCGGCGTTCCATATGTGTGACCCAGGGCACATTCCGGGCTTTACAACCGACTGTAAAGTCGAGCGACGGAAGTAACCTTCAGACGAGGGGTGTCGATGGCCGCAGAGATCCGCAGGAAGCTGCTCATTCTGGAGAATGACCGCTCGCTGTGCCGGGAGCTCGAAGGGATGTTCGCCGATCTCGACGTCATCACCGGGGAGACCACCGAGCAGGCGCTCGCGATGGTGCGCCGGGCGGAGCCCGACGTCGTGCTCTTCGACCTCGGGGCCGCCCGCAAGCCCGATGTGGCGGCGCAGAGCCTGGGTCTGCTGCGCCAGATCCTGCACCTCGCGCCCGACACCAAGGTGATCGCCATGACCGAGCACGACGCTCGCGAGCTCGCCGTGGCGGCGGTGGGCCTGGGCGCCACCGACTTCTACTACAAGCCGCTCGATGCCGGCGTGCTCTCCATCGTCGTGCGCCGGGCCTTTCGCATCCGCGAGCTCGAGGTGGAGAACGGACGGCTGCGCGAGCAGACGGGCGCCATGGCGCTCGAGGGCATCATCGGCGCGAGCGATGCGATGCGAAGCCTCTGCCGCTCCGTCGAGAAGGTCGCCCCCACCAGCGCCACCGTGCTGATCCTCGGGGACAGCGGCACCGGCAAGGAGCTCATCGCACGCTCCCTGCACCGCCTCTCCGGGCGGGCGCACAAGTCCTTCGTCGCCATCAACTGCGCGGCCATCCCCGATACGCTCCTCGAGAGCGAGCTCTTCGGCTATGAGAAGGGCGCTTTCACCGGGGCGGCCAAGCGCACCGCGGGCAAGCTCGAGATGGCCGAGGGCGGCACCATCTTCCTCGATGAGATCGGGGAGATGCCGGCATCGCTGCAGGCGAAGCTCCTGCGCGTGCTGCAGGAGCGCACCGTGGAGCGCATCGGCGGCCGCACGCCGATCCCGCTCGATCTGCGCTTCATCTGCGCCACCAACCGCAAGCTCGAGGAGCTGGTCGGCCGCGCCGGTCCCGACGGGGCGGCCGCGAGCTTCCGTGAGGATCTCTACTACCGCATCAGCGAAGTCACCATCAACGTGCCGCCGCTGCGCGAGCGTCAGGGCGATAGCTTGCTTCTCGCGCAGGTGCTGCTGCAGCAGATGTCGGAACGGTTCGGGAAACCGACGCGGGGCCTTGCGCCCGATGCCATCCGCGCGATCCAGGCGCACCCCTGGCCCGGCAACGTGCGGGAGCTGGAGAACCGCATCAAAGGCGCCGTGATCATGGCCGAAGGGGCCGTCGTGACCGCCAATGATCTCGGCCTCAAGGACCCGGGCGAGGACCCGGAATATCTCAACCTGCGAGTCGCCCGCCAGCGGGCGGAAGTGCAGGCCGCGCGCCAGGCGCTCGCCGTCGCCCGGGGCAACCTCTCGCGGGCCGCGGAGCTCCTGGGCGTTACGCGCCCGACGCTCTATGACCTCATCGAGCGCCATCACATCGACGCGTCCTCCTTCGGGCGGGCCGCGGCGAGCGCTACCGCGCCCGGCAGCGCCGAGGTGACACCGCCGGAGTCGGGGGCGGAGCCGCAGTAAAGGCGCGCCTGCGGCCGAAGGTGCGCCCTCATGCAAGCGGCCGCGCTGCGCGGGCAACCTGCCGAACCACGCTCAGCTCGCCCCAAGACATCGAGATGGATCGCGTGCACAGCGGGGAAAAGCGGGAAACTTTGCCGTCTGTGATAATCTACATTTGTCATGTAGATTATCCGCATGCAGCCCGTAGATCTTCCTGGCGTCTCCATCCTGCCCCGCGCAGTTGCCCCGCTGCTCGAGACGGCTCTGCGCACCATGCGTGTCGTGGTGGTGACCGGTCCCCGACAAGCCGGCAAGAGCACCCTCGTGCGATCCCATCCCAAGCTCGCGTCCCGCCCCTATTGCTCGCTCGATGATTCAGCGACGCTGCTGCGCGCCCAGGCCGACCGCCGCGCCTTCGTCCGCAGCGTACCGGAGATGATCATCGACGAAGTCCAACGCGATCCCGCGCTCATCCTCGCCATCAAGGTCATTGTGGATGAGCAGCACCCCCCGCGCCGCGGCCAGTTCGTTCTCACAGGCTCCGCGAACCTCCTGATGATGAGCCATGTCAGCGATTCACTCGCTGGCCGCGCCTACTACCTGCGTCTGCAGCCGCTGACCCGGAAGGAGCAACAGGGCCTCGGCACTACCGGCTCCTGGACCCGGTTCTTCGAGACGCCCGTGGAGGACTGGCTGGAGATGGTCCGCAGCGGCACTCATTCACGCGAGGACTGGCGCGAAGCCGCGAAGAGGGGAGGGTTCCCCGCCGCCGCCGTGGAAATCCGCGATCCCGAAGAGCGCTCCCTGTGGTTCGACGGCTACGTCGCAACCTACCTCGAGCGCGACTTGCGCGACCTGAAAGCCGTCTCCGATCTCCCGAGCTTCCGAGCCCTCATGCAAGCCGCCGCGCTGCGCATCGGCAACCTCCTGAACCACGCCGAGCTCGCCCGTGACGTCAAGATGCCCGCGAGCACCGTACACAGTTACCTCGGCCTCCTGGAGACGACCTTCCAGGCTACCCGCCTTCCGCCCTACGCGCGCAATCGCACCAAACGCCTGATCAAGACTCCCAAGCTCTACTGGAACGACGTGGGCCTCGCCCTCCATCTCGCCGGCGGCGAGCCGACGGGTGCCCACCTCGAGAACTACATCCTCACGGACCTCCTTGCTTGGCGCGATACCGAGATTCCCCGTCCCGAGATCACCTACTGGCGCACCGCCGCCGGCGCCGAAGTCGATTTCGTCATTGAGCGCAAGCG
>DASTAC010000165.1:0-29579 GCA_035713045.1 Steroidobacteraceae bacterium
TCGTGAGCCGGCTCGAAGGTTCCCCTGAATTCATCCCGTCCACTGTGCGCGTTTCCGCGCACAGGCACCTTTTCCCGATGAGTCCCCTGCACTAACCGCTGTGCTACAGGCCCATTGCGCGACGATTGTACCAATTGCCCCACCGTTCGCGCTCGCCTGCAGCCGGGCCGCCGCCGTGCTGGAGGCGAATCCATTGCGCACCACCCCGCCCAACCGCACGGCCGCCGTCTTCCTCGACGAGGCCCCCGGGCCAAATGCCCTCGAGGAGGTCAGAGGACGCCGCTCGGAGCGTCTGGCCCTCGGCGCTCGCGAGATTTACGTGGACGGCATCGCGGATTCGAAGCTGGTGATCCCCGCGGCGAAGGCGGGCACCGCTCGCAACATCAACACGATCTGCAGATTGGCGGCGATGGCACTGCAGATGGACGGCAGTCTGCTCGCGTAGAATTCGCGCTCACGAGGAACAACAGTGGTCCGCTACATGAATACCGTGTTGATCACCGGCGCTTCCCGAGGCATCGGCCGCGCGACGGCTCTGCTGGCCGCGCAGCGCGGATGGTCCGTGGCCATCAATTATCGCAATGACGCCCGGGCCGCCGCCGAGGTGGCCGCCGCAGCAGAGAGGCGCGGAGCGCGCGCGACGACGATACAGGGCGATGTCTCGGAGGAAGCCGACGTGGTTGCCATGTTCGCGAAGGCGCAGGCCGATCTGGGTCGCCTGACCGGCGTCGTGATCAACGCCGGCATCGTCGCTCCCGCCATGCGTCTGGCGGACATGAGCGCGGAGCGCATGGAAAGGGTGTTTCGGGTCAACGTCCTCGGCGCCTATCTCTGTGCCCGCGAAGCCGCCCGCACTCTCCCGCGCAATCGGGGCGGCAGCGGCGGCTCGGTGGTGCTCGTGTCGTCCATTGCGGCACGGCTCGGCGCGCCCGGTGAGTACGTCGATTACGCCGGCTCGAAGGCTGCGGTCGACACGTTGGCCCTCGGCCTGGCGAGAGAGCTTGGTGCCGATGGGGTACGCGCCAACGCGGTCAGACCCGGCCTCATCGAGACGGAGATCCATGCGGATTCCGGCGATCCGGATCGGCCGCGGAAGCTGGGAAGCGCGACGGCGCTCGGCCGGGCCGGCAGGCCCGAGGAGGTTGCCGAGGCCATCGTGTGGCTGCTGAGCGATGCCGCCTCCTACGTCACCGGCGCCGTCCTGGACGTCGCCGCAGGCCGCTAGTCCCTACAACAGGCGCCGCCCGCGCAGGAGCGCGCCGGGCCTCGAGCCGCAGCTGCACCCTCGCCGTGGCGGCCGGCCGCATCCGGACCTCCGCCGGACGCGCCGGCCGGATCCCGCGCGGGCGCCGGAGGGCTCTTTGAGGTAGCCTTGGGCGCCTGATGCAGCTCATTCCGGGGCGGAGCCTCATGGCTGTAACTTTTCGGCGCCCGCCGTGTTCTTGCCTCAAACGATGACACCCCCGTGCAACTGGCAAGCCCCCGGCCCATCGACCCGAATGAGTTCGCAGCGTTCATGCGCGCCTATCAGGATATGGTTTTCTCGACCGCGGTCCGGCTGACGGCCAACCCCGCCCAGGCCGAGGACATCAGCCAGGAAGTGTTCCTGCGGGCGTATGAGAGCTTCGATCATCTGCGCTCGAGCCCGAAAGTGGGCGGGTGGCTGAAGACCGTCGCCACCAATCTGACGCTCAATCACCTCACCCGGCACCGCAAGCGCTGGCGCCTCTTCTCGGAAATATTCTCCGACGACACCCGGGAGGAGGAGATCGAATCGGCCGCCGAGGTCTTCGACAGCGTCGTTGCGGAGTTGGAGACCGACGAGCGGCGGGCGCGGGTGGAGCAGGCCCTGGAGCGCCTGCCCGATCATCAGCGCATTCCGCTGGTACTGTATCATTACGAGGAGATGCCCTATCAGGACATCGCTGACCGCCTGGGCATCTCCCTCGCCAAGGTCAAGACCGACATTCTCCGTGGAAGAGTCGCCATGGCGGGCCTCCTGGCCCCGGACCGCGCCGCCGCGCCGGCCGCCGGGCAACAGTCCCCTTCCCATACGCGCGGTGCACGATCATGAGCCAACGCGATCCCTCTGACGAAAAGCTCGAACGCCTGGTGAGTCAGGTGCTGCGCGACCAGCCGCCGCGGCGGGCGCCGGCCTCGCTCGAGGCCCGCGTGCTGGGCGAGCTCGCGGCGCGAGCGCGCCAGCCATGGTGGCGGCGCGCGATGACCTCCTGGCCATCCTGGATACGCGTCCCGGTCATCGTCGGCTGCGCCATCTGCGTCCCTCTCGTGTGGATTCTGTCGCTGTGGCTGGCAGGACACCTGGTCACCCTCGCTACGCATCCCGGCGTAGCGGGGCCCATCGCCACGCTGTGGGCGACCGGACACGCCGTCGCCTCGCTGGACACGATCGCGGGGCTCGTCGTTCGAAGCATCCCCCGTGAATGGCTCGTCGGCGGAATGATCGTCACCGCCGCTCTCTATGCCGTCCTCTTCGCGCTTGCGGCGGCCGGCTGCTGGCTGCTCTGCCCAAGAACCGGATATCCCAAGGCTCATCGCACATGAAGAACACCCTCCGCTGGCTGTCCACCTGGCTTCTGCTCGCGAGCCTCTGCGGCGGCATCGCCGCGGCGCAAGCACACGACAGGGATGTCTCGGCGGACCAGAGCGATCGGCAGATCGTCTCGATCGGCCATAACTCCCTACTGCCCGCCGGCGAGACTGCCCAGGATGTCGTCGCGGTCATGGGCTCCACCACCGTGGACGGCGATGCAACGGACTCCGCAGTCGCAGTGATGGGCAATGTGACTGTGAACGGATCCGTCGGCAACGGTGGCGCGGTGGCGGTGCTGGGCAACGTATACATCAACGGCAAGGTCGATGGAGACGTCGTTGCGGTGTTGGGCGGCGTGAAGCTCGGGCCCCAGGCGGTGATCAGCGGTCAGGTGACGGAGATCCTGGGCACCCTCGAGCGCAGCTCCACCGCCGTGGTGCAGGGTGGCACCTCCAGCGTCCTGCCCGTGGTCTTCGGCAATCTGCAGGGGCTGCACGCCTGGGTCGAGGACTGCCTTCTGTATGGCCGGCCGCTGGCGCCCACTTCCGCCATCGCGTGGGCGTGGTGGCTGGCGCTGGCGATGCTCGCGTTCTATCTGCTGATCGCAGCAGTGTTTCGCGACGGTGTGCAGCGTTGCATCCAGACGCTGGAGACGCATCCCGGCCCGTCGATTCTAGCCACCATCGTGACGACGATCCTCGTGCCGGTGGTGTTGCTCGCGCTCCTCGTCACCGTGATCGGCATCGCCGTGATTCCCCTCTTCTGGATCGCGCTGATCTGTGCGGGGATCTTCGGGCGGGTGGTTGCGCTCGGGTGGCTCGGCGGCAGGTTTCTGCGACTGGCCGACACCGGGGCCGCGTCCCGCCCCGTGCTCGAAGTGCTGGCGGGAAGCATCCTCGTGCTCGCGCTCTATATGGTTCCGGTACTCGGCTTCCTGGTCTACGTGCTCCTCGGTGTGTTCGGATTCGGCGCCGTGATGTACGCGCTGCTGCTCGCGGTCAGGCCCGAGCCGGCCACGCCGCGCGCCGGCGGTCCCGGCCCGCAAGCGGCGACTCCGTCGAGCCCCGGCGCGCCGCCCGCGGGGGCGTCGACTTTGGGCTCAGCGGACGCCGGTGGCGCCGCAAGCATGGCTGAGCCGCCGCCCTCGCCATTCCAGGGGCCTGCGGCGGCCTCGCCGGCGCCTGCGGTGCTCGATGTGGCAACGCTGCCGCGCGCCGGCTTCTGGATCCGGATGCTGGCGCTGCTGATCGATCTGATCCTCATCGCCGTCGCGATGGGCTGGCTGCTCGACCATGGCTCGGGCGTGCTGCTGGTGCTCGCGGCCTACGGCGCCATCATGTGGAAGTTCAAGGGCACCACGGTGGGCGGCATCGTCTGCGACCTGAAGGTGGTGCGCGTCGACGGCGGTCCGCTCGACTGGAGCACCGCCATCATCCGCGCGCTCGGCTGCTTTCTCTCGCTCGTGGTCGCCGGCCTCGGTTTCATCTGGATCGCGGTCGATCGTGAGCATCAGGCCTGGCACGACAAGATCGCCGGTACCGTGGTCGTGCGGGTACCTAAGGGTGTAGGGCTGATCTAGGAGGTCTCATGGGAGCTCAGCTGCAAGAAAAAACGGAAGCGGACGTGCTGGTGCTGAACCCGCCGCGGCTGGAGTCACGCCGCAAGTGGCTGCTCGCAGCCGCGGGCGTCGCTGTGGCGGTGGCTGTCGGCGCCGCCGTCTGGATGGAGCGAGCCTCCTCGAGCAAGGCCCTCGTCCCGTTGGCGGATCGAACCTCGATTCCCACGGTCAGCGTGATCGTGCCCGGCGTACGGCCCGTGTCCACCGAGATCATGGTGACCGGCACGATCGCAGCGCGTCATGATCTGCCGATCGGCGACGCCGGAGCCGCGGGCCGCATCGACAAGGTCTACGTGCAGGCGGGCGACCGTGTCAGGAAAGGACAGATCCTGGCTCAGATCGATGACTCGGTGCTCGTGCCGCAGGTCAACGAGCTCGTCGCCTCGCTCGCGAGGGCCCGCGCGCAGGCCGCGCTCTCGGCGGCGGAATACCGGCGCGCGCGCGCCATCGGCCCGCAGGGCGGGCTCTCCATGCAGAACATCGAGCAGACCCAGGCCGCCGCAACGATGGACGCCGCCAACGTGAAGATGGTGGCGGCCCAGCTCGCCCAGAAGCGCGCCGACCTGGCGCTGACCCGGGTCGTCACGCCCGTGCCCGGCATCGTGTTGACCCGGAACGCCGAGGTCGGTCAGGTCGCGAGCCCCGGCGGGCCGGCGCTGTTCACCATCGAGGATGGCGGCAGGGTCGAGCTGGTCGGTCAGGTGGCCGAGCAGGATCTCTCGGCGCTGAAAGTAGGCCAGAGCGCCTCGGTATACCTGGTCGGCTACCCGCGTCCCTTTCCGGGCCACATCTGGCTGCTCGGCGCCACCATCGATGCCCAGAACCGGCTGGGACAGGTTCGCATCGCGCTCAACCCCAACCCGGCCCTGCGTCCCGGCGCTTTCGCGCACGCCACGATCATGGTCAGCCGGGCGGAGCGCCCAGTGGTGCCGCAGACCGCAATCCAGTCGGACGGGTCCCGGACCTACGTCTACATCGTGGACCGTCACGACCACGTCGAGCGGCGCAACGTGCAAGTGGGGAATGCCATTCCCTCCGGCATCGTCATCGACAAAGGCCTCACCGGAGGGGAGCGCGTGGTGAGCCTGGCGGGAGGATTCCTGCAGAGCGGCGAACAGGTCCGTATCGCCGGCGCGAAGAGCCAGCAGTCATGAGAAAGCTTTCCGCGTGGGCGATCCGGCACCCGCTGCCGCCGATCGTTTTCTTCGTCGTGCTGCTGCTCGTCGGCGTGGTCGCTTTCATCCAGCTGCCCGTGACGCAGAATCCGCACATCTCCTATCCCATCGTGTCGGTGACGGTCAGCCAGCCGGGGGCGGCGCCGGAGGAGGTCCAGACCCAGATCGTGCGTCGCATCGAAGGGGCCGTGGCCGGCATCGGCAACATCCGCCACATCTTCTCGAATGCCTACGAGGGCGGTGAAGAGACGGATGTCCAGTTCCAGATCGGCACGCCGATCGACCGGGCGGTGGAAGAGGTCCGCGACGCGGTGTCCCAGGTGCAACCGAATCTGCCCGCCGACATCATGCCGCCGGTGGTGCAGCGGGTGAACGTGTCGGGCGGTCCGATAGCGTATTACGCGGTCAGCTCGACCACCATGAGCTCGCGGCAGCTGTCCTGGTTCGTCGACGACACCATCACCAAGACCCTGCTGACGGTCCCGGGCGTCGCGCAGGTATCCCGATTCGGCGGAGTCGATCGGGAAATCCGCGTGGAGCTCGATCCGGCGCGCATGCAGGCGCTCGGGATCACCGCCGCGCAGGTCAATGAGCAGCTGAACACCCTCAACGTCGATCTGCCGGGCGGCCGCGCGGACCTCGGCGATGGCGAGCAGACGATCCGGGTCCTGGGCAGCGCTCACACCGCCTTGCAGCTGGCGCAGACCCAGATCGTGCTGCCCGGCGGCCGGTTCGCCCGTCTCGGCGACATCGCCACCGTGACCGACGGCGCCGCCGAGGTTCGTGACATCGAGCTCTTCAATGGCCATCCGGCGATCTCCTTCGCCGTGTCCCGCTCCCGCGGCTCCTCGGACGTGGCCGTGCTGCGGGACGTCCAGGCCGAGCTCGCCACGATCCGCAAGACCTATCCGCGCGTCCGGATCAACAGGACCTTCACCTCGGTCACCTACACCGAGGAGGAGTATCACTCCGCCATCACCGCGCTGATCGAGGGCTCGATCCTGGCGGTGCTGGTGGTGTGGCTCTTCCTGCGTGACACGCGCGCGACCCTGGTCTCGGCGCTCGCCATCCCGCTGTCGGCCATCCCGACCTTCGCGCTCATGAAGTGGATGGGCTTCACCCTCAACTTCATCAGCCTGTTGGCGCTGTCGCTGGTCACGGGCGTGCTGGTGGACGATGCCATCGTCGAGATCGAGAACATCGTGCGGCACAAGAAGATGGGCAAGAGCGCGCTGCAGGCGTCCATCGATGCCGCCGACCAGATCGCGCTCGCCGTCGTCGCCACCTCCTGCACCATCATCGCGGTGTTCGTGCCCGTGAGCTTCATGGGCGGCATCATCGGGCAGTACTTCATCCAGTTCGGGCTGACCGTCGCCTCGGCGGTATTCCTCTCGCTCATGGTGGCGCGCCTGCTGACGCCGGTGATCGCCGCCTACACGCTGAAGTCCGACCCGCTGCCGGATCACGGCGACGGCCCCATCATGCGGTGGTACATGAGGTTGCTGCGCTGGTGCGCGCTGCACCGCTGGAAGACCATTCTCTTCGGCGTCTCTTTCTTCCTCGCATCGCTGGTCGGACTCGCGCTCATCCCCAAGACCTTCATCGCGCAGTCGGATCAGAGCAACGCCGCACTGCACATCGAGCTGCCGCCCGGAGTGCAGCTCGGCGACACGCTGAAGGTGGCGAATGCGGCTTACCGCATCATCGCCCGCTCGCCCGACGCCACGGACATCTACGAGTCGGTGGGCGGCAACGGCGACGTCCGCAGCGCCGACCTCTACATCACCCTGGTGCCGCCGAATCGGCGCAAGCTGAGTCAGCAGCAATGGCAGGACGAGATGATGACTCAGCTGCGAGTCATTCCGGATGCGCGCATCTATTTCCAGAACTTCAACGGCGGCAGCGACGGTCACGACATCACCATCGACCTGACCGGGGACAATCTGAAGCTGCTCGACCGCACGGCCCGCAAGGTCATGGCGCAGATGGCGAGCCTGCACGATCTGCGCGAAGTCAGCTCCGAGGATGGGCTGCCCAGGCCCGAGATCCGCATCCGTCCGCGGTTCGACCTCGCGGCGCAGCTCGGCGTCACGGTGGCCGATATCAGCCAGACCATCCGTATCGCGACCATGGGCGATCTGATGCAGAACGACGCCAAGTTCACTCTCCCCAACCGGCAGATACCGGTCCTGGTGAGCCTGCGACGCTCGGCGCGCAGCAACTTTTCGACTCTGGAGAACCTGCCGGTGCCCACCGCCGGCGGCGGCTCGGTGCCGCTGAAGTCGGTGGCAACGTTCAGCTTCGGCGAAGGGCCGACTTCGATCCACAGCCGCGATCAGCACCTGCGCATCGCGATCGATGCCGATCTCAACGGCGTGCAGCTCGGCCAGGCGATGAAGGAAATCCATGCGCTGCCCGCGCTCGAGCACCTGCCGCCCGGAGTCCGGCTCGTGCAGACCGGCAGTGCCCGGCTCATGAGCGAGCTCTTCATCGACTTCGCCATCGCCATGGGGACGGGCATTCTCATGGTGTTCGCGGTCCTGGTGCTGCTCTTCGCGCGCGTGCTGCAGCCGCTCACCATCCTTTCCTCGCTGCCGCTGTCCCTGGGCGGCGCGGTGGCGGCGCTCTTCCTCACGCACAACCCGCTGTCCCTCGGGGTGATGATCGGGTTCCTGATGCTGATGGGCATCGTGGCCAAGAACTCCATCCTGCTCGTCGATTTCGCGATCGAGGAGATGCGCGCCGGCAAGGACCGCCTCACCGCTCTGCTCGAGGCGGGCCACAAGCGCGCGCGCCCGATCGTCATGACGACCGTCGCCATGATCGCAGGCATGCTGCCGGTGGCACTCGTGGTCGGCGATGCCTTTCGCGCGCCGATGGCCATCGCGGTCATCGGCGGCCTGATCGCCTCGACTGGGCTGACGCTGGTCGTCGTGCCGGCGGCCTTCACGGTGATCGACGACATCGAGCGCTGGATCGGTCCGAAGCTGAGCCGCCTGCTCATAGCCGAGCCGGCGGCGCCGACGCCCCCGGAGCACCAGCCCGCGGCCTGAGCTGACACTGTCTCCTGCCGCCGGCCGTCAGCCGCCCCGACGCCGGGAACGACCTGCTGCCGTTTCCGAGGAAAGCCTGCGCCCGGTGGCGGTTCGCTGCCGCGTAAAGGCTGCGCAGACCGGGATGTGCCACAATCCCGGTCCGCAGTGCCGCGAGTGACCGCGATGACCAGCCAACCCGCACCAACGCCGTCCCGTCTTCTTCTTTCCCGCATCCATGAGCTGGCGGCCGAGATGCGAGAGGTACGCCACGATCTGCATCGGCATCCGGAGCTCGCTTACGGCGAGAAGCGAACCGCGGCGCTCGTCGCGAAGCTGCTGCGGGAATGGGGCATCGAGGTGCACGAGGGCATCGGCAAGACCGGGGTGGTCGGCGTCATCGGCGCCGGCAGCGCGGACAGGGCCATCGGACTGCGCGCCGACATGGATGCCCTGCCCATCCAGGAGACCTCCGGCGCTCCGTATGCCAGCGCTCATCCGGGCGTCGCCCATAGCTGCGGACACGACGGGCACACGGCGATGTTGCTTTGCGCCGCGCGCTATCTTGCCGAGACGCGGCGCTTCGACGGCCGGGTGCACCTTCTCTTCCAACCGGCGGAGGAAGGACTGGCCGGCGCCAGGGCGATGATCGAGGACGGGCTCTTCGAGAGGTTCCCCTGCGCCGAGGTCTACGCCCTGCACAACTGGCCGACGCTGCCGGCGGGCACCATCGCCACCCGCGCGGGGCCCATCATGGGAGCCTCCGATCGCTTCACCATCACGGTGCGCGGGACGGGCGGCCATGCCGCGATGCCGCATCTCGCTTCGGACACCGTGCTCTGTGCTGCGCAGATCGTGACGGGCGCCCATACACTCATCGCGCGCCGCATCGACCCGGCTGCAACGGCAGTGCTGTCGATCACCCGCATCGAAGGCGGCTCCTCACACAACGTGCTGCCTCCGGAAGTGCTGCTGGCCGGGACGGTCCGCACCTTCGATCCGGCGGTGCAGGACAGGATCGAAGCGACACTGCGGGAGTGGGTGGATCTCACCGCGAAGGCGGCCGGATGCAGCGCCTCGCTCGAGTACGTGCGCGTCTATCCTGCTACCGTCAACGATCCGGCTTGCGCGCAGTACGCGCTCGATGCGGCGGCGGCGCTTTTCGGGAGCGCGTTGCGCGTGGACTCTCCCACCGGCACCGCGGAGGACTTCTCCTTCATGCTGCAGCGGGTGCCGGGCGCCTACATCTGGGTGGGCAGCCGCAAGGGGCAGAGCAGCCCCTCGCTCCATCATCCCTCGTTCGACTTCAACGATGAGGCGCTGCCCGCGGGCGCCGCGCTGCTGGCAAGCTTGGCCGAGCGGCGCCTGGCGGCCTGAACGCTGTGGCCGGCGAGCGCTTTGCCCCGGCCGGCCGCGTTCGGCCTCGGGTAGTCCCCGCCGCTCCGTAAAGCGTAGCGGGCAAAGGGCCGCTTCCCTTGGCTGTGGAAAATGCACAGGGTCTCGCCAAGAGCGCCGCAGGCAACTTTCAGCCCATGGAGCCCCGTAATATGTTCATGGAACCCGCGGCGCCGTACAGTGGTCAATCCGGCTCCGGGTGAAGCTGGATCGGAGCTGCGATCCCTCGGCATCCGCGAAGCGCTCCCACGCCCCCGAACGGACCCGGGCGTGCTACCGCTTACTTGAATCCCAAGAGAGAGGACACCCACGATGACCGCTGGCTTGAGCCCCCTCGCCGCAAACCCTCCCCGCACGGGCAGCGCCGCCCATGCCGCATTCCTGCGACTGCGCGAATACCTGGGGACCCAGATCATCGGGCAGCAGGCGCTGGTGGAGCGGCTCCTGATCGCCCTCCTCGCCGATGGCCATCTCCTGGTCGAGGGTCCTCCCGGCCTCGCGAAGACGCGCGCGGTGAAGGCGCTGGCGCATGCGCTCGAAGCCGACTTCCAGCGACTGCAGTTCACGCCCGACCTGCTGCCGGCCGACCTCACCGGCTCGGACATCTACCGGCCGGAGGAGGGAGTGTTCCGCTTCCAGCGCGGCCCGCTCTTTCACAACCTGATTCTGGCCGATGAGGTCAACCGGGCGCCGGCCAAGGTGCAATCCGCGCTGCTCGAGGCCATGGCGGAGGGACAGATCAGCGTCGGGGCGGCAACCTACCCGCTGCCGCAGCTCTTCCTGGTGATGGCAACGCAAAACCCGATCGAGCAGGAAGGCACCTATCCGCTGCCCGAGGCGCAGCTCGACCGCTTCATGCTGCACACCCGCGTCGACTACCCCGATCGCGCGACCACGCTCCAGATCATGGCGCTCGCCCGTCGCGAGGCGATCGCGCGGCGGGAGCTGCCGCCACCCGAGCATCGCATCTCGCAGGAGAGCGTGTTTGCGGCGCGCCGGGAAGTGCTCGGTATCACCTTGTCGGAGCCGGTCGCCGACTACATCGCGGCGCTCGTGGATGCCACGCGGCGGCCCGAGCCCTACAGCGCGCAGCTGCGCGAGTGGTTGCGCTGGGGCGCGAGCCCGCGCGCGGCAATCGCGATCGAGCGCGGCGCGCGGGCGCTGGCCTGGCTCGATGCGCGCGAGTTCGTCACGCCGGAGGACGTGCAGGCGATCGCGCCCGATGCGTTCAGGCACCGCCTCCTGCTCGACTACACGGCGCAGGCGCGCGGCGTGACGGCTGAGGCCTGCATCGAGGAGCTGTTGACCCGGGTCCCGGCGCCATGATCGTGCCCGATCTCGAGGAGCTGCTGGCGCTGCGGGGCGCCGCGCAGGGACTGTCGCTGCTGCACGGCCGCAAGGCCACGCGCGCGACGCCGCTCGGCGCGCACACGAGCGGGCAGCGCGGACGGGGACTGGAGTTCCAGGAAGTGCGCCCCTACGTGGCGGGGGATGATCCGCGCAACATCGACTGGCGGGTCACGGCGCGCCGCGGGCGTCCTCATACCAAGCTCTTTCGCCAGGAAAGGGAGCGGCCCGTGTGGCTGCTCGTCGACCTGCAGCCCGGGCTCTTCTTCGGCACGCGGCATCAGTTGAAATCGGCGCTCGCGGTGCGCGCGGCGGCACTCCTTGCCTGGATCGCATCGCTCGGCGGCGATCGCGTCGGCGCGGTCATCGCTCATGGCGCCGGGCAGACACGCATCGTGCCGGCGCGGGCGCGGCAAGCGGGGGTGCCGCCATTGCTGGAGGCGCTCCTGCAGTGTCAGCCCAAGGCCCCGGGGCGACCCGCGCCGCTGGCGATGGAAGAGGCGCTGCGGACGCTGGTGCCGCTGGTGCGCCCGGGCAACCAGATCCTCGCCATCAGCGATTTCGCCGGACTGCGTGAGGAAGCGGGCAGCCACTGGAGCGCGCTCGCCGCGCACGGCGACCTGCGGCTCTTCTGGATCACCGATCCGCTGGAGGAAGAGGGCTTGCCGAACGGCCGCTTCCGCGTCGGGCTGCCGGGACGGCTGCGCGTCCTGGAGGGCGCGCGCGTACGCGACCGGTGGCACCGGGCCTGGCGAGAGCGCGAGGCGCGCGTCGCCGCGCTGTCGCAGAGCGGTGCCGCCCCCGTCGTGAGACTCGACACACGCGAGCCGGTCGAGCGCATCCTTCGGCCGCTGCTGCGCCCCCGGCAAACGGCCGCCTGACATCTGCTGCGATGAGACCTGACTGGACCTCGCAACTCGCCCCGGCCCATGCGCCGCCGCCCGCCGGCTGGTGGCCGCCCGCTCCGGGGTGGTGGATCCTCGCGGCACTGCTCCTCGCGGCCATCGCCGTCGGGGTGTGGTGGTGGCGGGACCCGTACCGCAGGAAGCGGCGCGCGGCGCTGCGCGAGCTGCGCGCCATCCGCGCCTCGGACTCCGATCTGGTTGCCAGCGCGCGCGCCATCGAGAGCCTGCTGCGCCGTTTCGCGATCGCGGCGTTCGGCAGCGCGAAGGTCGCGCGCCTGACGGGCGATGCGTGGCTGGCCTTCGTCGCCGCCCACGGCGGCGACCGGCTCGAGGGACAGGCGGGGCGCACGTTGCTCGCCACCGCGTTCGGGGGCGGCGCGAGCGATGACCGCGGCAGTTGGATTGCGGGCGCCGATGCATTCGTGCGCCAGGCCCGGCGCAAGACCCGAGGCTCTCGTCCGGAGAAGCGCTGATGTTCCATATCGCGTGGCCGTGGATGGCGCTCCTCCTGCCGCTGCCCTGGATCCTGTTCCGGATGCGGCGCACCGCGGAGCCGGCCGGCTCGGCGTTGTACCTGCCGTTCGCCGAGTCCGTCGCCACGCCTGCAGCGACTGCGACGCTGCCGCGCGGCCTGGTCGCGCTGTTGGCCGCGATCTGGGCGCTGCTCGTGCTGGCCGCCATGCGCCCGCAATGGTTGGGACAGCCGCTGCCGGTGCCCACGAAGGGGCGCCAGATCATGCTGGCGATCGACTGCTCGGGGTCCATGGCCACGCAGGACATGGGCGGAGCGAGCCGCCTGGAAATCGTGCAGATCGTTGCCGGGCGCTTCATCGATCAGCGGCAGGGCGATCAGATCGGACTGATTCTCTTCGGCACCCGTCCCTATCTGCAGGCGCCGCTCACGACGGACCTCAGGACGGTGCACCAGTTTCTTGACGAGGCCGTGGTCGGCATCGCGGGCCCGCAGACCGCGATCGGCGATGCCATCGGCCTGGCGATCAAGCAGCTGCGCCAGCGTGAGCACACCGGGGGCGGCTCCATGCATCAGTCGGTGCTGATTCTGCTCACCGACGGCGGCAACGACGCCGGGGTCATGCCGCCGCTGGAAGCTGCGCGGCTGGCGGCACAGGTCGGCCTGCGCATCTTCACCATCGGGGTGGGAGCGGCGCCGCGGCAGTCCCTGTTCGGATTCACGACGGGCAACACCGATCTCAACGTGGGCCTGTTGAAGAAGATCGCGAGCATCACGGGAGGCGAGTATTTCCGCGCCACGAGCCCCGAGGCGCTGGAGGCGATCTACCACCGGATCAACGAGCTCGAGCCGACCGCGGGGCACAAGCAGTGGCTGCGGCCCACGGCCGAGTGGTTCACCTGGCCGCTCGCGCTGGCACTGCTCCTGAGCGTACCCGCCGCATGGCTGATGGCAGAGCGCCTTTGAAGCCATGAGCCATTTTCATTTCCTCCATCCTTACTGGCTCGTGGCTCTGCCGCCGCTCGCCGCGCTCGCTGTCTGGCTCGCGCGCCGCCGCGGACGCGACGGCCCGTGGCCGCGGCTGCTCGATGGCGAGCTGCTGCCACTGCTGCGGCTGAGCGAAGGCGGCGCGGGACGCTCGCCCTGGCTTCTCTTCGGCCTCGTCTGGGCACTGGCGGTCCTGGCGCTCGCCGGCCCGTCGTGGCAGCGCCAGATCACGCCGGCCTATCGCGCACCCGCCGCCTGGGTCGTGGCGCTCGAGCTCTCACCCTCGATGGATGCCGCCGACGTTGCGCCGAGCCGGATCGTGCGTGCGCGCTATGCGGTCGAGAATCTGCTCTCGGCGGCTCACGATGCTCGCGTCGGCCTCCTCGCATTCGCCGGAGACGCCTACCCGGTCGCCCCCATCACGAGTGATGTCGCTACGGTTCGCAACCTCGCGCAGCCGTTGTCCCCGAGTCTGATGCCGGAGTCGGGCGACCGGCTGGCGCCTGCGCTCAAGGAGGCGGGCCGGCTGTTGCACGCAGCGCCCGGAAGCGACCGCCAGGTGATCGTGCTGACCGACGGATTCACGGATCCGGCGCGCGCATTGCTCATGGCCCGACAGCTGCGGCGTCAGGGAATCGCCGTGAACGTCGTTGGTATAGGCACCCGCAGCGGAGCACCGGAGCCGGACGGTAACGGCGGATTCGTCCGCAATGCGCAAGGTCAGGTCGTACTGACGCGTCTCGACGCAGGCCTCCTGCAGCAGGTCGCGGCCGCCGGCGGCGGACACTACGTGCCGCTGAGCGCGCTGCCCGCGCTGATTGCCGACCTGCACGCCGCCGGCTCACGGGAACTGAGCTCCGGTGTGGCCGCGCACCACGTACGGCTCGCGAGCCGGCTCAATGACGGCGTGTGGCTCCTGCCCGCGCTCCTGTTGCTCGCGGCGCTCATCGCCCGCCGAGGCTGGGTATGAAGACCTCGCGAGTGATTCTGTGCACAGCCGCCCTGCTCTGCTGGGCCGCCCTCTTGACGCGGACGGCGCGGGCCGGCGACGCGTCGGCCCTATGGTCCGATCTCTGGCGTACGCCCAACCAGCAGGGCCAGGCGCTCCTCGATGCCGGCAAGCCGGCCGCGGCCGCGGCCCGATTCGATGATCCGCGGCGCCGCGCCTACGCCGACATCGAGGCCGGCGCATATCCGCAGGCGGCGAAGCTGCTCGCTCCCTTCACCGATCCCGAATCCGAATACAACCGTGGCAACGCGCTCGCCGAGAGCGGGCAGCTGCTGGCCGCATTGGCGTCTTACGATGCCGCGCTGAAGCAAGCACCCGCGGACAAGGATATTCGCCACAACCGCGACGTCGTCGAGCGGGCGCTGCGGCACCAGCGCCAGTCGGGGCAGTCATCGTCGGGCCGCGGCCAGCAGGGCTCATCGGGGCAGCGGCAGTCCCGGAGCGAACGCGGGAAAAACGGCGGATCGCAGCAGCCAGGCAGCAGCGGCTCGAAATCCGGAGGCGGCCAGAGCGCCTCTGACGGCTCGAACGGCGCGCGGGCCGGCGCGGGTCAGTCCGGCAGCTCCGGCCAACAGACCGCCTCACCGCAGGCGAGCGGCGCCCATGGCGCCAGCACCAGGGACTCGCGCGCCCAGGCGCAGCGCGATGCCGCTTTTGCCGCGGGTCTGCAGCGCCGGCAGGAACAGCAAGGCAAGGGCAGCCCTGCGGGCCGGCAGCAGGGCCAGCAGCAGAACGGCACTTCCGCCGTGGGACGCAAGAGCGCAGGCCGGCCGCCCGCGACCGGCCGCCGGATGGCCGGCGGCACGGAGAGTCCGAAGCAGAAGCCCGAGACCGAGCAGCAGCTGGCGCTCGATCAGTGGCTGCGTCAGATCCCTGACAGTCCCGCGGGTCTTCTGCGGCGCAAGTTCCTCATTCAGCACATGATGAAGGATCAGGGCGGCACGGAGAGCACTCCATGAGAGCGCGCACGGCAGGCATCCTGCTGCTGCTGATGGGTTGCGCGTCGGCTGCGCGTGCCCTGGCGGGCGTCACGGCTTCGCTCAATGCCTCGCAAATCGCATCGGGCGATACGGTACAGCTGACTCTGGAGCACGACGGCCGCACGAGCGGTCAGCCGGACGTCACTCCGCTCGAGCGGGACTTCGACATCCTCGGCACCAGCAGCAGCACGACCTACGAGCTCTTCAACGGCAGCGCCTCGGAGAAGACCGACATCGTCCTGACGCTCGCGCCGAAACTCACGGGCCACCTGACCATACCGGCGTTAGCGTGGGGTAGTGAGCACAGCCAGCCGCTCTCGCTCACCGTGAGCGGACCGGGCGGAACCGGACAATCGGGCTCATCCGCCGCCACGGCCGCGGCGAATGTGTTCATAGAGTCCGCGACCTCACCGGAGCAACCCTACGTCGAGGCGGCCGTCCACCTTACCGTGCGCCTCTTCACCTCCGAGCCTCTGTACCACGCCGAGCTCGATCTTCCCGACAACAGCAACTTCGTGGTGAAGCAGATCGGCCCCGATGAGGACAGCAGCGCCGAGCGCAACGGGCGCCACTACCAGGTCGTCACTCGGAAGTATCTGCTCTTCCCGCTGCACAGCGGCAAGCTCACCCTTCAAGGGCCGGTGCTCGATGCGGAAGTCCCGGTCCGCGGGCCCCGATCGCCCTTCGGCAACGATCCCTTCGGTGGCCGGCTGTTCAGCGGGTTCCTGCGCACCGTGGAGCCGGTGCGCGTGCACGGCAACCCCATCGTGCTCACGGTACGGCCGCGTCCGGCCGGAGCCATGGGCAGCTACTGGCTGCCGGCCCGCAAGGTTACCTTGAGCGCGGCCTGGAACCCCACGCAGCTCTCCGCCCGCGCCGGGGACCCCATCACTCTGGAGCTCGATCTGCGGGCGACGGGGCTCACCGCAGGCCAGCTGCCGGATCTGACCTCTCTGCTGTCTCTTCCTTCAGGACTCCAGGCTTATCCGGACCAGGCGAAACTGCACGACTCCAGCCGCAACGGAAAACTGATCGGCAGCCGCGATCAGACCGTTGCGCTGATGGCCAACTCTCCCGGGCATTACACGATTCCGCCGCTCACCGTGCGGTGGTGGGACACTCGGACCAATCAGCCTCGCACGGCGACGCTGCCGGGCCGCACTCTGACGATCCTGCCCCTGCCGGCTGCCGCCACGCCGGCTTCTGCGGCTCCAGCGGCGCAGCCGTCACCGGCTCCGACGGTGTCCCAACATGCGCCGCCGGCTGCCGCGCCGCAGCCGCCCGCACCGGGGCGAGCTCCCTCCGGGTGGGAGTGGATCAGCCTGGGTCTTGCCGTGGTGTGGCTCGCAACCCTCGGCGGGTGGCTCTGGTCGCGCCGCTCGCGGCCCGCACCATCGACCGGCTCCGGCGGCGCCGCCCGTGTCCCAACAGCACCGGCGAGTCCCAATCGAGCCCCGCCCGATCCTTCCAAGGAGCGTGCGGCGTTTCGCGCCGCGTGCGAAGCCAACGACGCTCCTGCCGCCAGAGCGCATCTTCTCGCCTGGACCGGCGCGGTCTGGGGCGCAACTCCTGCGGGCATCAACGCCATCGCGGCGAGGATCGGCGATAGCGCCGTCGTCGGATTGCTCCGCGACCTCGATCGCGCCTGCTATGCCGGCGGTGCCTGGCAGGGCAGGCCGCTGGCGGGGGCGCTCACGAAGTTGCCGCCCGCTCCGGACAAGGGTACTCGCGAGCGCGACGGGCTCGCGCCACTGTATCCGTGAGGCGCCGGCCGCGCTACGCGGCGCTCTTCGCGCTCTTGCCGCTGCGCTGCTCCTGCACCCACCGACCGATCACCCGGTTCAGGATCGCGAGCGGCAGGGCGCCGTGCTCCAGCAGCGCCGCGTGGAAGGCCTTGATGTCGAACCTGGGGCCCAGCTCGCGCTGCGCCTTCCTGCGCAGCCGCAGGATGTCGAGCTCCCCGACCATGTAGGAAAGCGCCTGTCCCGGCCACGCGATGTAGCGGTCGACCTCCGTGTCGATGTTCTGCTCGGTCAAGGCGGTATGAGTGCGGAAGTAGCGCACCGCCTGCGCGCGCGTCCAGCCTTCGGAATGGATCCCCGTGTCGACGACCAGTCTCACGGCGCGCCACATCTGGTAATCCAGGTAGCCGAACTTCGAATACGGATCGCGGTAAAGACCCATTTGCCCGCAGAGCGTCTCCGTGTAGAGCGCCCAGCCCTCCCCGTAGGCGCTGTAGTAGTCGAAGCGGCGGAAGTCGGGGAGATCCTTCAGCCCCATGGCGATGGGAATCTGCAGCTGGTGGCCCGGACGGCCTTCGTGACAGGTGAGGACCTGGATCTCGTATTTCGGCCGGCTCTGCGGGTCGTAGAGATTGACCGCCATGTAGCCGGCGACGCTGCCGTCCCCGGCGGGGGGCACGGAGTAGGCAGGATAGGTGTCCGGCGCGAGCGAGGCGGGGATCGGCCGCACGCCATAGGGAACCCGCGGCAGAATCCAGACCGGGAACTCGGTGACGAGGAGCGGGTCCACGCGCTTGGCGGCGGCACGATACGCCTCCAGCAGCTTCTTCGGGTCCTTGTAGTAGAACCTCGGATTGGTGCGCAGGTAGTGCACGAAATCCCGATAACTGCCCTTGAACCCGACCTGTTGGAATACTCGCTCCATCTGCGCCTGAATCTGCGCCACTTTGCGCAGGCCCATGGCGTGTATCTGCCCGGGGGTGAGATCCGTGGTGGTGTACTTGCGCACCTGAAACGCGTAGTAAGCCTTGCCGTTCGGCAGCGCCTCCGCGGCGATCCGGGTGCGGCAGTGCGGCAGATACGCGTCGTCGAAGTACCGCTGGAGCTTCCGGTAGGCCGGCGTGACGTCCTTGGCGATCGCCACCCTCGCCTCCTGACGCAGCCGCGCCTGCTCGACCGCCGGAATGATGGCCGGTATTTTCCTGAACGGCGCGTACAGCGGACTTTGCGTGGGATCCGCCACCACGTAGGCGGCGATCTGATGGGGAACGCGCTCCTCGACGATCCGTGGCTCCGTCATGCCCTCCTTCACGCCCTGCCTCAGCAGCGCGATCGTCTCGTTCATGTAAGGCGCGAAGGTCTGCAGGCGGTGTACGAAGTTGCGGTAGTCCGCCCCATTCTCGAATCGCAGCGTCTGCGTGAGGGTCCTCAGCGTCTGGATCCCGTCGAGCTCATCGACGGGCATCAGATAGCCCTTGAGCTCGTAACCCTCCACCCGCATCCGATAGCGGTACTGGAAGAGGTCGTAGCTGATGCGGTCCTCGCCGGTGAGCCGGCTGCGATCGATGGCCGCGAGGTCCCTCAGCGCCTGGAGATCCTCCTGATGCTCGCGCGCGAGGGCGGAGAGGCTGACGTCAGGCCAGAGGCCGTCGGACTGATGGAATCCATCGGCGGAGGCTTCGAGCGGATGCTCGCGCATCTCCCGCAGCCATTGCGCTCTGAACAGGTCGTGCAAGGCGGCAGCCGCCGCGCTCGTACGAGGCGCCGCGAGAGCGGGAGCCGCCGCGCCCGCGAGAGCCGCGGCGGCGGCGAGCGGGAGTGCGCAGCGCAGAAAGCCGACCGGCGCTATCCGGGTCACGCGCGGGTCTTTTCCGGGAGCGCCACGCTGAGCTCCAGCACTTCGTGGCCTTCTTCCTGCCCGAGGTTGATCTGCACCGCCTCCGGATCGACGTTCACGTACTTGTGGATCACCTGCAGGATCTCCCGGCGCAGGAGCGGCAGGTAATCAGGGCTGCCGCGCACGCTGCGCTCCTGCGCGACGATGATGCGCAGGCGCTCCTTGGCAACACTGGCCGAGGAGGGCGTGCGGCGAAAAAGACCGAGCAGGCCCATGTCAGCCTCCGAAGATGCGGGCGAAGAAGCCTCTCTTCGGCTCCTCCAGGAACCGCAGCGGCAGATCCTCGCCGAGCAGCCGGGCCACCGCGTCATCATAGGCGAGCGAGGCGTCGCTGTCCTCGTTGAGGATCACCGGGACGCCGGCATTCGATGCGGCGAGAACGTCCGGGGACTCCGGCACCACCCCGATCACATCGAGCCCCAGGATCTCCTTCACGTCGTCCACGCTCATCATCTCTCCGCTCGCGACCCGCCTCGGGTTGTATCGCGTCAGCAGGAGATGTTCCTTCACGCCGCCGTTGCCCTGCTCCGCGCGTTGCGTCTTGCTGGCGAGGAGTCCCAGGATCCGATCGGAGTCGCGCACGGAGGAGACTTCGGGGTTGACGACGACGACCGCGCGATCGGCGTAGTACATCGCGAGATGCGCGCCCTTCTCGATGCCGGCGGGAGAGTCGCACAGGACATAGTCGAAACCATCGGCGATGAGCTCATCCAGCACACGGCGGACACCTTCCGCGGTCAACGCCTCCTTGTCGCGCGTCTGCGAGGCCGCGAGCACGTGCAGCGTCTCGAGCCTCTTGTCCTTGATGAGGGCCTGCTTCAAAGTGCAATCGCCCTGGATCACATTGACGAAGTCATAGACGACCCGGCGCTCGCATCCCATGATGAGATCGAGATTGCGCAGCCCGATGTCGAAGTCGACCACCGCGACGCGCTTGCCGCGACGGGCCAGCCCGCACGCCACACTGGCCGAGGTCGTCGTCTTGCCGACGCCGCCCTTGCCTGAAGTCACCACAATGATCTCGGTCAAACCTGTCTCCTAATCTTTGCCGCCCCACTCACAGGCGCTTCGGCGTGCTGTTGGCCCGTATTCAAGAGGCCAGCGGCGCGAAACGCAAATCGTCGCCATCCAGCCACGCCTGTACCGGCTTGCCGGCCAGCTCCGGCGGCAAGGTCTCGAATACGCGGAACACCCCGGCGATCGATACCAGCTCGGCGCGAAATTCCTGACAGAACACCCGCGCGCTGGTCTCGCCCCGCGCTCCGGCCAGTGCGCGCCCGCGCAATGGGCCGTATACGTGCACGCAACCGTCCGCGATCGCTTCCGCGCCTGCCCCGACGGTGGACGTCACGACAAGATCGCGGCAGCGCGCGTACACGCGCTGCCCTGAGCGCACCGGCTGGTGTTGCATCAGCGCCGGATTGATGGCCTCGACACGATCCGCGGGCTGCACGACCGGCACCGCCTGCGTCTGCGGGCGAAAGGGAGCCAGCACGGGCAGCTCCAGCGCGGCCGACAGGGATTCCACTGCGGCGGACCCGCCCACGAGACCCACCGGCAACATGCCTGCGCGGCGCACTGCTTCCATCACCGCCCGCATCTCCTCGATCTGCGGGTCCCTCTCGAGCGGGCTCACGTCCAGACACACGCCGGTGCGCTGAAAGAAAAGCGGCGCACTCGCCACTTTGCCGGTCAGCTCGTCCACGATCGCGCCGGGGTCGGTGGACCGGATCCGCACCTGGATCAGGCCCACCTGCCCGAAACGAATATCGATGGCCGGCGCCGGCGCGCCGGCCTCTACAGGCTTCGTCATCATCGGTATTGCCGATCCGTCAGAACGCTTGCGACTCGGTACTGAGCGCAGTGCGGGATGGACGCGCAGTGTACCGGCTTAATTTCGCCGTCGCACGCGGCGAGCACTGCCACCGGCCGTCCCTGGCGCTTGGCCCCCCGGCCCGCGGGTCCTGGCGCGGGCGCTCGCCTCCTGAGTCGGCTCGCCCTCGAGAGGATTTTCCGGCCAGTAGTGCTTCGGGTACCGGCCACGCAGGTCCTTGCGGACTTCCGAATACGCGCCGCGCCAGAAGCTGGCCAGATCGCGGGTCACCTGCACGGGCCGCTGCGCCGGCGAGAGCAGCTTGAAGGTGAGGGGCACGCGCCCGGCCCCGATCCGCGGGGTCGCCGTGAGACCGAAGACCTCCTGCAGGCGCACCGAGACCGCGGGCGCGCTCTCATCGAGGTAGTCGATCCGCACCCGCGAGCCGCTCGGCACCGTGAGATGGCTCGGCGCGAGCGTGTCGAGCTCGCGCCGCTCATCCCAACTGAGACGCGAGAGCAGCGCATCGAGCAGCGGGATGCGCGCGAGGTGATCGCGGCGGGTGATGCCGTCCAGCCAGAGCGGGAGCCAGTCACCCACGGACTGCGCGAGCGCCGTGTCTGAGAGATCCGGCCAGCGCCCGTGCGCTTCGTCCAGTGCCCTCACGAAGGCGACCCGCGCCTGCAGATCGCGCGCCTCCCGGCTCCAAGGGAGCGAGCCGATCCCGAGCTGGCGGATGCCTTCCAGCATCGCTGCCCGGGACGCCTCCTGCGGCACCTCGGGCAGCGCACTTTCCTCCAGCACCAGTCCATCCAGCCTGAGCACGCGCCGGGCCAGCACCGCCTGCTCGCGCGTGCTCCACTCCACTGAATCGCTGCGCTCGAGGCGCGCGGCCATGAGCTCCTCGACCTCCCCGCGGCGCAGCGGCGCAGCGAGTCGGATGCGTGCGTCGCGCTCGCGGTCATCGAGGTCCACTGCGACGATCAGCTCCTGGCGCGAGAGCCCTTGCGGCTCGGCGAAATGCGCGCCCCGGCCGTTGGTCAGGATGAATCGGCCCTCGCCGGCGGATCGCTGCCGCCCGATGCGATCCGGAAACGCCAGTGCGAGCAGGCCACCGGCCGAGTCGGCCGCGCGATCCGGCTGCAGGGCGCGGCCCGCTCCGAGCTGCCGGAGAAGCTCGCGCGCGGCGCGGCGGGCGCGCGGCAGCGCGGCGCGGTCGATCGCAGCGGGCTCGGTCTCGCCCCGCAGCGCCTCGAGGCGGCCGCGGATGTCGGCATCCCGGGCGCCGGTGCTTGCGCGCAGAAGATCCCGCTCCGAGAGCAGCGCCGCGAGATCGGCGGCGAGCGGCAGGGAGCCTCGCTCACGCGCCCGCAGCAGCATGTGCGCGAGCCGCGGGTGGACTGCGAGCCGCGCCATCTCGCGGCCGTGAGGCGTGATGCGGCCGCCGCCGTCGAGAGCTCCCAATCGCCCGAGCAGCTCGCGGGCGCTCGCCAGCGTGGCGGCGGGCGGCGCATCGAGCCATTTGAGCATAGCCGCATCGCGCACTCCCCAGCTCGCCAGCTCCAGCGCGAGCGGCGTCAGGTCCGCCTCGACGATCTCCGCGGGACTGAACGGGGCGAGGCTGCGCTGGGCACTCTCGCTCCAGGCGCGATAGCAAACGCCCGCGGCCACCCGTCCGGCACGGCCCTGCCGCTGATCGGCCGAGGCGCGCGAGATCCGCTCGGTCTCGAGCCGGCTCATGCCCGTCGCGGGATCGAAGCGCAGCCGGCGCACGAGCCCCGAGTCCACCACCACCCGAACCCCGGGAATGGTGAGGCTCGTCTCCGCGATGTTGGTCGCAAGCACGATCCGGCGGATGCCCGGGCCGCCGGGGGTCAGCGCCGCCGCCTGCTCCTCGCCGGAAAGCTCCCCGTAGAGCGGCAGGATCTCGAGCGCGCTCGCACCGCTCGGGGAAGCGGATCCTTCGAGCAGCGCCCGCACCCGCTGGATCTCGCGGGCGCCCGGAAGGAAGACCAGCACGTCCCCTGTCTGCTCCTGCAGCGCGCGGCGCACGATCCTGGCGGTGAGCGCTTCCGGGCTGTCCTGCGCGCCGCGGGTCATAGCGCCGTCCGGCAGCGGCGGCGCCCCCTTGCCGGCGTACCGCGTCTGCACCGGAAACGACCGGCCGTGCGCCGCCACGACCGGCGCATCGCCGAGCAGCCGCGACACCGCCGCTCCCTCGAGCGTAGCGGACATGACCAGGATCCTGAGATCCGGCGCCACGCTCTCGCGCGCATCGAGCACCAGCGCCAGGCCGAGATCCGCCTGCAGGCTGCGCTCGTGATACTCGTCGAATACCACCGCCGCGACGCCTTCGAGCGCCGGATCCGACTGCAGCATCCGCGTGAGCACTCCTTCCGTGACCACTTCGATCCGAGTCTCCCGCGACACCTTGGTGTCGAGCCGCATGCGATAGCCCACGGTGCGCCCGACCGCCTCTGCGAACGTCTCGGCCATGCGCACCGCCACCGCACGCGCCGCCAGCCGCCGCGGCTCGAGCATCAATATCCGCTTCCCCGCCGCCCAGGGCTCGGCCGCCAGCATCAGCGGCACCACCGTGCTCTTCCCCGCCCCTGGCGGGGCCGTCAACACCGCCGAGGAATGCTCCCGCAGCGCGCGCCGCAGCTCCGGCAGCACTTCATCGATCGGTAGCCCCGAATTTTCTAGAGAGGGCATCGCAAAGAGCGCTTCGGCGGAAGCTGATCGCCAGGGAGGGCCAGAGCGACGCGGTTCACGGCGTTCTGGCCGCGCGCTTCTTGCGATGTGCTCGCAGCCCGGGATATCGAAGCCACCAATCACGAATTTCCGCTCTCATCCCCGCCACACCCCATAGGCAAACGCCACCCACCCCGCAATCAGCGCCAACCCTCCGATCGGTGTCACCACACCGACCACCCTGGGCACTCCCAGGGTCAGCGCATAGAGGCTCCCCGAGAAGAGAACGACCCCGGTGGCGACGAGCACGGCGGCCGCCCTCACCGGCGCCGCATCCACCCAACGCAGCGTCAGCCCGATCCCGAGCAGCCCCAACGAGTGATAAAACTGGTACCGCACCGCCGTGTCATAGACATCCAGCCGCTGCGGCCCCCAGTGGGTCTTCAATGTGTGAGCCCCCAACGCCCCCGCCACCGTCGCGAGCGCCAGCAGAATGCCGCCTGCCGCCAACGCCCATCGCCCGTGGAAACCCGTCATAGCTCCGTCACCTCCCCGGCGCCCATCCGTCCGATCATCCCGCAGATGCCGGTTGGCCTCTCTGATCGAGTCATCGACCGCGCTGATCCCGCTCAATCTGAGCCGGCCCCGTTGGTCCAGCGCCCGATGGTAGTGCAGCACCACCGGCTTCGGGTACGTGCCGCGCGGAACCCGCTTCGCGATGTTGGTGGGAAAGTTGTACTCCACCGGCAGCTCCTCGAACGGCAGCTGCAGCTTCAGCATCGCGAATGCCCAGCTCACCTGGTCGATGTGGTTGACCCACTGCTCGAGCAGGTGACGGTGCTCGGTCAGCACCGTGGCGTAACCGAGCCACGCCTCTCCGAGCGGCTTCACGAACTGCCGCGGGATCATCAGCACCCCGCCATTGCAGTTCATCGCGTAGGTCCGCCCCGCCGGCACGCACCCCGGCGCCCCCAGGGGCGGCTGCTCGGCAACGCCCAGGAACTCCCGGATCCGCTCGAGCACCGCGAGCGGCGGATTCTCCTGATCGACGCGCTTCGCGCGGACGCGGTCCGTCCGCACCGCCTCATCCAGCGGCCTGAGGATTGCCATGTCGGTATCGCAGGCGACGAGCACGTCGAACTCCTCGCCGTCCAGGGTGAAGAGCTGATTGATCTTGTTGCAGTAGGCGCCGTCCGGACCCAGGGGCAGCTCGATGGCGCGGACGCCGAAGCCCGCGGCGAGGTCCCTGCCGGCCGGGCCGCTGCGGGTGGTGACCTGCGCGATGACGTCACGCGCCGGCACTCCGGCGCGCAGGATCGTGCGCAGATATATCCTGCTCTCGGTGAGAAAGCGGGGATTCCCGTCGATGACGAAGCTGTAGACGACCCGCACGGGTGAGGGATCGACCCGTCAGGCAGCCGGCGGTCCCGGGCGCTCCTGCGGCCCCAGCGCCCCCATCAGCGGCCGCAGCAGATCGAGCGGCAGCGGAAACACGATGAGCGAGGACTTGTCATGCGAGATGTCTGCCAGCGTCTGCAGGTACCGCAGCTGCAGCGAGCTCGGCTGCTGCGCCAGCGCCTGGGCCGCCTCCACCAGCGTCTGCGCCGCCTGCTTCTCCCCTTCCGCATTGATGACCTTCGCGCGCCGGTTGCGCTCGGCCTCCGCCTGCCGCGCCATGGCGCGAATCATGGTCTCATCGAGATCGACGTCCTTGAGCTCCACGTTCGCGACCTTGATGCCCCATGCCTCGGTCGCCTGATCGAGAATCCGCTGGATATCGGAGTTCAGCTTGTCCCGTTGGGAGAGCAGATCATCCATCTCATGCTGACCCAGCACCGAGCGCAGCGTCGTCTGCGCCACCTGGCTCGTGGCCTCCCAGGCGTTTGCCACCTGGATGATCGCCCGGCCGGCATCGACGACGCGGAAGTAGACCACCGCGTTGACCTTGACCGACACGTTGTCGCGCGTGATCACGTCCTGCTTCGGCACGTTGAGCACGATGACCCGCAGGTCCACCTTGCTCATTCTCTGGATGACGGGCCAGAGCAGGATGATCCCCGGCCCGCGGATGCCGGTGAAGCGTCCGAGGGTGAACATCACGGCCCGCTCGTACTCGTTCAGGACTCTTATGGAGCTGAACACCAGCAGGGCGACGATGACGATGATGACGATGGCCGCATAAGGCATGAGCTTCTCCGGACGAAGCCGGCCATTATCGCAACGGCTCCACCCACAATGTTAGACCTTCGACCTTCACCACCCGCGCCGCCTGTCCGGTCTTCAGAGGCGCAGTGCTGTGGGCATTCCACAGCTCGCTGCCGTAATGCACGCGCCCCTGGACGGCGAAATCCTCTGCCGCCTCGACAGTGGCGCCGAGCATCGCCTGCGTACCCGTGGCGACCGGCGTACGCTTCGCGCGAACTGCAAGATACACGATCCCGAGGATGACCAGACCGCCGATCGTCGCCAGGCCCCCGATGAACGGCCTCGCCACCGTAAGGCCCGAAGCCGCCGGGAAGAGAATGAGCGAGCCGACGACGAAGGCGATGAGGCCTCCGATCCCGAGGGAGCCGTAGGTCGGAAAGAAGAACTCCGCGGCCATCATGCCGGCGCCGATGGCGAGCAGCGCGAGCCCGGCGAAATTCGTCGGCAGCAGCTGAAAGGCGAAGAGCGCGATGAGGAGCGAGATGACGCCGACCACGCCCGGCAACACCCCTCCCGGATGGAATCCCTCGAAGATGAGTCCCCAGATGCCGATCATGAGGAGTCCGTAGGCGATCTCGGGATTGGTGACGATACCGAGCAGTCGCGTGCGCCAGTCCGGCTTCAGCCACTCGACCCGCACGCCCCGGGTGTCGAGCCGCACCGTCCGGCCCTCGATCTGAGTCGCGCGGCCGTTCAGCTGGGCGAGCAGGCTCGTCATGTCGGGCGCGATGAGATCGATGACGTGCTGCTGCAGCGCCTCGTTCGCGGGCAGGCTCGCGGCGCCGCGCACCGCCTCCTCGGCCCAGTCGGCGTTGCGGCCGCGCAGCTGCGCCAGGCCCCTGATGTAGGCGATCGAGTCGTTGAGGATCTTGCGCTGCTCCGCGCTCATCGGCGGACCCCTCACCCGGGCCGAGCCCGTGCCACCGGCCTTGCCCTGCCGCTTCGCGGGCGGCGCCGGCTCGGACCCGCCCATCGATACCGGGGTGGCGGCGCCGAGATTGGTGGCCGGCGCCATGGCCGCGAAGTGACAGGCATAGAGAATGTAGGTGCCGGCGCTCGCGGCCCGTGCGCCCGGTGGAGCGACATAGCCCACCACCGGCACGGACGAGGCCAGGATGGCGCTGTTGATCTCGCGCATGGAGCTCTCGAGACCTCCCGGCGTATCGATCTCGAGGATGACGAACGGGCTGCCGCGCCGTTGCGCGACATCCAGGCCGTCGCGAACGTACTGCGCCATCGCGGGCCCGATCGCCCCGCGGATCTCGAGCGCGAGCGCCGGAGCCGCAGCCTCCCGCGGATTCGCCGCGACCGGTTCAGGGCTGGAGCCGGCCGCGGCCGGCACGGAGGTGCTGCTGACGGCGGTGTCAGCGCGCGCAAGGTGCGCGAAAGCGGCGACGCCGAGCACCGTCAGAGCCGTTGCCAGCCAGGCACGAATCGCTGTCGGCCTCTTCATTGGCAGCCCTCGGGTCACTTCCTCCGCGCGGTCCGCGGATTGCGCGGCAGGCCGGTGTGCTGGGTGCGGAAAGTGCCGTGCCTCTGGCTGCCCCTGGCGGCCGGCTCCGTTTCCGGTGCGCGTGCGGCCTTCGTACCGGCGGCACCCGCTCGCCCGGTCGCGGCCGGCTGGTACGCCGGCACGAGCTGATGCCTGCCGTTGCCGATGAGATCGGCCCGGCCCATGCGGCGCAGCGCCTCGCGCAACACCGGCCAGTTCTCGGCATCGTGATAGCGCAGGAACGCCTTGTGGAGCCGGCGCACCTTGAGCCCTTTGGGTATCCGCACCTCGCCGCCCGCGCGGCTCAGCCGCTTCAGGGGGTTCTTGCCGGAGTGATACATCGCCGTGGCCGTCGCCATCGGCGAAGGCAGAAAGGCCTGCACCTGATCGGCGCGAAAGCCATTGCGCTTGAGCCACAGCGCGAGCTCCAGCATGTCCTCATCGCTCGTCCCCGGATGGGCCGCGATGAAATAGGGAATGAGGTACTGCTCCTTGCCGGCTTCGCGCGAGTAGCGGTCGAACAGGGCCTTGAAGCGGTCGTAGGCGCCGATGCCCGGCTTCATCATCATCGAGAGCGGTCCTTCGGAGATCGCCTCCGGCGCGATCTTGAGGTAACCGCCCGTGTGATGCTGAGCCAGCTCCTTCACGTACTCGGGCGACTCCACCGCCAGGTCGTAACGCACGCCGGAAGCGATGAGCACCTTGCGAATGCCGGGAAGCTCGCGCGCCTTGCGGTACAGGCCGATCAAGGGCGCGTGATCCGTGTCGAGATTGGGGCAGATCCCCGGATAGACGCACGAGGGACGGCGGCAGGCGCTCTCGATCTCGCGGCTGCGGCAGGCGAGACGGTACATGTTGGCCGTGGGGCCGCCGAGATCCGATATCACGCCCGTGAAGCCCGGCACCTCGTCCCGGACCGCCTCCACCTCGCGCAATATGGAGCGCTCCGAGCGGCTCTGGATGATGCGGCCCTCGTGCTCGGTGATGGAGCAGAACGTGCACCCGCCGAAACAGCCGCGCTGGATGGACACCGAGAAGCGGATCATCTTGTAGGCGGGGATGTTGGCATCGCCGTAGCTCGGGTGCGGCCGGCGGCGGAAGGGCCGCTCGTACACCCAGTCCATCTCCGCGGTGGTCAGCGGGATGGGTGGGGGATTAAGCCACACCTCGATGTCGCCATGGCGCTGCACGAGCGCCCGCGCGTTGCCGGGGTTGGCCTCGAGGTGCAGGATGCGGGAGGCATGCGCGTACAACACCGGGTCTGCTGCCACCTGCTCGTAGGAGGGCATGCGGATGACGCTGCGGCTCCGATCCGCGTTTCTGACGCGGCGCACGAAGCGAACGACGTTCTCGGTCTGCATGCTCTGGGCGGCGGGGCGCGACTCCCCGGCGGCGGCCTGCGGCGCCGCGGACGATGCCCGCTCTGGGGCCATCGCGTAGGGATCGGCGTGCGGCGTGATGGGTCCTGGCGCATCGAGATGCGTCGAATCGATTTCGATCCAGCCGTCCGGCAGTGACTTGCGCGCGAACGCGGTCCCGCGCACGTCCGTGATCTCGCGGATCGACTCGCCGGCCGCGAGGCGATGGGCGATCTCGCAGATCTGACGCTCGCCGTTGCCGTAGATGAGTAGGTCCGCTTTCGCATCGAGCAGGATCGAGCGCCGCACCTTTTCCGACCAGTAATCGAAGTGCGCGATCCGGCGCAGCGAGGCCTCGATGCCGCCGATCACGATCGGCACGTCCTTGAACGCCTCCCGCGCTCGTTGGGCGTAGACGATCACGGAGCGGTCGGGCCGCTTGCCGCCTACGCCTCCCGGCGTGTAGGCATCATCGCTGCGCAGCCGGCGATCGGCCGTGTAGCGGTTGACCATGGAGTCCATGTTGCCGGCGGTGACGCCGAAAAAGAGGTTGGGACGGCCCAGCGCGGCAAACGCCTCCGGGCCGTGCCAGTCGGGCTGCGCGATCATCCCGACCCGAAAGCCCTGCGCCTCGAGCACGCGCCCGACGATGGCCATGCCGAAGCTCGGATGGTCGACATAGGCATCGCCGGTCACGATGATGATGTCGCAGCTGTCCCAGCCGAGCTCCTCCATCTCCGCGCGAGACATGGGCAGGAAGGGCGCGGTGCCGAAGCGCTCGGCCCAGTGCTTGCGATAGCCGGTGATGTCGCGGGCGGTCTGCATGCCGACTCAGTAGAGGAGGTACGCCTGCCGCTCGGCGCTCCACGCCGCCTCGTCCTTCGCCGCAAGCGCGTCGAGGTCG
>DASTAC010000166.1:0-4812 GCA_035713045.1 Steroidobacteraceae bacterium
CCTGGATACGGGTGCGCCGATCAAGCAGCCGAGGTGCATCGTGCCGATGCCGCACCCGTGGGTCGCCCGCGGTTCTCTGCCGCCGGCTCACCGCCACTCCCCTTGACGCGCGCGTGCCGGAGCAACATGTCGTAGAGCGCCACCAACTACGGCGAAGGCAGCAGCCGGGAGCACGCCGCCCTGTCTCCCCCTGCATCACGCCATGACCGGCACCGGCGCCGTGGCCATCGCCGCGGCCGCCGCGATTCCCGGAACCCTCGTGCATCGCATCGCTCCGCTTTCCGCCCAGGGCATCATCCGCTTCGGCCATCCGTCGGGAACGCTCAGCGCCGGCGCCGAAGCGGTGCGCCACCGAGGTCAATGGCGCATCCGCAAAGTCATCGTGAGCCGCTCGGCGCGCCGCCTGATGGAAGGCTGGGTCCGAGTGCCCGGCGAGCTCACCGCCGTTGCCTCCGACCCGGCCGGCCGATAGACTTGCTCCCCCTCGTGGGCGTGGCCGGTCGGCTCTGCGACTGTGCTCCGGGGACGGGTTTTCGGGCGCGTAGCTCAGCTGGTTAGAGCGCCGCTTTCACACGGCGGAGGTCACTGGTTCGACTCCAGTCGCGCCCACCATCCCGCCCGGATCCCGCACGCGAGCCTCCATGAGATTCCCCGGCGCTGTCGCGGAAAGCCGACGACGAGCCATCGGGGGACCGCATGCCCCGCGACCGAGAATCGAGTGCAACTCCAGTCGGACCACGCCTTCGCATCCGAGTCATTCCGAGTGGCGGAATGATGCGGCGCGTCACTCTATTTAGTTCTTTTAATCGGACTCAAAGCCGCGGCAGCAGTAGACTGTGCGCGCCGCATCGGTCGCGTTTCTCACGACGGGCTGCTGCGGCAGGCCCTCCCTTGAGATTCGCCCCGGTACCGTGATGGAAAACATCACAATCAACCACAAGACTCCCCGTCTCGGCTCCGACGACGGCCTGATCCGAAAAACCGAGCTGATCATCAGCGGCGTACTGCGCGCAGGCGTACTCCTCAGCGTCGCGGTGATCGTCGCCGGTGTTTGCTTCTACTACCTGCTGCGACTGCTCGGCCGAGCCCCGCCGGCGACCTTCCCGGACACCTTAGGGGAGGTCGGTGCGGGCCTGAAGGCGGCCGAGCCGATGTCGATCGTCACGACGGGCCTCCTGATTCTTCTCGCCACGCCGGTGCTGCGGGTCACGGTGTCGATCGTGGCGTTTGCGATCGAGAAGGATCGCACCTACGTCATCATCACCGGGATAGTCCTGGCGATCCTGCTGTTCAGCATCTTCGGGATCGGCCCCTATCTCGGGCGGCCGGGGATGACGGACATCCCGAACAACAGTTTCGGCGCCCTGCTCTTCATCGCGCTCAGCAGCCTTTTTGCGGGCTTCATCGGCGCGCTCGCAGGCCTCGGCGGCGGCGTGTTCATCGTGCCGATCCTGACGCTCATCTTTCACGTGTCGTTCGCCACCGCGATCGGTGCTTCCATCGTTTCGGTGATCGCCACCTCCTCCGGCGCAGCGGCGGCCTATGTGCGCGATCGCATGACCAATCTCAGGGTCGGCATGTTTCTCGAGATCGCCACCACGGCGGGAGCCGTTTGCGGTGCCCTGCTGTCGTCCGCGCTCAACGACACCCTGCTCTTCATCGTTTTCGGCGTTATCTTATTGATCTCGGCGGTGCCGCTCGTACTGCGGATGAGCGAAGAGCTGCCGCGGGGCGTCGAGAACCACAAATGGGCCGCGTGGCTGAAATTGCCCGGGACCTACTCGGACGTGCGCACCCACCAGGACATCCCGTACCACGTGGCGCACGTGCGCACGGGCTTCGGCATGATGTACGTGGCCGGCCTGATTTCCGGCCTGCTCGGCATCGGCAGCGGCACCTTCAAGGTGCTCGCGATGGATACCGCCATGCGCCTGCCGATGAAGGTCTCGACCACCACCAGCAATTTCATGATCGGCGTCACGGCGGCCGCTTCCGCCGGAATCTTCTTCCAGCGCGGGGACATCGACCCGATGATTGCCGCCCCCGTGGCGCTCGGCGTGCTGGGAGGCTCCATGCTCGGCGCGAAGACGCTCAACCGGCTCTCGAACGTACACCTGAAGAAGGTGTTCATCCCGATGATCGTGCTGGTGGCGCTCAGCATGCTGGCGCGCGGCCTCGGCGTGCTGTAGCCGCGCAGACCCGCCGGCCTGCCGAATGGACCGGGAGCCGGCCGCCCGGCGGCTCAGCGGTGCATCAGCAGCGGCAGAGTGCTCTGGTGTATCAGCCGGCTCGAGGTGCCCGGCACCAGCCAGTTCAGGATCTCGCCGCGCCGATAGGCCCCCATGACGAGTCCGTCGGCCCCGTAAGCGGCGGCCGCCTCGAGCAACACGGTCGCCGTCCGTCGTCCTTCGGAGGCAACCGCCCGATAGGTGGCCCCCGCCGCGATCGGTCCAATGGCGGCGCGCGCGCCATCGAGGGCGCTCGCCTCCTGGTCGATCGCCACCGCCTCGACCTGCTCGGCCGCGGCAAGGAAGGGTTTGAACGAGGCAAGGGCGCGGCGCAGCGGCGGGATGTCCCGCCAGCCCACCATCAGCCGTCGACCGAAGCCCCCCTCCCAGGTGGGCGGCACCATGACCACGGGATGGCGGGTGCGCAACAGCGCCGCGCGCAGCGCTTCCCGATGTCCGATGGGTTGCGTGTGCGGCGCGGCGAGCACGACCATGCTCGCGGAGGTGCGGTAATGGCGCATCACCCGCCATTCATCGCCCTTGTAGAGGTCGAATTCCACGGATAGCCCGTTCGCCCGCGTCCAGTCCGCGACGATGTCGCGCAGCTTCTCGGTATCCCCTCGCTCGCGCTCGGCCAGGTGCTCGACCTCGTACTCCGAAAGCTGCTCCTGCGACGGCAAGACGATGGATCGCGGCCCGATCTCGACGTGCGCCAGCCGCAGCTTCTGGCCGAGCCGCTCGCTCATGGCCGTCGCGATGCGCAGGCACTGCTGCGCGCCGGTCGTGGAAGCGAGCACCACCAGGATGAATGGGGATTCCATGATCGGCACCTCGAAGGATGGGCTCAATCCCTAGCGGGACCGCGCCCATCTTATCCCGAGGCAGGCCGCGATGCGTACTTGGGCGGGGCGCGGCTGGGACCGCGCGCAATGCCCGATCGCGGGGGCCCTCGGCGGCCGCACGGAGGGGTCTGCAGGCATGCCAGGGCATGCCGTCCCCCCTCTCTTCGGTGCGTCCACGATGCTGCTTACGCACAAATGCGTACGCCCTTGGCCCCGATCCTTTGGTAGGGTCCAGCCGCAGTTCGATCCCGGAAACCGTCCTTGCAACATCGCAGCACTTCATCCGCCTCGTGCCCCCTCGATGAGGTCCTGATCACGGATGAGCTGCGATCCCGCCCCGCCCGCAGGAACTTCGCTGCCGAGAATCGGGCCCTCTCGGTTCTCGCGAATGCGCTGGCAGAGCCGCCCGAGGCGGTCCTGCCAACTCTGACGGCACTCGCGCTGAAGCTGTGTCATGCGGACTCGGCCGGGATCAGCCTGCTCGATCCGGGCCCCCCGGAGGTGTTTCGATGCACTGCCGTAGTCGGCGCCGCGCAGAAGCTGCACGGCTCGATTCCGCGCCACGAGAGCCCCTGCGGGGTCGTCATCGAGCGCAATGACGTACTCCTCTTTCGCGGCAGCGAGCGGCATTTTCCGCTGCTGCGGGACTCGAATCCGGCCATCCACGAATGCCTCCTCGCGCCGTTCGACAGGGACGGGAGGCCGCAAGGCACGGTCTGGGCCGTGAAACACCATCCGGATGGCCGTTTCAATGCGGAGGATGCCAGACTGCTGAAGAGCCTCAGCCGTTTCGCCTCGGCGGCCTATGGAGCCGCTGAGGCGCGCGCACGGGCGGAGCACGCGCGCGACACTGCAGTAGCGCTCCATCCCCGGCTCCTGCAGGTATCGAAAATGGCGCTGATCGGGGAGATTGCATCCGGAGTGGCGAACGAGCTCAGCCAGCCGCTTACCGCCATCGGCAACTACGCGCAAGCCTGCAGGCGCCTGGTGAGCCGCCTGCCCGCCGACCCGGAAAGGCTGGGCGAGGCGCTGGAGGAGATTGCCGGGCAGTCACAGCGGGCCGCAGAGACCATCGAAGGTCTGCGCCGCCTGGTCGCGGCCGCGGGGCCCGAGAGGCCCGAGAGCAGCCTCAATGATGCGGTGGAAGAGGTCCTCGAGGTCCTTCGGGCCGATGCGCGCTCACGACGGGTGCACATCGAGGTGCGGCTCGCTGCCCAGCTACTGCCCATCAGGATCGAGCGCACGCAGATTCAGCACGTCATGCTCAACCTGGTACGCAACGCGCTCGAGGTTCTCGAGAGCAACCCTCCGGATCGCCGAGAGGTCGTCCTCGAGACGCAAACGACCGCGGAAGGCGTTGAGCTCACCATTTCGGACAACGGGCCCGGTCTGCCGGAGGAAGCGCGCCAGCGCATGTTCGACCCGTTCTTCTCCACCAAAGCGGGCGGTACCGGTCTCGGCCTGCCCGTCAGCCACTCCATCGTCCGCGCCCATGGAGGGCGCCTGATCCATGAGCGCAACGCCGCGGGCGGCGCCCGCTTCCGCATCTGTCTTCCGGCGAGCCGGGACTGAGGGCTCCGGTATGTCGCCCGCCTGCAATCCTCAGGGCAGAGATTCCAGGTAGTCCGCCACAGCCCGCATGTCCTGGGGATGCAGCGTCTGGGCCACACCGTGCATGACCGCGACATCGCGCATGTTGCTGCGGAACGAGGCCAGCTGCTTCAGGATGTACTCCGCATGTT
>DASTAC010000167.1:0-15233 GCA_035713045.1 Steroidobacteraceae bacterium
CCGATGAGGTGCTGGCCCGCTTCGAGGGTCGTCAGCCTTGAGGGTCCTGCTCGATACGCACCTGCTCCTCTGGGCGCTGGCGTCTCCGAGCAAGCTCTCCTCGAAGGCCCGGCAGCGAATCGAATCGAGCGAGGTGTTCGCAAGCGCGGCATCCATCTGGGAAATCAGCATCAAGTCCGCCCTCGGCAAGCTCGAGGCAAATCCGGCGGAGGTACTGTCGGGCATCGAGGCCGCCGGATTCGATCACCTGCCGATCAGCGGCGAGCACGCAGCGGAAGTGGTCGACCTGCCGCACCTGCACAAAGACCCGTTCGACAGGCTGCTGGTCGCGCAAGCACGGGTGGAAAGGATGATCCTGCTCACCGATGACGACACGCTGGGGGGCTACGGGAATTTCGTGCAAGTCGTCTGAGAGCAGCGCCCTCACGCTGGGCCTGCAGGGCCCCGCCGCGAGCCAGGGCAGCGGCTCACGGCCCGAGGATTCCCGCCACGAGTCACGTGGCCGCCGTTCTTGCCCTTGCTTAATGTACTCTTCGCATTACACTATACGGACTTTATGGAATACCAAGATTACATTTATGCCGACCCCTCATCGACCTTCCATAGGCGTTCGCAGAGCCTTGCGCAAGCTTGGGCACGATCTGCGCGACGCGAGACGGCGTCGCGGTCTCCCCGCCGGGGTTGTCGCTGAACGCGCCTTTACCAGCCGGCCAACTCTTCAGCGCGTCGAACAGGGAGATCCGGCCGTCGGAATGGGCATCTATGCCGCCGTACTCCAAGCGCTCGGATTTCTCGATGAGCTGAGCCAGACCGCGGATGCAAGTCGCGACGCGGCAGGCCTCGCGCTCGCAAGCGAAAAGTTGCCGCAGCGAATGCGCCTGCGGCATGTATCCGAGACCGACCGTGGCTGATGTTGAAGTTCACATCGACTTTGCGCCGGGACGCAGGCGGGTCGGGACGCTGCACCGCCACGCACGGCGCGGTGGAGAAGCGATCAGCTTCGAGTACCACACAGACTGGCTCGAGGATCCAGCACGATTTTCGTTGGAGCCGGCGCTTTCGCTCGGTCGGGGCGCGTTCGTCCCCGATGCTCAGATGGCGATCTTTGGCTCGATCGGCGACTCCGCGCCCGACACCTGGGGGCGTCGCCTGATGCAACGCGCCGAGCGCCGTCGCGCGCAGCGAGGCGAACGTGCGCCTCGCACTCTGCAGGAGCTCGATTATCTCCTCGGGGTGTCGGACGTCTCCCGTTCCGGTGCGCTGCGATTCCGCACCGTCGGCGAGCACGCCTTCCAGGCTCCGACGGCGCTCGGGGTACCTGGTCTGGTTGATCTTGGTCGGTTGCTCGGAGTCACCGAGCGGGTCCTTCGCGAGGAGGAAACGGACGAGGACTTGGAGATGATTTTCGCGCCAGGCTCATCTCTCGGGGGAGCACGACCGAAAGCCTCGGTCATCGATCAGCACGGCCGGCTTGCCATTGCCAAGTTTCCGCAGGAAACCGACGATTACAGCATCGAGCTGTGGGAATTCGTGGCACTTACTCTCGCAAAGCAAGCGGGGATTCAAACTCCTGTCCACGAGCTGCTGGAGGTCGCCGGAAGACCGGTGTTGCTGTCGCGACGCTTCGATCGTGCCGAGGGCACCCGTATCCCGTTTCTATCCGGGCTGTCGATGCTGACGCTGAAGGACGGACAGCGCGCGAGTTACCCGGAACTCGTGGATGCGCTGACCGGGCACGGTGCCCAGGCGCAGGATGACGCGCGGGAACTGTACAGGCGCATGGTATTGAACGTGCTGATCTCCAATGACGACGATCACTTGCGCAACCACGGGTTTCTCTGGAGAGGACCACACGGCTGGGCACTCTCGCCTGCATACGACCTCAACCCCACGCCGGTAGACATACGTCCACGCATTCTGAGCACGAACATCACTCTGGAGGAAGCCACGTGTGACCTGGATCTGGTGCTCTCGAGTGCCGAATACTTCTCGCTCGCGCTCAAGGATGCAAAACGGATCGTGAGCGAGGTCGCCCAGGCGACCCGCCAGTGGCGAGAAGTAGCGGCGGCGGCGGGGGCGTCCCATACCGAAGTTCAACGCATGTCGAGTGCCTTCGAGCATGACGACCTGCGTCGCGCCCTCCTCCTTTGAGAGGCAGCCCCAGGGCGGTTGGTCAGCATCGAGCGCCGGCGCGGGCTCTCCCCTGGCCCGGCGCTGATGCGGGTCGGCACGCCATCACGCCGACACCGGATCGAGGGCGAGCAGCGCGAAGCTCGCGAGCCAGTGCTCGCCCATGTAATCGCCCGCCACCTGATCGAGCGCGCTCGAGAGATGCCGGGCTGCCGTCGGCTCGCCGAGCGCGCAGAGCGGGTCCGATGGCGGCAGGGCGGCGAGGATGCGCCGCCAGCACCAGGCGCGCGAGAGATTGAGGCCATCGAGATGCGCGATCTTGCCGTCGCTGCGATCGCTCACGGTCGCCGGCGAGAAGAGCGTTGCGGGAGCCCCGCGAGGGGCGTCGGGCAGGAACGCCGCGAACCAGCGGCGGAACTCCTCAGCGGCAAGAACGTCGGCCATCAAGGCGGCCTCCATCAGCGCCGGCGAAAGAAACTCGTCCTGTGAAGGCTCCCAGGCCTGACAGGCCTGGTCAGACTCGTACCAACGCCGCGCCGCAGCAGCGCAGAGCTCGCCGAGCTCGACACGCCCTCCCGCCGCCGCATAGTCCCGCGCGAGCAGCAGCGCGAATGCGCTGTTGGAATGCACGCCCGCGCGCACCGGATAGGTTGCAATCGGTAGATAAGCCAGGAAGCGCCGCTCGAATGCCTCGGCCAGCGGCGCGAGCGCCGCCGCCCACCGCCGTCCCTCCGGGGTCGCGTGGCGCAACAGCTCGCCCTGCAGCATGAGGAGCCACGCCCAGCCGTAGGGCCGCTCGAAGCCGCGGGTGGCGGGCTGGGAGAGATACGCCACCTCGCCCGCAACCTTGGCGTCCGTCAGCTGCTCATCGAGCATTGCGCGGATGGCCTCGCCCGCCTCGAACCCGGGGAATCGCCGGTACAGGCGCGCGAGCAGCCAGTGCCCATGCACGCAGGAGTGCCAATCGAAGCTGCCGAAGAAGACCGGGTGCAGCTCCCTCGGGCTCTTCACGTCTCCCGGCCCGGTGATGACGTGGTCGAGCTTGTTCGGATACTCGAGCCTCAGATGGCCGAGCGCGATGCGCGCGAGCCGCGCGCCGAGCGTGGGAGTGAGTGCGGTCGACATATTTGGTTTCCCCGGAAACATCTTCGGTTCGTGGCCCTACCGAGCTTCCCCCCGACAGAACGCCGCGTCCACTCAGAACCGGAACACGAGCGCATACATCAGCAGGATGTTGCAGGCGAGCAGCGCGATGCCCGTCGGGATCTGCACCTTGATGACGGCGTTGCGGTCCGGCAGCTCGAGCAGCGCCGCCGGCACGATGTTGAAATTCGCGGCCATGGGCGTCGCCAGGGTTCCACAGAATCCCGACAGCATGCCGATAGCCCCCATGATCGCCGGATCGCCGCCGAAGCGATGCACGATGAGCGGCACGCCGATCGCGGCCGTCATCACGGGGAAGGCGGCAAAGGCGTTGCCCATGACCATGGTGAAGAGCGCCATGCCGATGCAGTAGGCGGCGACGGCGGCGAACGGATGGCCGAGCGGCAGCCAGGTGGTCGCAATCCTGCCGACGATGCCGCCGACCCCGGCCAGCGCGAAGACCGCGCCAAGCGCGGCGAGCATCTGCGGCAGGATGATCGCCCAGCCGATCATGTCGGCGAGGCGCCGGCCCTCATCGACTGCCGCCAGCGCGGGCGGCCGGAACTTTCCCATCGCGACGAGAAGCGCGACGAGAATCGCCAGCGCCAGCGAGATGAGCGTCACCTCCCGGGGATCGGCGAGCGGACTGCCGCCGATGAGGATCCGGCCGAGAGTGAGCGTGCCCGCCACGGTCAGGACCGGAATCAGCAGGGCGGGCAGGAAGATGATGTTGCCCCACCGCCGCGCGCGCTCCTCTCGCTCGCCCGGCGAGGTGCTCTGCGGCGCGCCGACTCCCATCGCGCGCGTGCCGCCGAGCAGCGCGAGCGCGATCACGAGCAGTCCGTTCGCCAGGTCACCCAGATGCGAGCCGAACAGGAAGCTCACCGCGAGCAGCCCCCAGAAGGCCGTATTGCCGAAGCGCTTGCGGTTGGCGCGATCGCGCGGGCTGAGGAGCGCGAAGCCCGCGAACATCGCGCCGGCCAGATAGTAAACGTCCGCCAGGCCTATCAAGGCCGCTCCTCCTGAGCGACCCGCCCGAGCTGCGCCATGCGCTCGAGCTTCGCATCGAGCCGCCAGAGCCTCACGCCGTGGATCGCAAACGCCAGGAGCGCCGTCGGGATCGCCCACATCGACAGCCTGAAGGGCGGGATGTCGAACCCGCTCTGCGCCAGAAACCCCTTGATGAGCAGGATCGAGGCGATCGCGATGAAGATGTCCTCGCCGAAGAATGCGCCCACGTTGTCGGCGCTCGCCGCGTAGGCCCGCACGGTGTGGCGCACCTCGTCCGAGATCGGGCCGAGCCGGCTCTCGGCCGCCCCTTCCGCCATCGGGGCCACGAGCGGGCGCACCATCTGCGCGGGACCTCCGAGCGAGGTGAGACCGAGCGCCGCGGTGATCTGCCGCAGCGCCAGATAGATGAGGATGATCCTGCCGGCCGTGGCGGCCCTGATGCGTCCGACCAGGATGCGCGCGCGCTGCTGCAGGCCTTCCCGCTCGAGCAGCCCGATCACCGGCAGGATCAGCCATACGATCGAGACATAGCGGGTCTGATTGAAGGCATGGCCGAGAGCCGCGATGAGGTGCAGCGGCGCGATGCCGGCGGCCGCCCCGGTGACGAGCGCGCAGACCAGAATGACGATGAGCGGGTTCGCACGCACCGCGAATCCCGCCACGAGCGCGGCGATGCCGAGCAGAGGCCAGTAGCTCATGTCGCGCTGCCGAAGCCGCCGCCGCCCGGAGTCAGGATCTCGAGCTCATCGCCCGGCCCCGCCTCGAAGCTCGCCGTCGCGCCGATCACCGCCACCTCACCGTCGGCGCGGCGCAAGCGCCCCTCGCCCGGCGCGCCCGGCAGGCCGCCCTGCAGGCCGAACGGCCGCACCCGACGGTGGTTGGCGAGCAGCGCCCCCGAGAGCCGCTCGCGGAATGCGAGCCGCCGCACGATGCCGTCGCCGCCGCGGTGGCGGCCGGCGCCGCCCGAGCCGCGCCGGATCGAGAACTCGCGCAGCAGCACCGGAAAGCGCGCCTCGAGAATCTCGGGATCCGTGAGCCTGGAGTTGGTCATGTGAGTCTGCACCGCATCGCAGCCGTCGAAGTCCGGTCCCGCGCCGCAGCCGCCGGCGATCGTCTCGTAGTACTGCAGGCGCTCGTTGCCGAAGGTGAGGTTGTTCATGGTTCCCTGCGAGGCGGCCAGCACCCCGAGCGCGCCGTAGAGCGCATCGACGATGCACTGCGAGGTCTCGACATTGCCGGCCGCCACGGCGCTCGGCGGCGCCGGATCGAGCATGGAGCCGGCGGGGATGGTGATGCTGAGCGGCTCCAGGCAGCCCTCGTTGAGCGGGATCGGCCGCTCGATGAGCGTGCGGAACACGTATACGACGGCGGCGACGCACACCGCGCGCGGGGCGTTGAAGTTGTGAGGATCCTGCGCGGAGGTGCCGGTGAAGTCGACGTGCGCGGTGCCTCCCTCCACGGACACGCGCACCTCGATGGCCTGGCCGCTGTCGAGCTCGTAGCGGAACTGGCCGGAGCGCAGCCGGCCGATCGCCTCCCGCATGCAGGCCGCGGCGTTGCCCTGGACGTGACGCATGTAGGCCGCGAGCGTCGCCGACCCGTGCCGCCCCACCGCCCGCTCGATCTCGGCGATGCCCCGGGCATTCGCCGCGAGCTGGGCGCGCAGGTCGGCGACGTTCTGATCGGGACGGCGCGCCGGATGACGCGCGCCGGCGAGCGCGGCGCGCAGCTCCCGCTCGCAGAGGCGCCCCGCATCGACGAGCTGAAAGCACTCGAACAGCACGCCTTCCTCCTCGATGGTCCGGCTGAAAGGCGGCATGGAGCCAGGCGTCGTGCCGCCGATGTCGGCGTGGTGAGCGCGCGAGGCGACGAAGAAATCCGGCCGTCCCTCGGTCCCGGTCATGAACACCGGTGTCACCACGGTCATGTCGGGCAGGTGCGTGCCGCCGTGGTAGGGACTGTTGAGGAGCCACGAGTCCCCGCGGCGAAGGCGGCCCCGTCGCGCCTCGATCACGGCGCGCACGCTCGCGCCCATCGAGCCCAGATGCACGGGCATGTGCGGCGCGTTGGCGACCAGCCCTCCCTTGGGATCGAACAGCGCGCAGGAGTAATCGAGCCGCTCCTTGATGTTGACCGACTGCGCCGTCGCTTTCAGCACCTCGCCCATCTGCTCGGCGATGTGCATGAAGAGGTTGTTGAAGATCTCGATGCGCCCCGGATCCGGTGGCGCTGGCCAGGCAGGCACTGGCCCGATGGTCGGCGCCCCGATGGGCGCCGGCCGCGCAGCGGGGCTGGCGGCGTCGGCTTCGAGCAGCAGCTCGCCGCGCGCCAGGCGCCGCGCGCGCCAACCCGGCTCGAGCACGAGGGTGGAGTGCGGCTCGACGATGAGCGCCGGGCCGGCAAGACCGTCGCGAAGCCGTTCCGAGGGCACGAGCGGCACATCCCTGAAGCCGCCATCGAACCAGGCGCGGGCTATCGGCGGCAGCTCGATGCCGAGCCGCAGGTCCGGCATCCGGACCGACGCCTCCTCGAGCGACGGCAGGCGCATCTCCACCCGCACAGCCTCGATCACCGCATCCACCGCCCGCGCCTCGAACCCGAAGCGCTTCAGGTGCGCGGCATGAAAGGCCGCGAGCACCTCCTCCCGCGATCCCACAGGCAGCGACAGGGTCGTCTCGCTGTCGCCTGCGCGCACTTCGAGCAGCCGCGCGATCCCAACCGCCTGCGACTCCACACCGAAGGGCGACAGCTGCTCGCGCGCCGCCCGCTCGAGCTCCCCGAGGCGTTCGCGAGCAGTGGCGAGCGCTTCGTCGGTCAGGGGAAGCCGCAGGCTCGACCGCGGAACTGCCAGCCGGTCGGCGACGCCAATGCCGAACGCCGACATGACGCTGGCGAGCGGATGCACGAGCACCCGGCGCATGCCTGCCGCGGAGGCCACACGGCAGGCATGCTGGCCCGCGGCGCCGCCGAAGCAGAACAGGGTGAACTCTGCGGCATCGAGACCCTGCCGCGTCGAAACCTGACGGATGGCATTCGCCATCGACTCCACGGCGACATCGAGAAAGGCTGCGGCGAGCGCCTCTGGCGGCCGCGCAACACCGCCGTCGGCATCGGCCGCGAGCCGGCCGAGCTGCCGCACGACGGCCTCGGTATCGATGCGAGAGCGGCCGTCGGCGCCGAACACCGCCGGCAGGGTGTCGGGACGCAGCCTCCCGAGCAGAACCTGCACGTCAGTGAGCGTGGGCGGACCGCCGCGCCCATAGCACGCCGGCCCGGGAGAGGAGCCGGCCGAATCCGGCCCGACGGCCAGCCGGCCGTCGCGCACGGCCAGAATGGAGCCGCCGCCGGCGGCAATGGTGTGCACGTCGAGCATGGGCTGCTGCAGCCGCACGCCCGCGATCAGGTGCTCGAAGCGCCGCGGCAGCTCGCCATCGAGCAGCGACACGTCGGTCGAGGTGCCACCCATGTCGAAGCCGATGAGACGCCCGGACCCGGCGCGCGCGCCGATCCAGGCCATGCCGATCAGCCCGCCCGCCGGCCCGGAGAGCACGCTCGCGAGCGCGCGGAAGCTGCCGGCTGCCGCCAGACCGCCGTTGCTCTGCATGAGCTCGAGCCGTGCCGACGGGTCGAGCTCCCGCAGCTGCCGCTCGAGGCCGCCCACATAGGCGCGAAGGGGCAGCGCGAGATACGCGTTGAGCACCGTAGTATCGCCGCGAGCGACGAAGCGCACGAGCGGCGAGAGCTCGTGAGAGACCGAGACTTCCTCGAACCCCACGCCGCGCGCGAGCTGCGCGGCCAGGCGCTCGTGCCGCGGATACCGCCACCCGTGCAGGAAGACTATCGCCACCGAGCGCAGACCGCGCGCTCGCGCGCGCCGCAGATCCTCCTCGAGCCGGACGGCCTCGAGCGGCTCGAGCACTTCGCCCGCCGCATCGATGCGCTCGCGGGCCTCGAGCACCTCGCTGTGCAGCCGCTGCGGGAGGACGATGTGGCGCGCGAAGATGTCGGGCCGGTTCTGATACCCGATGGCGAGCGCGTCGGCGAATCCCGCGCTGGTGACGAGCAGCACCGGCTCGCCCTTGCGCTCGAGCAGCGCGTTGGTGGCGACCGTGGTGCCTACCTTCACGGACTCGATGCACCCGGCGAAAGAGTGCTGCGCGCCGACCTCGGCCCGCAGAATCTCCCGGATGCCCGCGATGCCCGCATCATCCCCCGCCGCCCGCGCCGAGAGAACCTTGCGCACGTTCAATCCGCCCTCCGGCGCCAGGCCGATCACGTCGGTGAAAGTCCCGCCGCGGTCGATCCAGAACTGCCAGCCGCGGTGGCTCATGATGGTCGGATCCGGTTCATTGCGCCTGCCATCGTAACGCGTTAAATTGCGTGCGTCCGCCAGTGAACAACTCCGGGCCGCGATCCGCACCCCTGCGCGCCAGGATCCTGGCGGTCCTCTTTCAAACCAAGCGCGCCGAGGTCCCCTGGCGGGTGTTGCTGCGCAACACCGCGGCCGCCATCCTGCCGCTCGCGATCGGCCTGGCGGCCGGCCGGGTCGGCATCGGCCTTTGGATCTCGGTCGGCGCGATCGTCACCATGTACTCCGATCAGCCGGGGCCGTATCGCCAGCGGCTCGAGCGGCTGCTTGCGGTCTCCGCGGCGGGGGGTTTCGCGGCCTTCGTCGGCATGGTGCTCGGGGGGCACCTCGCGCCGCTTCTCGGCGCCGCAGTGCTCATCTCCTTCGCCGGCGCGCTGCTCGTGGTGTTCGGGGACACCGGTGGACGTGTCGGCATGGCGGCCATCATCCTCCTCGTCATCACGGCGGCGAGTCCCGCGCCCGGCGCGTGGGCCGCGCTGCAATCCGCGGCGCTGATCGCGTGCGGCGGACTCCTTCTCACCCTCTTCTCGATCGCCGCGTGGCCGCTGCAGCGCTACGGACCGGAGCGGGAGGCCCTCGCCTCCGTATACCACGGGCTCGCCGCGCTGGCGCGGCAGCGGACGGTCGACAGCGAGGCGGCACCCGCCCTCAGCGAGGGAATGACCGAGTTGCAGCATACGTTGCTCGGCTCTCACCGTGCACGCGGTCCCGTCATGGACAGTTTCGGTGTGCTGCTGGAGGAGTCCGAGCGGATTCGCCTGCAGCTGACGGCGCTCGCAGACGGCGGATCCGGCGAGCGCATCGGCGAGCTCATCCGGCGCGAAGCGGCCGATCTGCTGGATCACATCGGCCGCTCCATCGCCTCGGGAGTCGACGTCGACCATGCGATGCTGCGATCGCTGCAAGCGCTGCGCAGCGCGGAACGCGGGATTGCCGTGGCCGACGGCGCCCCGGCCGAGAGCGCGCCCGCGGCGGCCTTTCCGGATCCTTCGCCGACGCGCCACTTCCATGCTCTCTGCGGCCAGCTTGCCGCCGCCGCCCGCAACGCGGGCCGGGCCAGTGCTGCGGGCGCGCTGCGCGCCGCGGAGGAGGAACTGCAGCTGCCGCGCGCGATCCGCCCGCAGTCACCCCTGTCGATTCTCGTCGCGAGCCTCACCCCGCGATCGGTGGCGTTTCGGCACGCCCTCCGCACAGCGGTCTGCGTGGCCGTGGCGCTGTGGCTCGGACGGGCGCTCGAGCTGTCGCACGGCTACTGGATCCCGATGACGGTCGCCATCGTCCTGCGCGCGGATTACGGGGCGACCTTCTCCTACGGGCTGCTGCGTGTCGCCGGCACGGTGATGGGCCTGCTGCTCACCACCGCGCTGGTGCACTTCCTGCCGGCCGCTCCCTGGGCATGGCTCGCGGCGATGGCCGTGCTCTGCGCGGCGTATCGCTATTACGGCCCCGTGCACTACGGTGTGGCGGTGGCGGCCCTGAGCGGCATGGTAGTGCTGCTGTTGGCGCTGGCGGGGGAGCCGCCCGATTCGACGATGGTTCCCCGATTGATCGCCACGGTGATCGGCAGCGCGATGGCGCTCACGGCCTTCGGGCTGTGGCCGACTCGGGAGCACACGCAGATCCGCACCGCGCTCGCGCGGCTGCTGCGCGCCTACGCGGCCTATCTCGCGAGTCTCGGCGCCCCCGGGCGCGCCCAGGAGCGGCGCGAGGCGCGCAACGCGGCACGCGTGGCGCGCGCCAACGCGGAAGCGGCGCTCGAGCGCCTGCAGGCGGAGCCGACCGCCCCGCCCGTGACCGCCGAGCTGACGCGATCGCTGCTCGCCAACAGCAACCGCCTGGCGCGCACGACGATGACGCTCGAGGCTGCGCTGGCGGGGCCGGCCGCGGCGCCGGCGCCGGCGCCAAGCGGGATACAGGCGCTCACCGCCCAGGGGGCGAGCGCCCTCGAGCGGATCGCCGAGGCGGTGGAGCGCAAGGCCCCTCCCCCGCCCCTCTCGCCGCGGCTGCGGGCGCTGCAGCGCGAGCTGGCGCGGGAGCTCGACACTTACGCCAGCGGCACGGTCGGCGCCGAGCTGGCGGCACTCGGTGACCGGCTGGTGGACAACATCAACACGCTCGGACACATTGTCGCGCGGGCAAGCGGAGCGTCCTGAGTGGTACGATTCCAGGCGAACGGTCATTCCAGGGGAGATATCGGCATGTCAATCAAACTGGCGGCGATCGGCATCGCTTTGAGCGCTGCGTCGGCGGTCATGGCGTCGGCGCAGGCGGACCAGCCGGTCAATCTCGCCGTCGACAAGGGCCTGTGGCAGCTCACCACGCACGCTCAGGTGAGCGGAGTGCTGCCGCCGCAGCTGCGGCAGCAGTTGCAGAGCATGCCTGCGGCCGAGCGGGCCAGGATTCAGGCCGCCATGCAGTCCGCGATGGCAGCCGCGCAGCGCGAGCACGTCTTCAAGGAATGCATGACCGCCAAGCGGCTGTCACACGGCTTCGGCGCCGGCGATCAGTCCTCGCAATGCCAGTCGAAGCTCGTCAGCAACACCCGCACCGACTTCGAGTACCACAAGGTGTGCACGGCGCAGAACGGCGCAGGGCACACGGAGACGGCTCGCTTCCACATGGTCGATCCTCATCACGTCGCCGGCACGGTCGATGTCGTCCAGACAGGCGGCGGCCACGCCATGACGGTCCACGAGACCGTCGATGGGAAGTGGCTCGGCTCGAGCTGCGGTGCCGTGAAGGGGACCCAGGTCGTGAAGTAGCGGCCCGGCCGGGCGACTAAACCGTCGCCCGCGACCTGCGCCTCGCCGGCGATCCCGCGCCGTGCACGCGTGCGCCACTGCCGTTGGTGGCGCGTGCCGTGCCGTCGGTACGAGCTCGCATGCGACGAGTGCCGTGGCTGCGCCCATCGCCCTCCACGGGAGGCCGGCGCATCGGCTGCGTGTTCTCCCTGAACTCCGGCGCATCCACGTCGAGTCCCTTGAGGTAGCGGCGGAAGTCCTTGCCGAGGGCCGGATGGCCAAGGGCGTATTCCACCGTCGCCTGCAGATATCCGAGCTTGCTGCCGCAGTCGTAGCGCTTGCCGCTGAAGCGGTAGGCGTAGACCGCCTCCTCTCGCATCAGCGCCGCGATGCCGTCGGTGAGCTGGATCTCCCCGCCCGCCCCGTGGCCGATGCGCTCGAGGTGCTCGAAGATCGCCGGAGCGAGGACATAACGTCCCACCACCGCGAGGTTGGAGGGAGCGACGGCGGGCTTCGGCTTCTCGATGATGCTGCGCACCCGGCTGGTGTTGGATTTGTCGGCCTCCACCGCCACGATGCCGTACTTGTCCGTGTCGGCCTTGGGCACCACCTGCACTCCGAGGACGCTCGCCTTCTTCGCCTCATACACCTCGGCCATCTGCGCGAGGCAGGCGACCTCGCTCTTGATCAGGTCGTCGGCGAGATGGACGAAGAAGGGCTCCGCGCCCACCGCCGGCTGCGCGCAGAGGACCGCGTGGCCGAGTCCCAGTGGCGCCGGCTGGCGGATGTAGATGCAGGAGGCGTAGGAGGGGAGCACGCTGCGCAGCTGGTTCAGCAGGTCACTCTTGCCCTGGCGCTCGAGCAGCTGCTCGAGCTCCTGGTCGGAGTCGAAGTGATCCTCGATGGCGCGCTTGGAGGCGCCGGTGATGAACACGAGGCGCGTGGCACCGGCGGCGAGCGCCTCCTCGACGGCGTACTGGATGAGGGGCTTGTCGACGACGGGCAGCATCTCCTTCGGGCTCGCCTTGGTGGCGGGCAGGAAGCGAGTGCCGCGTCCGGCCACCGGAAACACGGCGGTGCGGATCGGGGACTTCGGTGTCATCCTCATCGGCTCTCTCCCGGGCAATACTCGTGGCTCCTGGCCAAGTGTACCGTGTGCCATGCAATTGGATCAGGTTGGCGATTTTTGAGGCGCGTAGCGCCGGGCCCGCAGGGCGGAGGCCCGGGATGGACCCCGCAAATTGCATGCCGCGCCGCAGCGTGGCCCGCGGCAACGGATCTCAGAGCGCTCTTTCCTCGGCTTTCTCCGCCCATTTGAGCACCGAAGGCTGCATGCTGTCCCACGAGCGGCACTTGGGGCAGCGCCAGTACCAGCCCACGCTGAGCAGCCCGCAGTCCTCGCACTGGTAGCGGCCGCCGGCGTCGCCGATGCGCGTCAGGAGCGCCCCGAGCGAGCGGGCATCGGCCGCCGATTCGGTCTCCGACCCGGCCTCTCCGGTGATGTCGGGCAGCCGGCGCACCTCCTGCGGCGGAAGCGCGGTCGCGAGCACCCATGCGAGCTGCCGGGAGCTGATGGTGCCGCTGCGGCGCAGCCTGAGCGCGATCTCCTTGAGAACGTCGGGATCGAGAGGGGCCGTGGTGCCGCTGGCCGTCCCTGGCAGCAGGGCCTCCAGCCCCGCCATCCCGGGCGGGGCGCTCGCGCGGACCGCGGACACGTTGGGTGCCGCGCTGGCCCAGAGCCCGAGCACCCGTGGAATGATCTCGAGCGCCAGCCCCGGCGACTCCTCGAGCGCCTTGAAGTAGAGGCTGAGGGCGGCCGCCGAATCCCCGGCGAGATCCATGATGCGCGCCGTCAGCACGTCCGCACGCGGCAGGTCCGCCTGGTGCGTGCGCGCCTGGCGCAGGAGCGTGCGCGCGCGCTCCACATCGCCCTGCACGAGCGCCTGCTCCGCGAGCTCGCAGAGGTAATGCGCCGCCACCCGGCGGCGCTCGATCTGCATCGCCTGCGGCAGGGCATGGAAGATCTTCAGGGCATTGGCCCAGTCGCCCTGAGACTCATAGATCCGCACCAGATGATCGAGGGCCGCCTTGCGGTACTCGCGCGAGGCCGACAGCTCCTCGAGCAGGCGTTCGGCACGGTCCATCAGCCCCGCGCTCAGGTAATCGAGCGCCAACGCGAAAGCCGCCTTCTCCTGCAGCGAGGAGCCTCCCTGCTCGCGCATGCGGGAGTGGATCGCGATCGCGCGATCGACCTCGCCGCGCCGGCGAAAGAGGCTCCCCAGCGCGAATTGGATCTCGGCCGCATCGCCGTCGGCCTCCGCCATGCGCGCAAAGATCTCCACCGCATGATCGAACCGGTCGTTGATGAGGTGATCGAGCCCGACGTAGTAGTCGCGAGGCAGACGGACAGTGCGCGCCGCACCCGTGAGCCGTCCCATGAACCAGGCGGCGACCCCGACGGCGACGAACGCCAATGCAAGCAGAAGCGCAGGCAGCTCAATCACACCCTGATTATGCGCTGCGACGCGCTAATCCCGAATAGGATTGTCCGCGCCATCGTTGACCCGCTCCCTCAGGTCCTTGCCGGGCTTGAAGTGCGGCACGTACTTCCCTGAGAGCGCCACCGCCTCCCCCGTCTTCGGGTTACGTCCCTGCCGCGGCGGCCGGAAATGCAGGCAGAAGCTGCCGAATCCACGGATCTCGATCCGATCGCCCTGCGAGAGCGAGTCGCTCATGATCTCCAGGATCTGTTTCAGCGCGAGCTCGACATCCTTGGACGGCAGATGCTTCTGCTTCGCGGTGATGATCTCGATGAGCTCGGACTTCGTCATTACTCGATCTCAGGTCAAACCACGACCGCAACAGCGGGCCTCAGCCGTCCATGGCACTCCCTGAGAGACCCGCTCTTGCGACTCCAAACGCTGCGGGGAACGGTCAGCTGCGATCCCCGATGTGCTCCTTCAGGAGGTCGCCGAGGCTCGTGCCCGAAGGCGCCCCCTCGGACGAGCGGTAGCTCTGCACCGCCTCGGCCTCCTCGTGCGCTTCCTTCGCCTTGATCGAGAGCGAGATCGCGCGCGACTTGCGGTCGACACCCGTGAACTTCGCCTCGACCTCGTCGCCGACCTTCAGCACCGCGCGCGCATCCTCGACACGGTCGCGGCCCAGCTCCGAGGCGCGGAGCTGACCTTCGACGCCGTTGCCGAGGTCGATGATCGCGCCGCGCGCATCCACTTCCCGCACGACGCCCTTGACGATCGTGCCCTTCGGGTTGTCGGCGATGTAGCTCGAGAACGGATCCTTCGCGAGCTGGCGGATGCCGAGGCTGATGCGCTCGCGCTCCGGGTCGATGGTGAGCACCATCGCCTCCACCGTCTGGCCCTTCTGGTAGTTGCGCACCGCCTCCTCCCCCGGGATGTCCCAGGAGATGTCGGAGAGATGCACCAGGCCGTCGATGTTGCCCGACAGGCCGATGAAGATGCCGAAGTCGGTGATCGACTTGATCTGGCCCGCCACCTTGTCGCCGCGGTTGTAGTTCTCCGCGAACTCCTTCCACGGGTTGGCCTTGCACTGTTTGAGGCCGAGGGAAATGCGGCGGCGGTCCTCGTCGACATCGAGCACCATCACCTCGACTTCCTGGCCGGTGTGCACGACCTTCGCCGGGTTGACGTTCTTGTTGGTCCAGTCCATTTCGGACACGTGCACCAGGCCCTCGACGCCGTCCTCGATCTCGACGAACGCGCCGTAGTCGGCGATGTTGGTGACCTTGCCGAACACACGGGTGTGCGGCGGGTAGCGGCGCGCGATGTTCTCCCACGGGTCCGCGCCGAGCTGCTTGAGGC
>DASTAC010000168.1:0-15945 GCA_035713045.1 Steroidobacteraceae bacterium
GGGACTCGTGGCGCTGCGCGCCGGTGCGCTCCGGGCCCGAGAGCTGGGTGAGGTGCACCCCGATCACATCCTGCGACAAGGTGAGCGCGAACCCCACGGCCTTGCGCGAGAGATTGTTCCAGTCGCCGATCGCGACCAGCACGATGGGCGCGGCGGCGCCGCTCAGCGGTTGCCGCCCGAGGCCGCGCTGCCGATCCCCGCCGTAATCCTGTCGGCGAGCTGGCCGAGGAGCGTGCTCATGGCGGCGGTCTCGCCTTGCGCCGTGGGCGCGGCGGCGGTGGTGAGGTGCTCGGAGCGGCTGAGCACGGGATGGGACTGCGAGCCCTGCAGCAGCGTCCAGTCGGCATCGAGCACGACCTGGCCCGCGTCGCGAGGCTGGAAGGTGAGGATATCGACAACGATGCCGCGGGCGTTCGCGGGCGGCGGCGCATCGGGCGCGATCACCATGCCGGGCGGCAGGCGGCGCGCCAGGTCCTGAGTCAACACCCTGCGGATGGTCTCGCCGAGATCTCCGGCCCACCGGTCCCGCGAGGAGATCTGCAGCTGATTGCCGCTCATGCCGCGCACGATCGAGCTGCGGTCGAGCGCCGGCGGAATGTGCACCGCATCGACCTTGAGCGGTGCGTGACCGCGGACCGCGGTGGTGGCAGCCCCGGGGGCCACCGGCTCGAGCGTGAAGAAATGCGTGGGCGGGCTCGAGGCGCAGGCCGCCAACATCGGGACCAGGAGCACGGCGATCAGCCGGGGTGTCATGGCGCATCTCCTCCTCGTCCCCGGATCAGGGCCCCGGGGTGCCGGTCGAGATAGTCGGCGAGCGCGCGCACCGCGCGCGCGGCCTCTTTGATCTCCTCGGCGGTGTTGGTGAGCCCCGTCTGGGTGGCGGTGCCGCTCATCAGGCGGTTGGCCGAGCGGGTCGTGCTCTCGAGGTCGGCCGCCGCGCGCCGCAGCCGCGCGATGAGCGGTCCGATCTGCGGTCCGGCCTTGGCGGTCGTCTGGTGGATCTGCCGCAGCGCGGCATCGAGCTGCACGATGGCGTCCTTCAGTTTCGGCGACGCGGTCAACGCGGCGACGTGCTGCGTGATCTGCAGGACGTTCTGCGTGATGCGCTTGATCGGGACCTTCTTGATCCGGTTGACGATGCTGGCGATGCCGCCGCCGGAGGCCACCGGAATCTGCGGCATCCCATCGACCGTCGCGAGCGGCCCCGCGGCCGGCGCGCCCGGCTCACTCTGCAGGCTCACCTCATAGCGGCCGACGAGCGGTGGATTGCGCGCGAGCCGCGCGCGCATGCCCTTGTCGATCAGACGGGCGATCTCGCCGGAGACCTCGGCGGAGGTCGGCGTCGTGCGCACGCCCTTGATGTGAAAGAGCGAGGGATAGATCGCGAGCGTCGCGGGGGTCGAGATCGCTCCCGTCGTCGGGTCGTAGGCGAACCCGACATCGCGCACCTCGCCCACGGTGAAGCCGCGCAGCATCACCGGAGCGCCGCCGGAGAGCGAGCCCGCATCGCTGCCGAGGGAGATCTCATAGAGGATCGGCCGCTCGGTGGCGGACGGGGCGATGGGCTTGCGCTCGAGGCCGATGAAGCGGTGGGTTTCGTTGCCTGGCCCGGGGGACATGACGATGCTCGGGCCGGAAAGGAGCGAGCCGATGGACGAAAGGTTGCTCAGCGACGGCTCCGCGCCCTTCAGCCAGAACCGCGTGCCGGTCCGCAGGAACTTCGTCGCCTCCTCGTCGATCGCGGCCGTCACGATCACCGCTGTGCCATCCCCCGTCAGCTTGATTCCCGTGACGTGGCCGACGTCGGTGCCGCGCAGCACGACCTTCGTGTTCTGCTTCTTCATCCCGTGAGCGTCCGTGAAGCGGATGGTGATGTCGGTGCCGCCCGCCAGCAGATAGCGCGCGCCCAGCCAGATGACGATGAGGAGCGCTGCGATCGGGATCGCCCAGATCCAGCCCGGCCACCAGCCGTGGCGCACCCCGGCCCGGACCCGCTCCGGACTGCCCGGGTCGCCGTGCTCGGTATCCTCGGGTCTGCCGCTCATCGCGCCGCGCCGCCGCCGCCCATCGCGGGACGTCCCGCGACGTCCCACATCAGTCGCGGATCGAAGGTGACCGAGGCCACCATGGTGAGGAAGGTCATCACCATGAAGGCGGTCGCGCCCCAGCCGGCGTTCTCCGAGCCGAGCGCTCCGAAATGCACCAGCGGCACGAAGAAGACGATCGCGAAGGGATCGGTCTTCGACCAGCGTCCCATCTCCGCGATCAGGCGCAGCACCTTCGTCTTGGTGACGAGGTGCCGCCGGGAGCCGCGCCACACGGACAGTACACACCAGCCGAGCGCGAAGATCTTCGCCGCCGGAGTGAGGATGCTGGTGCAGAAGATGAGCGCGCCGAGCGGCCACAGACCGCTCTTGAAGAGGATCTGCACGCCCGTCATGATCGTGTAGCGCGACTGCTGCCCGAGCTGGTTGGAGATGTTCATCGGATAGAGGTTGGCGGGGAAGATCAGCACCAGCGCCGCGATGAGCAGAGCCGCGGTCCACGCCACGGCATCGAGCTTGCGCACCCGCAGCTTCGCGCCGCAGCGCGGACAGGGCTCGCCTTCGCGCGAGAGCGGCTGGACGAGATCGCAGGCCGTGCAGCCGAGCACCGGCTCGCCGGGCCGCGCCCGGGTCTCCCCGCCGATCGCCCGCCACACCGTGCGCGCATCGAGCGTCGCGCGCGAGAGCATGGTGAGGAATGCCGCCGCGATGAAGCAGGCGCCTCCCAGCTCGATGCTGACGTGCGCCTGATCGATGTTGATGAGGCGGTAGTAGCCGATGCAGCCGGCGAGGAGGTAGACATCCAACATCGCCCACGGATCGAGCCACTGCGACCAGCGGAACGCGACGCCGAGCCAGGACGGCCGGCGCCCGAGCCGCAGGGCCGCGAGCACCGCCGTGAGCAGGCCGAATCGCAGGAACGGCAGGATGAGGACGAAGAGGGCGCTCAGGCCCGCGAGCAGGAACCAACCGCGCGACCAGAGGTCCGCGATGCCCACGGCGGTGACGTTCTCGGAGTGTATGTTGAAAATGTCCACCCGCAGCAGCGGCCGGACATTGACCGGCACGAGCAGGAGGAAGGTGGCGAGCGAGCAGGCGAGCGCGGCACCGAGGCTGCGCCCGGTGGTCTTCTCGAGATCGGTCCGGCAGAGGACGCACACGGCCGTGTCGCGTCGCAACAGCCGCGGAATTTCCTCCAGAGTTCCGCATTCAGGACAGGCAATGGTCACGCCGTCTGACCGTAGCAACACTGATACCCGAAGCGGCCGGTGGCGCTGCCGAGTCGCCGCTCGCGATCCGCTCGTCAGTGCCGCGAGCAGATGACTATGTTGTCAGCGCCGGCCGCGCAGGCCGCGCGCCGCGCAAGGGTTCGGCGGCGGCGGGCGCGCCGCCGATCGGATCGTGCGGTCGCAGGCGATTCGGCTAAAATGGCCGCACATGGGGCCTCGCAACAGGCCGGGGGGACCGGATGCAGCCTTACCTTCTCGCTCCGCACGTGTACCCGTGCGTCAGCGGGCAACACGTGGTCCTCATGGACCTCGAGCGCGACAAGTACGTCGCGGTCGCTCCTGCGCATCGGCTCGCGGGCTGGGTGCGCGGCTGGCCGATCGGGGTGGTGCAGGAGACGGGCGCGGAACGGGCGTCGAGCGCTGATCCGGACTCGCTCATCCCGCAGATGCTCGCTCATGGGATGCTCGTGACGGATCCGCACGTCGGCAAGCCCGCGATACCCCTCACGATCACGCGTCCGCAGAGGAGCCTGGAGGAGTTCGATCTCGACAGCCACCCGCGGGCGAGCGCGGGGGAGTTGTGGCGATTCGCCGGGAGCTGCCTGCGGGCGCAGCTCTCCCTGAAGCTTGGGCCCATCCAGTCGATCGTCGAGGCCGTGCGCGATCGCAAGGCGCGGCGGGCGGGGAGCGGGCGCCCGGCCGATCCGCTGCGCCTGCGCCGGCTGGTGACCGCGTTCGCGCGCCTGCGGCCGCTCTTCTACACGCTGCGCGGCGCGTGTCTGCTCGACTCCCTCACGCTGTTGCATTTCCTGAGCGCCGAGGACATCCATCCCGACTGGGTCTTCGGCGTCAAGACCGAGCCTTTCGATGCCCACTGTTGGGTCCAGCAGGGCGAGGTCCTGCTGAACGACGTGCCCGACCGGGTGCGGCAGTACTCGCCCATTCTCCTCGTCTAGACGCTCATGTTCCGCTACGTGGCCTTCGTGTGGAACGATCAGGATCCGGTGGCGCGGGAGTCGGCGCGCGCCTTGTTGGCGCGGCAGGCCGCGGCCGGGCAGGGCTGGCAGTCGGGGTTGCGCGGCCGCGGCGTCGAGGTGCGCTACACGAGAGCCGAGGCGGACTCGTGCGGCGCCTACGCGCTCGCCGGCGGCGGGGGCGTCGTGCTGGGCAATCTCTTCGCGCGCTCGCAGGACGGCGTCTCGAGGCCGGCGCCGCAGCCTCTCGATGCCACGGACAGCCGCGCGATGCTCGACACCGACGGCCGCCATCTCATCGAGAGCTTCTGGGGACGGTATGTCGCGTTCCTCCACGACGATCACGCGGCCGCGACCTGGGTGGTGCGCGATCCCTCGGGCGGCCTGCCGTGCTATCTCGTGCGCTGCCGCGGCGTCGATGTCTACTTCTCCTGGGTCGACGATGTCCTCGAGCTGCTCGATGGCCCGCTCGAGGTCAACTGGCCTTATCTCACGGCGGCCCTGTGCTTCTTGCGGGAGCATTCCGCGGGGACCGCGCTGCGCGAGATCAGTCAGGTGCTCGCGGGGCAGTGCGTGGAGAGCCGTGCCGGGCTCTCCAGGCGCATCTTCTACTGGGACCCGCTGCGGCTCGCCGCCGCGGAGAGCATCGAGGACCCGCGCGAGGCCGCCGCCGCGATGCGCCGGTGCGTGCGCGATGTGGTCCATGCCTGGGCCTCGCGCCACGAGCACCTGCTGCTGTCGCTCTCGGGCGGCCTCGATTCCTCGATCGTGCTCGCGTGTCTGCGGGATGCGCCCTCGCAGCCGCGGATCACCTGTTTCCACTACTATCCCGAGGGCGCCGACCTCGACGAGCGCGCGTTCGCGCGCGCCGCCGCCGCGAAAGCGGGGCTCGACCTGATCGAGCGTCCGCGCGACTCCACCTTCAGTCTGCAGCCTCTGTTGACCGTCCATCGGTCGCCGGAGCCGACCAACTATCCGTACTTCCTCGAGCACAGCCGGCTCGATGCGCAGCTGGCCGCCGAGCACGGCGCCACCGCTGTGGTCATCGGGTTCGGCGGCGATCAGCTCTTCTACCAGGAGTGCGCGCAATGGGCGGCGGGGGACTTCCTGCACCACCGCGGACTGCGGCCCGGCGTGCTGCGCGTGGCGCTCGATGCCGCGCGGATGGATCGGATCTCGGTGTGGCGGGTGCTGCGCGAGGCTGCTTCGAGCTATCTGCTGAACCAGCGGTGGAGCCCCCTGCAGGAGGCCGGACGGATGCGCCCGCTTCTCGTGCCGGCAGCGATCGCGCAGGCCAGGCGAAGCGCTGCATTCCTGCATCCGCTGCTGCGACATCCGCGCGGCGCCCCGAGCGGCAAGCTCTGGCACGCCCACCACATGAGTCAGCCGTTCGATTTCTACGATCCCATCGGCCGCGACGGGGAGGCGGAGCGGATCTCGCCGCTCTTCTCGCAGCCCCTCCTGGAGCTGTGCCTGCGCATCCCGACCTATGTGCTGACGCACGGCGGCTGGGATCGCGCCGTCGCCCGGCAGGCGTTCCATGACGACCTGCCGCCCGAGATCCGCAATCGCCGCCACAAAGGCGGGATCGAGGAGCACCTGCGGCTCACCCTGGAGCACAATCGCCCCCTGCTGCGCGAGCTGCTGCTGGACGGCGCCCTCGTGAGGGAAGGCATCGTCGACCGGGGACGGCTGGCGCAGGTCCTCTCCGGCAGACCGACGCGCATCGCCGCCGGGTCCGGCGAGATCCTCGAGTATGCGGGGTTCGAGGCCTGGCTGCGGCGCTGGGAAGCCACCCGTCGGCGCGCCGCCGCCTGAATCGATGCGTCGCCGGGGGGGGGATTCTGTGGCTGCGCATTTCATTTTCTAGAGGGATAGGGATTGGAAAAGAGCGAGATGGGTGAGGTCAGGCGCTTTCCTCGACCCGGAAAGCCGGATGAGTTCATCGAGCGGCTGTGCCGATCGCATGAGGCGCAACTGCTCGCCTATCTCACCCAGATGCTGGGCAGGCCCGAGCTCGCGCGCGAGGTGGCGCAGGACACCTTCGAGAAGGTGCACCGGATGTACCGGCCGGAGCAGGTGATGTTTCCGCGGGCCATGCTCTTCAAGGTGGCCACCAACTTCGCGTTGATGCATCTGCGCCGGCGGCGTCTCGAGAACGCCATGATCACGGGCTCGGCCGGCATGGAAGAGGTACCCGATGAGCAGTGCATGGGTCCCGACCGGCAGGCGATGGCCGACGAGATTGGGCAACATTTGGCGAATGTAATCAAAGAATTGCGGCCGAATCTTCGAAACGTGTTTGTGATGGCCCACGTCCAGGGCAAGCCTCGCAAGGAGATTGCCGCCGTGCTCGGCATTTCCGAGAAGCGAGTCGACAAGCGCATGACCAAAGCCCTCAGGGTCTGTCGCGAGCGTCTCTCCTCCCAGGGCATCGATCTGGCGGAGGTTGAATGATTTGCCGGGAGCAAATCATGACGACGCGCGTCAGCGCGTCGGCCCCGTTGTGGGGCGAGGCCCAGGAGGGCCGAGCAATGATTTGCCGGGAGCAAATCATGACGACGCGCGCCAGCGTGTCGGCCCCCGCGGGAGCGGGGGCGAGGCCCAGGAGGGCCGAGCAATGACGGGGCTCTGGGAACGGCGGCGGCAGCGGCGGATCCGCAGTCGGGCGGCGACCTGGCACACTCGCCTCGGCGGCGGCCTGTCGACCGCGCAACGCGCCAAGTTCGAGGCCTGGATCGCCCAGCCGGCGAACGCGCGCGAGTTCCACGCTCAGCGGGCGTTGCTCGATGTGACGGCCGAACTGAACGGACCACTGCGAGCGGACGTGCTCGACAGCGCTGCTGAAGTCGAGGCGGCCGCACCCCGCGGGAGCCGTCGCGCGTGGCTGGTCTCCGGGCCGGCATGGGCCACGGGCATAGCCGCCGCCGCCGTCATCATGACCGTCGTGATCGGATGGTCGGCTCTGCGCAGCGAAGGCTATCTGCCGCAGACCTACGAGACGGCTACCGGACAGATCCGCAACGTCGTTCTTCCGGACGGCAGTGTCGTCGGTCTCAATACCCGGACGGAGCTCGAGTGGGTCGGCAGTCCGAGCGATCGGCGCGTGCGCCTGATTCGCGGTGAGGCCTACTTCCAGGTCGTGCACGACCCCAGCCGGCCTTTCCGCATCCTTCTTGCGCATAGCCAGGTTCAAGTGCTCGGCACGCGATTCGACGTCTATCAGATGGCGGACGGTGACGTCCGTGTCAGCGTGATGAGCGGTACGGTAGGCGTGGAGGGGATGGAGTACGGTCATGGCTCCAAGCCTTCCTGGAGCAGGCGTCTGACGACCGGACAGCAGATCGAGTATTCGCCGTTCGGGCTCGTGGCGGACGTGCACAAAGTGGTGGTGCCGAACGTCATTCGCTGGCGCCACGGGATGCTGGAGACCCAGGGCGAGCCGCTGTCGGCCTTCGTCAGCGACCTCAGCCGCTACACGACGGAGCGCATCGTGATCGCCGATCCGCGTGCCGCCATTCAGAAAGTCGGCGGCGCATTCAGCATCCGCCACATCAATGGGACGCTCGATCGGCTCGCGCGGATCGCGCCCGTCACCGTCACGCATGAGGACGGGGAGGTCATCCTGGGTTACCGGCAGAGCCCTGCCGGCCCGCGGCAGGACGGGGCGGCAACCCCCTGAGCTTTTGGTTGCACAACGGGGCTTTGGACCATCACAAATACAGAGGACTATCAGTATGTTGATTCTTACAAGGCGCGTGGGTGAGACCGTCATGATCGGCGACGACGTCACCATCACCGTGCTCGGGGTCAAGGGCAATCAGGTGCGGGTCGGTATCAATGCGCCGAAGAGCATCGCGGTGCACCGCGAGGAGATCTACGAGCGCATCAAGAGAGAGCACGCCACAGAGGGTGCCGCCGATCCGCAGAAGAACGGCTTCGCCTCGCCTCAACCCGTCTGAGGGGGGCCTTCCCTGGGAGCCCCCGCGCCGGGGGGGCCCGGGCGACGATCCCGACAATTGCTGGCCTGCTCCCGAGGCATCGACCTTGGGGGTGGGCGCGGCGGGTGTTACGATATGTAAAACCCGCCGCGGAGGCGATAACCAATAAGATGCGCTACCAGCACTCGAGGGAAGAGAGCGCCGAGATCCTGCGCCGGGCGCTGCAGCTCATGTCTCCCCACCCGGCCGGCTATCACCCGGTCACCTACGCCGTGTGGTACGAGCACGTCGCGGACCTCAATCCGGCGCTGTCACAGGAGCTCGGCAGGCTCCTCGCCGCCGATGCCCAGCTCTGCGACGCCGATGTCGGCAGGCTGCACGCGCTGCACATTGCCGGGCGCGACGTGCAGGCGTTCGAGCTCGCGCAGGGCCAGCTGCGCGAGGTGCTCGGGGAGTCGGAGAAGCAGGCGATTCACGCGGAAAGGACGATCAAGCGCTTCACCGCCAATCTGGACGATGCCATCCGGGACGCGGACCGGCACGCGGAGGACGGCGGCCCATTCGCCGCGACGCTGGCCCGGGTGCTGGCGGAGGCCTCCCAGCTGCAGAGCGTTCTCGGCGCGCTGCACCAGCGGCTCGGCGAGCAGCGCCAGCAGGTCGATCAGGTGATGGAGCAGCTCGACCGGGCCCAGAACGAGCCGCTGCGCGATCCGCTCACCGGACTGAAGAACCTTCATGCCCTGCGCCGTGCCATCGAGGCGCTCGAGCGGCCGGAGCTCGCAGGCGTTGCCTTCCTCGCCGCCGACGTGGATTGCTTCAAGAGCATCAACGACACCCACGGGCACGTCATCGGCGACAAGGTACTGGCCAAGATCGCGCAGATCCTGCGTGAGCATCTGACGGACGATGACCTTGCCGCGCGCGTCGGCGGTGATGAGTTCGCGATCATCCTGCCGGGCAAGAGCCTGGCCGACGCCGCCGCGCTCGCCGAGAGCATCCGCGCCACCGCGGCACGTGCCGTGATCACCCGCGCGGACGGGACGCAGTACGGCGGCGCCGTGACACTTTCCATCGGCGTGGCGGTCGGAGAGGCCGCCGATACACTCGAGTCGCTGCGCCATCGCGCCGACGAAGCGCTCTATGATGCCAAGGAGGCCGGACGCAACCGCATCGCGCTGCGTACCGGTACATGAATTGCTCTTTGCCCCTACCCATTCCTCATTCAAGGGGCAAGCTCATGTCACCACGACAGTCGAAGACCGGTTCCCGCTCCGCCAGCCGCACACGCAGCGGCCGCGGCGGCAGGAGCGCCGGGCGCGTCGGCTCTTCGTCCCGCTCGCTGAGCGCCAGCCGGGCAAAGGAAAGCAACACCCGCCGCGCCGCATCCACGCGGCGTGTCGCACCTGCGGGCCGTGCCGCATCCACGCGTGGCGCGGGATCCGCCCGCCGCGCCTCGAAGGCGGGCCGCGGCGGCGGCGCCGGCCGCTCGCGCCGCTCCGATTCTTCCGCATCGTATGCGGTGAAGCTGCTGCGGCAGGATCATCGCGCAGTGGCCGAGGCGATCGAGGAGTTCGCGTCCGCCGAGCGCGACGAGAAGCAGGCCATCGCCCGGCACATCTGCAAGATGCTCATCGTGCACTCGCAGATCGAGGAGGAGCTGCTCTATCCGGCCGCCCGCGACGTGCTGGACGCCGATGACGCGCACCTCATCGCCGAGGCCCACGTCGAGCATGCCTCGGTGAAGGATCTGATCCGGCAGATCGAGGATCGCGAGCAGCTGGATGAGCAGTACGAGGCCAAGGTGCAGGTCCTCGGCGAATACGTGAAGCACCACGTCGCCGAGGAGGAGACGGAGCTCTTCCCGCGGCTCGAGCGCACCCCGCTCGACCTGCAATCCCTGGGCGAGCGGCTCGAGGAGCGCAAGAGGGAGCTCATGGGCGAGCCGCGAAGCGGCGAGCGTCCGGACACGATGGCCGGGCAGGAGGCCATGCCGCCAGGAATGGCCAATGGCACGGCATACAACCGCGCTCACCGCTCGTCCTCCGCGCACGCCCGCAGACGTTAGCCGACGTCGAGCCCTAGAGCTGAGCCAGGCACGGGGGCGAGGGGGTGCCTTTCAGCGAAGCACCGCCTCGCTTCCCCGAGCGGGTGTCCATGGACGGACGCCCGGGCGTTGCGCGCAGCGGGGACTGCGCAGCGCAAAGCCCGGATGCCGCGCCATCGACTAGCACTCCGTGACGTTCACCGCCAGGCCGCCCTGCGAGGTCTCCTTGTAGATCGTCGACATGTCGGCGCCGGTCTGACGCATGGTCGCGATCACGTGATCCAGCGAGACCTTGTGCGAGCCGTCGCCCCGCATGGCGAGGCGCGCCGCGTTGATCGCCTTCACGGCCCCCATGGCGTTGCGCTCGATGCAGGGGATCTGCACCAGCCCGCCCACCGGATCGCAGGTGAGCCCCAGGTTGTGCTCCATGCCGATCTCGGCGGCGTTCTCGATCTGCTCATTGCTGCCCTGCAGCGCCGCGACGAGTCCCGCGGCCGCCATGGAGCAGGCGACGCCGACCTCGCCCTGGCATCCCATCTCCGCTCCGGAGATCGAGGCATTGCGCTTGTAGAGCATGCCGATCGCGGCGGCGGTCAGGAGGAAGCGGATGACGCCGTCGTCGCAGGCGCCGGGCTCGAATCGGCGATAGAAGTGCAGCACCGCAGGCACGATGCCCGCGGCGCCGTTCGTCGGAGCCGTGACCACGCGCCCGCCAGCGGCGTTCTCCTCGTTGACCGCCAGCGCGAAAGCGTTGACCCAATCCATGATGTCGAGCGGGGTCGGCGCGCCGTTCTCGGACAGGACACGGTAGAGCTTCGGCGCGCGGCGGCGCACCTTCATCGGTCCCGGCAAGACGCCGGTCTGATGGAAGCCGCGCTCGACACAGCCTTGCATGACCTGCCAGAGCCGCAGCACGCCCGCGCGCACCTGCTGCTCGCTGGCCCACGTGAGCTCGTTGGCGAGCACCAGCTCGTAGAGCTCGAGGCCGTTTTCCCGGCACATCGAGAGCAGCTCGGCGGCCGAGTTGAATGGATAGGGCGGCCGCGGCCGCTCGCTCGCCTCGCGGGCGTGGCTTTCTCCCCCGCGCACGATGAACCCGCCTCCGATCGAGTAGTACTCTTCCTCGAGGAGCGCGTTGCCGTCAGAGCCGAGGGCCGTGAACCGCATGCCGTTGGGATGTCCGGGCAGGCGCTCGCCGCGCAGCAGCAGCAGCCGTGACTTCTCGTCGAAGTCGATCTCGTGGCGGCCGAGGAGGCGGATGCGGCTGGTCCCCCGGATGCGCTGCAGGGTCGGCTCGATGCCGTCGGGATCCACCGTCTCGGGATCGCCGCCTTCCAGGCCCACCAGCACCGCGCGGTCCGTTCCGTGACCGAGGCCCGTCAGAGCCAGTGAGCCGTAGAGGCGCACCGTCAGTTGTTGCGTTGCGGTCAGAAGGCCCGCCTGCTCCAGCCCCAGGACGAACTCCCGCGCCGCGCGCATCGGGCCCATGGTGTGGGAGCTCGACGGCCCAATGCCGATTTTGAAGATGTCGAAGACGCTCAAGGACATTGCTGGAACCTCTGGGTCAATCTCTTCCGCGGAGCCGCCGCAGCTCTCGGCGTTGATGCTTGTCTGGACGCTCTTGCGGTCGCGGCGCCATGGCCGCCGCAAGACGCATGCGCTGCACGTACTGCTCACGGCGCGCGCGACTGGCGTCTGTTTCCGTGTAGCAGCGTACCGCCTCCTTCGCCGGTCCGCGGCGCGCCGGAACCGCAGTGATCTCGCATTCGAATTCCACGGCGCCCCGGTTGAAGGTCACGCGGTCCCCGGGCCGGACGCCGTGTGCCGGCCGTACCCGGGCGCCGTTGACGTGCACCTTGCCGCCGCTCACGGCCTCCGCGGCGAGCGAGCGCGATTTGAAGAGGCGCACCCCGAAGAGCCAGCGGTCGATGCGCGCGGCTCCCGGCCCGCTCTCGGGCGCAGCGGCGTCGTCGGAATTGTCGTCACGGCTCATCAGACTCATGACACCTGGCGTCCGGCCTTGATGACCGAGCGGCAAGGGTTGAAACCGCTCCAGTAGCCAAGCTCTTCGAGCTCGCCGATGCTCCAGACGGCGAAGTCGGCGGCCTTCCCGGCCGCGAGCATACCGCGCTCCTCCTGCATCCCGAGCGCGCGCGCGGCGTGCCGGGTCACTCCCGCGAGCGCCTCCTCGCACGTGAGGCCAAAGAGGCGTGTGGCCATGCTCATCGCGAGGAGGAGCGAGCTTCCCGGTGCCGAGCCCGGATTGCAGTCGGTGGCGAGGGCCACGCTCGCGCCGGCATGCCGCAAGGCGGTCAGCGGCGGCTTGTGCTGCTCCGCCAGGCAGAAAAAGGCCACCGGCAGCAGCACCGCCACCGTGCCCGCCGCGGCCAGGGCCTCTGCCTCGGGGACGCCGGCGTGCTCCAGGTGGTCGCAGGAGAGGGCCCCGCGGCTGGCGGCGAGCAGGCTCCCCCCGAGGTTCGACAGCTGCTCGGCGTGCATTTTCACCGGGAGGCCAAGATGGCCCGCGGCATTGAACAGTCTGCGGGCATGATCGACGCTGAAGCCCACTGATTCGCAGAAGATATCGACAGCATCTACCAGGCCCTCCTGGTGCAGCGCCGGCAGCCATACCGCTGCAATGTCCTCTATATAGGCATCCGGCCGTCCGGCATACTCCGGCGGCAGGGCATGGGCAGCCAGCAGAGTCGTGGTGATCGTGACCGGCAGGGCATGCGCCAGCGACCTCGCGACCCGCAGCATCTTGGCCTCATCCTCCAGCGTGAGGCCGTACCCCGACTTGATCTCGACCGCTGTCACGCCTTCCGCCAGCAGTGCCTCCAGCCGGGGCAGGCTCTCGTCGAGGAGCTGCTGCTCGGAGGCGACCCTCACCGCGCGCATGGTGGAGAGGATGCCGCCGCCCGCTCGCGCGATCTGCTCGTAGGAGCGTCCGCGCAGGCGCTCGGCGTATTCCGAGGCGCGATTGCCGGCAAAGACCAGATGGGTATGGCAGTCGATCAGGCCCGGGGTGACCCAGGCTCCGCCCAGGTCGTGGGTCTCTTGCGGCCGGTATTCCGCGGGCAGATCCCGCTCCGTGCCCACCCACTCGATCCGGGCCCCGCGCGTGAGCAGCGCACCCTGCCCAATGCGGGTCATGGCAGCGTCGCAGGTGGCGATCCGGGCATTGCGCCAGAGGTGAAGAGTGTCGGGCATGCCGAATGGTAACTCCGCCGGGCTCCGAAACGGTTTCCCTGACGGCCTCATTTGGGTACAATGCGCGCCCCTGCGGGCTCGGCCGTGGGGAGCGGACGGGTAGCGGATAGCAGTCCGGCACAGATGAAGACGAAAAGCCCCCCGAGGGGCTTTTTGTTTTTGGACGGAATGTAATGGGCCTCGCGGCCCTTTTGTTTTTGTGGCCAAGGCCGTTTCGGAGTGATGACGACCATGCCGGCGACCTTGCGAGAGCGGCTCATCGCCCTCATTGAGCCCCTCATCGGGCGGCTGGGCTACGAGCTGGTGGAGCTCGAGCAGACCTCAGGCCGCGGCAGCGCCGTCGTGCGACTCTTCATCGATCGCCCTGAGGGAGTAGGGCTCACGGACTGCGAGCGGGTGAGCCGCGAGGTCTCGGCGTTGCTCGACGTCGAGGACCCGATACCCACCGCATATACGCTCGAGGTTTCCTCGCCGGGATTCGACCGCGTGCTGCGCACGCCGGCGCATTTCGCGCGCTTCGTCGGCTCGCGGGTCGCCGTGGAGCTCGCGGTGCCGCGCGAGGGGCGCCGCCGCTACACGGGCACGCTGCTGACGGCGGACGAGTCCGGCATCGCGCTCGAGGTCGATGGCGAGCGGGTCCCGGTGTCTTTTGCGGAGATTGGTAAGGCCAGGCTGACGGGCCAGGTTGATAAATGAGGCGCGCAGGTCGGTGGCAGCCACTGAAAGCTGGCGAGAGGTGACAGTAGTGAACAAGGAAATCCTGATGGTCGTCGACGCAGTCTCCAACGAGAAAGGCGTCGAGAAGGAAGTGATCTTCGAGGCGCTCGAGGCGGCTCTGGCCTCGGCTACCCGCAAGAAATATGGCGAGGAGTGGGATGCCCGCGTCGCCATCGACCGCAGGAGCGGAGACTACGAGACCTTCCGCCGCTGGAAGGTGTTTGCCGATGACTCGACGGAGCTCGAGGCGCCTGAGCGCGAGCTGCGCCTGGAAGATGCGCTCGAGGTCGATCCGAAGGCCGAGGTCGGCGGGTTCGTCGAGCAGCCGATGGAGTCGGTGCAGTTCGGCCGGATCGCCGCGCAGCAGGCCAAGCAGGTGATCGTGCAGAAGGTGCGGGAGGCGGAGCGCCAGCAGGTCGTGGATGCCTACCGGGACCGCGTCGGCACCCTCGTCAGCGGCGTCGTCAAGCGGGTCGATCGCAACGGAATCTTCGTCGACCTTGGCTCCAACGCGGAGGGCTTCGTCCCCCGGACCGACATGATTCCGCGCGAGCAGGTGAAGGCGCAGGACCGCATCAAGGCGTTCCTGAAGGAAGTGCGCTCGGAGCTGCGCGGGCCGCAGCTTTTCCTCACGCGTACGGCGCCGGAGTTCCTGATCGAGCTCTTCAAGCTCGAGGTGCCGGAGGTCGGCCAGGGCCTCATCCAGATCCTGGGCGCCGCCCGCGATCCCGGCGTACGCGCCAAGATCGCGGTGCGCAGCAACGACCCGCGCATCGATCCGGTGGGCGCCTGCGTCGGGATGCGCGGCTCGCGCGTGCAGGCGGTTTCCAACGAGATCGCCGGCGAGCGGGTCGACATCATTCCCCACGACGAGAATCCGGCGCAGTTCGTCATCAACGCGATGTCGCCGGCGGAAGTCATGTCGATCGTAATGGACGAGGATTCCCACAGCATGGACATCGCGGTCTCGGAGGAGAAGCTCTCGCAGGCCATCGGCCGCGGCGGGCAGAACATCCGCCTCGCGAGCCAGCTCACCGGCTGGGAGCTCAACGTCATGACCGAGTCTGACGCGGAAGCGAAGAGCGAGTCCGAGGCCAAGTCGCTGGTGCAGCTCTTCATGAAGCAACTCGATGTCGATGAGGACGTCGCCACCATCCTCGCGCAGGAGGGTTTCTCGACGGTCGAGGAGATCGCCTACGTGCCGCAGGCGGAGCTCGCCTCCATCGAGGAGTTCGACGAGGAGATCGTCAAGGAGCTGCGCAATCGCGCGCGCGACGTGCTGCTGACGCAGGCGATCGCGAGCGAGGAGACGCTGGATCAATCGATGCCGGCGGATGACCTGCTGCTGCTCGAGGGAATGAGCCCGGATCTGGCGCTCGCGCTCGCCCGTCGCGGCGTGCGCACGCGCGAGGATCTGGCGGAGCAGTCGGTGGAGGATTTGAAGGACATCGAGGGACTGCAGGCTGAGGAAGCCGGCAAGCTCATCATGACCGCCCGGGCCCACTGGTTCGAGGCGGGTCAGGCCTGAGGGTACGAAAAGTATGGCGGAAGTGACGGTTTCCCAATTTGCCGAGGTCCTCAAGGTACCGGTGGATCGGCTGCTCGTGCAGCTCGATCAGGCCGGCATCAAGGTCAAAGGGCCCGAGGACCGCATCAGCGACGATGCCAAGCTCGAGCTGCTGACGCACCTTCGCCGCAGCCACGGCGGCGCGGAGAGCGAGCGCGACGCCGCTCCCCGCCGCATCACGCTGAAGCGCAAGACGCAAAGCGAGCTGAAGCTCGCGA
>DASTAC010000169.1:0-15291 GCA_035713045.1 Steroidobacteraceae bacterium
GATCGAGACGACGACCGCCAGCGACCAGAAGATCAGCGAGACGATGCCGTAGACCCCGACGGGAGCGATCGGGTGTGTGGCCCTGAAGCCGAACGTGACCTGCTCGGCATAGAGCGGGCTGGTGCCGATGTCCCCGTAGACGACGCCGAGCGCACCGATGACTGCCGACAGGGTCCAGCGACGAGACTGCATGATGAGGCGAAAGCCGCGCCTTCAGCGGCGCCGCGAAGATTTCCTGGCGGTTCCGCGCGCAGGCCCGGTATTCCTCCTTCGCTTGTCCTTGCCACGAGTCTGACGCGTGCGCTTCGCCGCCGCCGGCTGCTGCCTCGGTTTTCGCTTCGGCCTGCGCTTGCCGCGCCTCGCCGGCGGGTCCGGCGGCCAGAGCATCGTGCCGCGGCACTGCGGGAAACCGCAATGGCAGGCGAATACCTCCTCTATGCCGGGCGGATCGTCGTCCTCGCGCTGGATCTGATAGTCGTAGGTCATCTCCTCGCCGGGCTCGATGGTGCGGGTCGCCTCGATGAACACCCGCCGCTTCTCGATGACCGACTGGCAGTTGGGATTGCAGGAGTGATTGAAGAATCGGGCGTCGTTGCCGTCGACGCCGGCGTCGATGACGGTCCTCGAGTCGACGATGAAGAGGAAGGTATGGGCGTCGTTCGCTTCCTTGGCCTCGTAGCGACGGTCGGCCTCCGCGTGCGATACCCGCTCGCCGAGATACTCGACGATGCGGGTTCCCTTGCGGATGCGGCGCAGCGCGAAAGCGCCCATGCCGTGGACCTCGGAACGGCGCACCTCGAACAGCGGCTGGCGTGCCATGTCAGACCGCCACCGGAGCGGCGATCGCGGGATGATGCTGGTAATCCACGAACTCGAAATCCTCGAAGGTGTAGTCGAAAAGTGTGGCGGGCCGGCGGCGGATGAGCAGCCGCGGCGGCGGGAACGGAGCGCGCGTGAGCTGCAGCCTCGCCTGCTCGAGATGATTGAGATAGAGATGGCAGTCGCCGCCCGTCCAGACGAGCTCGCCGGGCGCGAGGTCGCACTGCTGCGCGAACATGTGGGTGAGGAGCGCGTAGCTCGCGATGTTGAAAGGTACGCCGAGGAAGACATCGGCGCTGCGCTGATAGAGCTGACAGGACAGGCGCCCGTCGGCCACGTAGAACTGGAAGAGCGCGTGACACGGCATGAGGCGCATCTGATCGAGCTCGCCGACGTTCCACGCGCTGACCAGGATGCGGCGGGAGTCCGGATTGCCGCGCAGCTGCTGCAGCGCCACGCGCATCTGATCGATGGTGCGGCCGTCGTGCGCCAGCCAGGCGCGCCACTGCTTGCCGTATACGGGGCCCAGCTCGCCGCGCTCGTCGGCCCATTCATCCCAGATGGTGACTCCCTGATCCCGCAGCCAGGCGACGTTGGTATCGCCGCGCAGGAACCAGAGGAGCTCGTACACCACCGACCGCAGATGGACCCGTTTGGTCGTGACCAGCGGGAAGCCGCGGGACAGGTCGAAGCGCAGCTGCTCGCCGAAGAGCGAGAGTGTCCCGGTGCCCGTGCGGTCGCCCTTGCGTGCGCCGCCCTCCAGGATCCGGCGCATCAGATCGAGGTACGGCTTCATCGCGCGCGGCTCACTGCGCGATGACGACGTTACCCGAGCGCGCTCGAGCGCTGTAGGCGTAGTAGAGGAGGACGATGCCGATGACGATCATGGGCGCGGACAACAACTGGCCCATGGTGAGCCAGCCCCAGGCGAGGTAGCCGATCTGCGGGTCGGGCAGGCGCACGAACTCGCACACGAAGCGAAAGGTGCCGTAGAGCAGCAGAAAGAGACCCGAAGGGGCCAGCCGAGGACGGGGCTTGGACGTGAACCACCACATCACGGTGAAGAGCACGATGCCCTCGAGAAAGCCCTCGTAGAGCTGCGACGGCTGGCGCACGACGCCGTGGTAGAGGAAGCCCCAGGGGAGCGTCGTCGGCTTGCCCCACAGCTCACCGTTGATGAAATTGCCCATGCGGCCGAAGAAGAGGCCCGGCGCCGGCAGCGGGGCCGTGAAGTCCAGTACATCACCGAAGCCGCGGCCGCGCCGCCGCGCGAAGATCCACAGGGCGAGGAGCGCGCCGATGAGGCCGCCGTGGATGGACATGCCCCCGTCCCAGACCTCGAACGGGTACCACGGGTTATGCGGCGTCCAGAAGCTCATCCCGTAGATGAGGACATAACCGATGCGGCCGCCCAGAATGCCGCCGACCATGCCGAAGAAGATGAGATCATCGACATCGACGGGCTTCCATGTCGAGCCCGGCCGCGCGGCGCGCCAGCGGCCGAGAAGCCACGCGGTCGCGAAGCCGAGCAGGTACATGATGCCGTACCAATGCACCTTGATCGGACCCAGCCGGAAGGCGATCGGATTGATATCCGGATATACGATCATGGCGGCGAAGTTTAGCCGACCTCGCGTGTCACGCGGCAGAAGAACGCCTTGAGGTAGCGCGTTTCCGGAATGGCGGGGTGAATCGGGTGGTCGGGCGACTGGCCTCCGGTCTCCAGGATCTGCACGAAACGGCCGCTGTGCCGGGCGGCGGCCTGGATCGCCGCCACCAGGTCCTCGGGCGCGAGGTGGTACGAGCAGGAGCAGGAGACGAGCAGTCCCTCCCCGTCGAGCAGTGAGAGCGCGAGCTGGTTGAGCTTGCGGTAGGCCGCCTGTCCCTGCGGGATGTCCTTCTTGCGCTTGATGAAGGCGGGCGGATCGAGCACCACGACATCGAAGCGCTCGCCGCGCTCGTGCAGCGCCTTCATCGCCTCGAAAGCGTCGGCCCGGATCGTCTCCAGCGCGACGCCGTTCGCCTCCGCGTTGCGCCGGGCGAACTCGAGTGCCGTCTCCGAGGCGTCGACGCAGCTGGCCGCCGACGCGCCGGCCTTGAGGGCGGTGACGCCCCAGGCGCCGACATAGCTGCAGACATCGAGAACCTTCGCCCCGGGCCAGAGATAGCGCTTCAGGCGCGCCCGGTTGTGGGTCTGATCGTAGAACCACCCGGTCTTCTGGCCGTGCGCCAGCGGCGCCGCAAAGCGAAGGTCGGACTCGACCGCGGTGATTTCCGCCGGAATCTCCCCGAACCCGGCCTCCGCGACCTGCGGCAGGTGCTCGAGCTGGCGCGCCGCGGAATCGTTCTTCCAGTAGAGCGCCGCCGGCGCGAGCAACTCGCGCACTGCCGCGGCAATGGTTTCCTTCAGCGCTTCCATGCCGGCGGTGGCAATCTGTCCGACCAGCACCTCGCCGTAGCGGTCGAGAACCAGTCCCGGCAGGCCGTCGGATTCCCCGAACACCAGACGGTAGTAGGGCTGGGAGTAAAGCCGTTCCCGCAGCGCGAGCGCCGCCCGCAGGCGAGTATCGATGAGCTCACGGCCGACGGGACGGTCCGGATCGCGGCTGAGGATCCGGGCGCAGATGAGCGCATGCGGGTTGACGTAGGCGTGGCCGAGGAACTGGCCGCGCTGGGACGTGACCTGGGCCAGATCTCCCGGCGCGAACGCGGCGAGCGGCGTGGCGTCGGCATCGATCTCGTTGCTGAACACCCAGAGATGCCCGGACGACAGCCGGCGCTCCTCGCCGCGCTTCAGGCGCAGCTCGCGGGCGCGGCCGCTATCGGCGCGGGAAGGTGATGGAGACGATGTCAAGGAGGCTTCGCTGGGCGGTTCGGCGGCCGGCAGTATAACGTGCTCTCCGTCGCCCAAAAACGATTCATTGGGCGGCGAGGGCCGCCCGTGAGCCGCGGCGGCGATGGGGACGGACGGATGAACACGGAACTGACGATCGGGGTATTCTCCCGGACGCATGGAGATCCGACACCTGAACCCGGACGGCAGCCCGAAATACACCAACCGGCTGATCGGCGAGACCAGTCCCTACCTGCGCCAGCATGCGCACAACCCGGTCGACTGGTATCCCTGGGGAGAGGAGGCTTTCGCGCAGGCGCTCGCGCAGCGCAAGCCGGTCCATCTCAGCATCGGCTACACCGCGTGCCACTGGTGCCACGTGCTCGCAGCCGAGAGCTTCGAGGACGAGGCGACCGCGGAGGTCCTGAACAGGCTTTATGTCAACATCAAGGTCGATCGCGAGGAGCGGCCCGACCTCGACCGCATCTATCAGATCGCCCAGCAGATGCTGACGCAGCGCTCCGGAGGCTGGCCGCTCACCATGTTCCTGACTCCGGATGACCGGCGGCCGTTCTTCGGCGGCACGTATTTTCCCAAGCAGGCGCGCTTCGGATTGCCGGCCTTCCGGGAGCTGCTGCTGCGCGTGGCCGAGTACTACCGCGACCACGAGGCGCAGCTGCGGCAACAGAACGAGGCGCTGATGGCGGCGTTCGCGCAGCTGGAGCCGCCGCCCGAGGCAGGCGCCGTCGAGATGAGCGACGCGCCGCTGCGCCTCTGCCGCCAGACTCTCGAGCGCACGTTCGATTCGCGCTATGGCGGCTTCGGCGGTGCCCCCAAGTTCCCCCACCCGAAGTCGCTCGAGCTGCTGCTGCGGCACTGGCGCGCCGGCGCCGGGGACGAGACGCCGGATCTGCACGCGCTGTACATGGCGGGCCTGACATTGCGGCGCATGGCCGACGGCGGCATCGACGATCAGCTTGCGGGCGGGTTCTGCCGCTACTCGGTCGATGAGTACTGGATGATCCCCCACTTCGAGAAGATGCTCTACGACAACGGCAGCCTCCTCGCGGTGTACTCGGACGCTTACGTTGCGACCGGCGATGCGTTCTACGGCAGGGTGACCGGCGAGACCGCCGACTGGGTGCGGCGCGAGATGCAGTCGCCGGAAGGCGGCTACTACTCGAGTCTCGATGCGGATTCCGAGGGACACGAGGGCAAGTACTATGTCTGGGAGCGCGACGAGGTGCGCTCGGCGCTGACGACGGAGGAATACGAGGCGTTCGCTCCGCGCTATGGGCTCGATCGCGAGCCCAACTTCGAGGGCCGGTGGCACCTGCACGTCTTTCGCTCGGTGGAGGACATCGCCTCCGCGCTGGGACGTTCGCCGGGCGCCGTGGAATCAGCGCTGGCGAGCGCGCGCTCGAAGCTGCTGCGGTTGCGTGAGAATCGCGTCCGCCCGGTGTGCGATGAGAAGATCCTCGTGTCCTGGAACGGCCTGATGATCCGCGGAATGGCCGTCGCCGCGCGGGCCCTGGACCGCGAGGATCTGGCGCAGTCCGCGGAGCGTGCGCTCGAGTTCGCGCGCCACAGGCTCTGGCGCGACGGACGGCTGCTCGCCACCTACAACGACGGCCGCGCGCATCTGAACGGCTATCTCGACGACTATGCGTGTCTCGCGGATGCCGTCCTCGAGCTGCAGCAGGTCCGTTTTCGCGCGGATGAGCTGCAATTCGCCCGCGAATTGCTGGAGGTGATCCTGAGGCATTTCGCCGATGAGGGCGCCGGCGGGTTCTTCTTCACCTCGGACGATCACGAGCGGCTGATCCAGCGGCCGAAGTCCTTCGCCGATGATGCCACCCCGGCCGGCAACGGCATCGCGGCCTTCGTGTTGCAGAGGATGGGGTATCTGCTCGGCGAGTCACGTTATCTCGAGGCCGCGGAACGGACCGTCAGGGCCGGATGGGCGATGATGGAGCGGTACCCCCAGGGCCATGCGAGCCTGCTCACCGCTCTCGAGGAGCTGTTGCATCCGCCGGAGATCGTCGTGCTGCGGGGAGTTCCGGAGACGATCGAGACGTGGCGGCGCGAGCTGGCCCGGCTCTATGCGCCGCGGCGGATGATCCTCGCGGTGCCGGCCGAGGCGACCGGCCTGCCCGCGGCGATCGCGGAGAAGGCGCCCCGGGGCCCCGCCGTGGCCTACGTTTGCCGCGGCGCCGTCTGCGGGGAGCCCATCGGCTCTTTCACCGAGCTGGCGGAATACCTGCGCTGCCCGTGAACCGCGCGGCTTTCGCGCTCAGGAAAGCAATTCGACGGCGCCGCCGATCGCGGCCGTGTTGATGGTGAGCGTGCGCTCGGTCGCGAAGCGCACGAGGTAGTGCGGGCCGCCCGCCTTCGGTCCGGTGCCCGAGAGGCCCTGGCCGCCGAACGGCTGCACGCCGACGACCGCGCCGATCATGTTGCGGTTCACGTACGTGTTGCCGACCGGCAGTGCCCGGAACACGTGCTCCGCCAGGCTCTCGAGCCGGCTGTGCACGCCGAGCGTCAGGCCGAATCCCGTTGCCCGGATGGCGCCCAACACCCGCCCGAGCTCCTCGGCGCGGTAGCGGAACACGTGCAGAATCGGGCCGAACTCCTCGGTCTTCTGCTGGTCGGGAGAGTGCAGCTCGAAGAGCCGCGGGGCGAAGAAGTACCCGCTCGCCTCGCAATGCTCGACCGGGCAGGCGTAGAGGAGCTTCGCCTCGCCCGTCATGCGCTGCGCGTGGCGGAGCAAGCGCTGCCGCGCGTCGGCCGAGATCAGCGGACCGATATCCGTCGCAGGATCGGCGGGGTCGCCGATTCTGAGGCATTGCATCGCCCCGATCAGCATCTCCAGCACACGGTCCGCGATCTCCTCCTGCAGGTACAGCACGCGCAATGCCGAGCATCGCTGCCCCGCGCTGGTGAACGCGGATGCGATCACATCGTCGACGACCTGCTCCGCAAGCGCGGTCGCATCGACGATCATGGCATTCACCCCGCCGGTCTCCGCGATGAGCGGCACGATGGGCCCCTCGCGTCCCGCCAGGGTGCGGTTGATGGTCGCGGCCGTGGCCGTCGATCCTGTGAATGCGACACCGGCGAGCGCCGGATGCGTCAGTGCGGTCGCGCCGAAGAGCGGGCCGTCTGCCGGCGCGAGCTGCAGGACCTCGTGCGGAATCCCCGCTTCGTGCAGGAGCCGCGTCATGGCGTGCGCGATCAGCGTCGTGGCCGGCGCAGGCTTGGCGAGGACTGCGTTGCCTGCCATCAGCGCGGCCGTGATCTGCCCCGTGAAGATGGCCAGGGGAAAATTCCACGGGCTGATGCAGGCAAACACGCCGCGGCCCTGCATCGACAGCAGATTCCGCTCGCCGACCGGTCCGTCGAGCTCCCGCGGGGCGGCGAAGAGCTCGCGGCCGCGCGAGGCGTAATACCGGCAGAAGTCCGCCGCTTCCCGGACCTCGGCGATCGCATCCGGCAGCGTCTTCCCGGCCTCGCGGACCAGCAGGTGGAGGAAGAGGCCGCGGCGCGCCTCCAGAAGATCCGCTGCCTTCTCGAGGCAGGCGGCACGGTGCTCGGCGGGTGTGGAATCCCATGCGCGCTGGGCGCGCGCGCAGCTCGTCATTGCCGCGGCGATCTCGGTCTCGCTGGCATCCCGCGTGAGGCCCACGACCTGCGAGGTATCCGATGGCGAGCGCACCGGCACGGTGGGCTCGATCGCCTCGCCGGGGCTCAGCAGAGGCCCGCCGTGGTAGGAGCGGCCCATGGCCGCCCGAAGCTCCTCCTGCAGCGCGGCGAGCTCGGCGGGATTGCCGAAGTCGGCACCCGAGGAATTGCGCCGCGAGCGGAAGAGCTCACGCGGCTCGCGGATCCGCGCGGGACTGGCCTCGCCCGCGGGGGCGGCCGCTGAGTTGGGAATGACGTTGCCCATGATCTCGCCCACGACCTGCTCCACGGGAATATCTCTGTTGAGGAAATGACGCACGAACGATGTGTTGGCGCCGTTCTCGAGCAGCCGGCGCACGAGGTACGGCAGCAGATCCTCGTGGGTGCCGACCGGCGCGTAGACGCGAACCGGCGGGAAGTCCGGCATGTCGGCGCGGATGGCGCCGTAGAGCGCCTGCCCCATGCCGTGCAGGCGCTGAAACTCGTAAACGGCGCTGTCCGGCGCGATTGCGACCACTGCCGCGATCGTCAACGCGTTGTGCGTGGCGAACTGCGGGTAGATCACATCGGGCGCCTGGAACAGCCGCTGCGCGCACACGAGATAACTGGCGTCGGTGGCGACCTTCGAGGTATAGACGGGAAAGCTGTCGAGCCCTCGTTCCTGGGCGCGCTTGATCTCCGCGTCCCAATAGGCGCCTTTGACCAGTCTCACGGTCATGCGGCGGCGGCTGCGCCTGGCGAGCTCCGCCACCCAGTCCACGACCAGCGGTGCCCGCCGTCCGTAGGCCTGAACGGCGAGCCCGAGGCCACCCCAGCTGCGGGTTTGCGCATCGGCCGCCAGCACCTCGAGGACATCGAGCGACAGATCGAGCCGGTCCGCCTCCTCGGCATCGATGGTCAATCCGATCCCGGCGGCACAAGCGCGGCGCGTCAGCGCGAGCATCTTCGGAACGAGGCTCGCCATCACTCTGGCGCGCTGTGTCAGGACGTAGCGCGGCTCCAGGGCGGAGAGCTTTACCGAGATGCCCGAGCGCCGATGAACGAAGCCGGGGCTCTGCGATCCGAGCGCATCGATCGCGCGCGCATAAGCATCGAGATACCGCTGCGCGTCGGTCTCCGATCTGGCGCCTTCGCCGAGCACGTCGAAGGAGCACAGTGAAAGGTCGCGGTCGCGCCGTCCGCGTGCGAGCGCCGACTCGATCGATTCACCCACGATGAAGGTGCGCCCCATCATCCTCATGGCGCGCTGCAGCGCGGCGCGCACGACGGGCGCCATGACGGGTGACAGCAGCGGGCGGCGGCCATTCTCATCGAGCATGGCGCCGGCATCGGGGAGGAGCCGGCTGGCGGCACTGAGCATCGCCATCGACAACCGGCCCGTCAGCTCGGAGCTTCGTGCCCCGGCCTCGCGCAGAGCGGCCAGCCTCTCGGCAATGAGCCGGTCGGCGCTGCGCGGGTCCGGCGTGCGCAGCAGCGCCTCGGCCAGGCTCATGAGCGCCCTGCCTTGCCGGCTGTCGAGCGGGAACTGCTCGAGGAGAGACTCGGCGAGCGGTCTGGACCGCGTCTGGGCTCGTACCGCCTCGATCCAGCGCAGGGCACGGCCGCGCGCCCCAGTGAACGTTTCCGCCAGTGGAAGCAGCCGCTCGCGCAGCTCTGCAACCGCCTCCGCCTCGGGGCGGAGCGTGGCCGCGCGCATGCGCTCTCGCAGGCCGCCGAGGTCGTTCTCCTCGGGCGGCAGGTCCGGACGGGTTTCGGGAATTGCAGCCATGATGATGGGCAAGCCGCCGTAATTTAGTCGAATGTGCTCATTTTACCTGTGATCACAGAGGATATTTTTACGTTATGGCGATTTAGGCGATATAATTCGCTGCCGTGCCGTCCAAAAGCCCCGCCGAACAGCACAACCCACCAGCCGGAGCCGGCCGGCCGCTCGATCGCATCGACCGGAAGCTCCTCGCCCGCCTGCAGCAGGACGGTCGCATCCCGGTCTCCCAGCTCGCGCGGGAGGTCCACCTCACGGTCACGCCGACCCTGGAGCGGGTGCGCAGGCTCGAGGCCGGCGGCTTCATCGACGGTTATTTCGCCCGCATCAACCCCCGCAAGCTGGGCCTCGGGCTGCTGGCGTACGTGGAGGTCTCACTCGATCGCACGACCCCCGAGGCTTTCGATCACTTCAAGGAGGTCGTGCGGGCGCACGATGAGATCATGGAGTGCCACATGGTCGCCGGCGGCTTCGACTATCTGCTCAAGGTGCGAGTCAAGGACATGGAGGCGTACCGCAACCTGCTCGGCGATACGATCGCCTCCGTGCGCGGCGTGCAGCAGACGCACACCTATTTCGTCATGGAGGAAGTCAAGTCGACTCACGCCATCGTGATGCCGGAGGCCTAGCCGAGACGCTGCGCGATCAGCGCTTGCGCCAGTTCCAGATCGAGCTCCGCCGGCGCGCGCGGACCATCGAGCTCCGAGAGGATCTCCTGCTGCACGCAACCGCGCCGCAGCGCCTCGGCGTACGAGATCTCCGGGTGGAACATCACCATGGAGTAGCGCGGGATGAAGCGCTGCGGGAAGCGGCGCTCGAGTTCCATCGCAATGGCCCTGCGGCGCAGGTAAGCCGGATCGCGCACGGTGTCACGCATCTCGACGTAGTTCTCGAGCGCCATCTGCGCGATGGCGGCGGTGTCGGGCTGGCGGCAGCGCTCGAACTCGGCAAACAGCGGCTCCCAGGCGTCGTAGCGGCCGAGGAGCGCATCGAGCACGAGGCAGTCCTCGAAAGCCGCATTCATGCCCTGGCCGTGGAACGGCACGATGGCATGTGCGGCATCGCCGAGGAGCAGGACCTGCCCGCCGATGTGCCACGGCGCGCCGTACACGGTGCCGAGCTGTCCCTGCGGATGGGCTGCGAATTCATCGAGCAGGTTCGGCATTAGCCGCGCCGCATCCGGGAACTGCTCCCGAAACAGCGTCCGGACCCGCGCAGGAGCGCTCAGGGACTCGAAGCTGTCCGCACCGCTGCGTGCCAGGAAGAGAGTCGCCGTGAAGCTGCCATCACTGTTCGGTAACGCGATGAGCATGAAGCCGCCGCGCGGCCAGATGTGAAGGGCGTTCGGATCCATCGCGTGGCGGCCGCCCTGCGCGGGAATCGTGAGCTCCTTGTAGTCGTGATCGAGGCGATCCTCGCGCACGCTGATCGCTCCGGAGCGCGCGAGGCTCGAGCGAACGGCCGACCCCGCGCCATCGGTGGCGAAGGCCGGCTCCACCGGTACGTCGTACTCGCGCCCCGCATGCTCGTCGCGCAAGCGCAGCGCATTTGTCTGCGGCAGGATTGCGACGCAGGTGTGGCGGAATCGCAGCCGCACGTCGGGGTAGCGTGCCGCTTCCTCGATCAGCGCGCGATTCAGATCGGCGCGGCCGACGGAGTAGATGACCTCGTCCTGCCGCTGGCCATAGGGCTGCAGCTGCGTCTCGCCGCAGACCGAGTGAATCATCCGGCCGCGCATCGCGATCAGCAGTGGACGGACGCGCTCCATCATGCCGGCCCGCTCGAGCGCCGCGATGCCGCGCGCCGCGAGGGCGAGATTGATGGAGCGGCCCCGCTCGCTCTCGCCGAGCCGCGGGTCCGGTCGGCGGTCGTAGGCATGCACGGCGAATCCGCGGCGCGCCAGCAGCACGGCGAGCAGCGCGCCCGCGAGGCCGGCGCCGACGATGTTGACCGGCCGCTCGGAAAGGAGGCTCACGGCTCGAGGCGCAGGGTCTGCGCAAGCGCCTCGGCGCCGCGGTAGACGTCCGCGAAGCTGTTGTAGAGGGGGACGGGTGCGAGGCGGATCGTGTCGGGCTCGCGCCAGTCGCCGATGATGCCCTGCGAAGTCAGGGCGTCGAACACCCGCTTGCCGCGGCCTGCGCGCCCCGTGATGCGCAAGGAGAGTTGACAGCCCCGCGACCCGCAGGCCCGCGGGGTGATGAGCTCGACGTCGGGAGCGAGGCGATCGAGGAGGAATTCGAGGTATCCGCTGAGCGCCACCGATTTCTGCCGCAGCCGCGGCAAGCCCGCCTCGCCGAAGAGCGCGAGCGATGCCACGAGGGGCGCCGCCGAGAGAATCGGCGGATTGCTGATCTGCCAGCCCGCGGCACCTGCGGCGGGATGGAATTCCGGTCCCATGCGGAAGCGTGTGACGGCCTCGTGACCCCACCAGCCGGCAAGGTGGGGGCGCTCGTGCCGCTCATGGACGAAGCAGCCGCCGATGGCCCCCGGGCCCGCGTTCAGATATTTGTAGCTGCACCAGACGGCGAAGTCGGCCTCGATCTCGTGCAGGGCGAGCGGCATGTTGCCGATGGAGTGGGCGAGGTCGAATCCGGCCACGCAGCCGGCGCGGCGGGCGGCGCGCGCGATTCTGCCGAGATCGAAGGCCTGCCCCGTCCGGTACTGCACTCCCGGCCACAGGACGAGGGCAACCTCGGCGCCCCGCTCCTCGAGGTAGGCCTCGATCGATTGCTCCGAGACGATGTCAGCGCCGGCCGCGGCAGGCAGCTCCACCAATGCCTCGCGCGGGTCGAGGCCTCTCCAGGCGATCTGGGAGGCAACCGCATGCCGGTCGGAGGAGAACGCGCCGGCCTCGATGAGGATGCGGCGCCGGGCGCCGCATGGCCGATAGAACGCCGCGAGCAGCAGATGGAGATTGACCGTGAGAGAGCTCATGGCCACGACCTCGCCGGGGCGGCCGCCGGTGAGCGCCGCCAGACCGTCACGGAGATTCTCGTGATACGGGATCCAGGGCCGGCGTGCACGCTCGTGCCCGAGGACCGCGAGCGTCGCCCAGTCGTCGAGCTCCTCCAGCACGATGTCGCGGGCGGCGAGCGGCATCAGGCCGAGGGAGTGGCCGCACAGGTACACGAGGGGCTCGCCCCGCGCGCCGCGGGGCCGCGCGAAGCGCTCCCGAAAGCCACGCAACGGGTCGGCCGCATCGAGACGGCGGGCGAATTCCAATGTTGGCTCGTAGGTCACGAGCGCGCCCCGGTGTCCCGGTCCGAGAGGCAGTAGAGCAGGGGCCGGCTCGGTACGGCATCGCCGTTGATCGCGGGCACCTGAAGCTGGAGGAAATATGGACCGTCGGTGGCCTCGTCGGCGACGTACGCGAGCTCGGTTATCGTGCAGCGCGGGCGCGCCGCGCAGGCCAGAGTCGAGCTTCCGGGCGGCAGCCCGAAGAAAAGGCGGTGCGCGGTGAGCCGCCCTTCGTCGTGTGCACGGTCGATGGAGGGCAGATCCACGACCAGATGCTCGATCCCTTGCTCGACGAGGAATTGCGCCGCCTCGCGCGTGAGGTAGGGCGGTGTCGTGTCCGTGTAGTCGCGGGTACGCCTGGCGGGGTCGTTGGGAAGCGTGCGGATGACGACGGCCCGCGGAGCGAACGGAGGCTCCGCCGGCCAGGACGACTGCAGCGCGGTGCGCGTGACGAGACGATCCCCCCGGTGGGGCGGCGGATCGGAGCTCTCGCGCGTGCGCTCCGGGGGCACGGGAGTCGCGGAGAGCAGCAGCGCCGGCAGCAGCGCCCGCGACACGATGCGCTGTGCATGCAGCGGCTCGCGTGTCAGGTGCCCCACGCACTCCGTGTGAGTCCCGTTGCAGTGCGGAATGAGTGTGATCGATTGACAGTTGCAGCTCGCGCCGCCGGCCACGGACCCGGAGAATCCAGGGGCCGAGTACGGGTGCGCGGCGGCGCGCGGCGCGCCGAAATGGCGGGGCTGCGGCCCCTCGGGGTCGAGCTCGATGCTCAGATCGAGAGGGTGCTCGAGATCGACGCAGAGCTCGCGCCGGCCGCCCTGCAGCCGCGCCTTCAACCGGGCCGCTCCAGCACGGTGCCGCACCGGGAGCAGGTGCGCCGCTGCAGGCTTGCGTAGAAGCGCTCGAATACCGGCGGCAGCTGCCGCTCGATGTCGGTGAGCTCGAGGAGCTCCCGGTGCAGGAGGTGCCCGCAACGATCGCAGTACCACTGGAAGCCGTCGCGCTCCCCGGGCCGGCGCCGCCGCTCGACCACGAGACCCACCGTGTCGGGAGGGCGCTGCGGGGAATGCGGCACATCCGCGGGCAGCAGCAGGACCTCGCCCTCGCGGATCGGCACGTCCACCCGGCGGCCGTCCTGCAGGGTCCGCAGGACGATGTCGCCCTCCAGCTGATAGAAGAATTCCTGGCCTGGATCGACGTGAAAATCCTGTCGGGAATTGGGGCCGCCGATCACCATGATGATGAAATCGCCGTCCTCGAACACGCGCTTGTTGCCCACCGGGGGCTTCAGGACGTGCCGGTGCCGATCGACCCAGTCTCGCAGGTTGAATGCTTGCAACGTCATCGTTCGGGCTCCTCACTCATCCGGCATTTGATAGCCGTTGCACGGCACCGAGACGGGCGCGCAGCGGGCGGCGGCGCGGTCGAGGTCGACCGCGGTGAGCGCTCCGCCCCAGACGCAGCCGGAGTCGAGGCCGATGACATCATCGCGCACCATGAGGCCGAGCGCCGACCAGTGGCCGAAGACGACGCGGATGCCGCGCGTGCGGCGATCCGGGACGTCGAACCAGGGCAGCCACGGGAAGCCCCCCGCGGGCGGCTTCCCCTTCAGCCCCAGGTTGATCCGTCCGTCAGCGGTGCACACGCGCATGCGTGTCAGCACATTGATGGCGAAGCGCAGGCGATCGGCGCCCTCGAGGTCCGCGCTCCAGCGGTCGGGCTCATCGCCATACATGTGGTCGAAGAGATTGCGCGGCTCGTGGCGCAACGCGTGCTCGATCTCCCGGGCCAATCCCAGTGTCGTTTGCACCGTCCATTGTGGCACCACCCCGGCGTGCACGAGGAGATCTCCATGCTCGAAATGCGCCAGGGGGCGCGTCGCGAGCCACTCGAGCAGCGCATCGCGGTCGGGCGCGCGCAGGATCTCATCCAGGGTGTCGGAGCGTCGGGCGCCGCGGCAGCCGCAGGCCACGGCGAGGAGGTGCAGGTCGTGGTTGCCGAGGACCACGACCGCGTTGTCGCCCAAAGCGCGAACGAGGCGCAGGACCTCGAGGGAGCGGGGGCCGCGGTTCACCAGATCGCCGACCAGCCACAGCCGGTCGCGATCGGCGGAGAATCCTATCCGCGCGAGCAGCGAGCGCAGCTCATCGCAGCAACCCTGGATGTCGCCGATCGCATGGCGTGTCACTGCAGGATTCCGGGGATCGCGAGCCGGAACGGCGCAATGGCGGCATCGAAGCGCTGCCCTTCCGCGTCCACCATCTGGTAGCTGCCTTCCATCGTGCCGACCGGCGTCTCCAGCACCGCGCCGCTCGAGTATCGAAAGCCCTGCCCAGGCTCCAGGCGCGGCTGCTCGCCGACGACACCCTCGCCGCGGACCTCCTTCACCCGGCCGTTGGCGTCAGTGATGATCCAGTGGCGCGTCAGCAGCTGCGCAGCGCGTTCGCCCTCGTTGCGGATCGTGATGGTGTACGAGAAGACATAACGCTGCTCGCTCGGGCTCGACTGCTCATCGAGGTAGGCCGTGGCGACCTGGACGCGGATCTTGTGCGGCTCGTGGCTCATGCGGCGGATTTTACCTGAGCCGAGCCGGTGGCCGTCCGCGGGCGAGCCGACTCAGGAGGCGAGCGCCCGGCCAGGGCTCGTCGCGGCGCGACGAGCGGGCGGACAGGAGTCCGCCCCGGGCTTTCGCGGAGCAGGGATAGCGCAGCCGAAATGGCCGGGCCGGGGGCGCTGCCGCCAGGGAGGGCAAGCGGCATGCGTCGCGCCCCGCGCGGGCGCTCGCCGCTACGCGGCTCGCCCTACCCGCACCGCGAGCACGTCGCAGGGCGCGGCGTGGAGCACGGTGTCCTCGGTGAAGTTCACCAGAATCGAGAGGCCGTGGCGCTCGCGGCTGCCGAGCACGATCAGATCGATCTCCCGCTCGCGTGCGACCCGCACGACCTCTGCCTTGACGTTG
>DASTAC010000170.1:0-6368 GCA_035713045.1 Steroidobacteraceae bacterium
CCGACCCGATCATCGAGGCCAACACCCTCCGCGACATCGGCCGCGTGGCGCCTATTCCGTGACATCAAATGACATCGCGTGGTACCGATCCCCCGTTGCAGTACCGCCCCCGCGGCTTCGCGGCTGCCACGGTTCGAAACGGAATCGGCTAAGACGGGGCAGTGTTGTCCGCAACTCGGCGACGGGTCCAGGCGCCCGCCCGGTCTGGATACCGCACCGATAAGGTCCCGCCTGATCAGTTCACCAGTACCACCGGAACGTCTATTTCCGCTTCAATGATCTCGCGTACCAGTTGCGGTGACAGATTGAACTTGGCGCGCGAAAGCCGCTCGTTGAAGCTCACCCACATGTCCGCCATCTCGGATGTCGAGAGCCCGGTCACAGTGACGCAGCGGGCGTGGCTGCCATCGCTTGCGATCCAGATCGCGCGCTGCGTGAGCTCATCCCAGTGCTGAAACAGCAGCGGCTCGACCAGCCGGGGGCGGATTTCAGCCGCGTGCGGTGCCGCCGCCAGCAACCTGGCGGTCTCCACGGGATCGGATATCGTGGCCGAAAGCGAGGAAATCCTGGTCTGGGGGCGCCTGCGCAGATCCGCCGACCGCGCGCCGCCCGCCGGGGAACTCAGGCGTCGGCCACTGCGCGGCGCGCAGCACGCAGCCGCTGCTCGTTCTGCACTTCGGCCAGTGCGAGCTGAGTAGCAGCCGCGATGACGGCCAGAGCGGGATGGGAGGGATTCGAGGGCATGCTCAGGCGATGCACTTTCTCCCAGGCCCGAATCCGCATCTCAGCGGAGTTCAAGGGGGAGGATTGCGTCTCGAGGTCCAAACGCTTCAGTTCGGCACGCTCGCTCTCTTCGAGCTCGCGGCGCCGGCGGTAATCGAACGCGAAATCGACGCCGGTGGAGCCGGATCGCTCCGCTTCGGCGACAGGCAAAGTCATGATCGCAGGCATACGCGGAACCCCCTGGTGGCGATGCAGATGCCCGGCAAGCGTGCGCTCGCGCATGGCATCTGCGATATCGAAGAAAATCCCGGCGCAAAGCGCCGGGATTTGGACTTACTCAGTACCGCGAGCCGCCGCCCGAGCGCGCCTTGTCCTGCGCTTCGTTGATCCTGAGGGTGCGCCCGTCGAAATCTTTGCCGTCGAGGGCCTGCATGGCCCGGGAGGCATCCGCGCTCGACATCTCGACGAACCCGAAGCCACGGGGCCGGCCCGTGTCGCGATCGTTGATCAATGAGAGCTTCTCCACGGTGCCGTGGGGAGCGAAAAGATTGCGCACACCTTCTTCGGTGGCCGTGAAGGGAAGATTGCCGACATATAGCTTGGTCATAGAGATCTCGCAGAAAAATAGAATGAAGGAACGCCAGCGCGCAAAGGCGGCGCTGCAGCGGTTCGGGAGACTTTTGAGATGGCGCTTTGGCCTGTTCGGATGCGCCGGAGCGGCGCGAGGCCAAGGAGACAAGGCGAAAGGATCACGAGCTCGAGCAGGGTAGCACGATTTCTCCGGTCGTGCACCGATTGTGCTGCCGATGTTTGCGCCGCGGCAATCCGCAGTCCACCGCGCGTGTGAAGCGCCCGCGCCGGCGCCACCGCACCTGCCTTTCCGGTGCCCTCCCTCTCAGCCGACAGGGCGAAGAGCCACGCCGCGATGCCGATGCGAACGTGTTTGCAGGCGCAATGGCCGCAGCGCCGGCTACGGCTGCCAGTCGAGAAGATCCGCGATCCGCTCCACCGTCACGTCCGCTGGCGGATACGCCGCGATTTCCTTCGGGTCGCGAGCGTAGTGCCCCTGCCGCGGGAACACGGTCGTCACAGAGTCGCCCCACGCAGCCTTGATGGCGGTGAGGATGCGCAGCTTGTCATCGACCATGACATACCGCGATGCGGGGAAGCGGCGCACCACCGCATCGAGCATCCTCTCCTTGTGCAGGTAGATGAGCACGCGCCCTTGCACCGCATCCCAGAGGCCGGAGCGGCGTACTTTGCGCGGTTGGAATACTACGTCCCCGTCCGAGAGGATGGCCGTCGGGCCGAACTGGCGGCAGTGCTCGAGGACCTCCAACGCTCCTGGATAGAGACGGTTCGCGAACGGATAGTCCACGAGGAAGGAGGACATGAGCAGCAGTTGCGGCTCATCGAGGTTCTCCACGCGATAGCGCTGCAGCGCGCCGAGATAATCGGCATAGCCAAGCTCCGCGCGTAACGTCTCGAATATGCTCCAGTAGCGGTCGCGCTGCGCGCGGCCGAATTCCCGCTCCAGATGGGCGCTCAGGTCATCCTGTACCGCATCGTTGTCGAGCAGTGTGTTGTCGACATCGAACAGGAACGCGACCGGCGCCGGTCTCATCGCACGCTATAGCCGCGTGCCTCGAGGCACGCGGTCACGGCGCGCTTGTAGTTCGAGGGCGTTGCCGTGGAGGCATGGGTATCGTTGGCCGGGTTGATGGGATCGAAGCCTGTCTGACCCACAGCCCATTCGTGACACTGATACCGGTCGCTGTCGGTCTGCTGCTTGCTCTGTCCGTTCTTCGGGTAGACGTACAGGCTCATCGCGCCCCTGCCGCCGCTCTCCGCCTGTGCGGACGGCGGCGGTGCGGCGCCTTCGGCCACGCCGCCCGTTACCGGGGGTGGGTCCGTCACCACGTATTGACCATAATTGGGGCTCCAGACGTAGTACACGCCGCGCCAGTAGTAGTACGGGATGCCGCCCCACCAGTACGTCACATAGCCGGCCGGCAGACCGGTCAGGAACCACGGGAAGTCCCAGTCGAGATACACGTGCGGCCAGTAGTGGCCGTCCCAGTCACCGCCGCCCCAGTAGTGCGGCTCCCATTCGGGCCCCCAGGGGCGCACCCAGTAGCCGGGCGCTCGCCCGTCGTCCCAGTCCGGGTGCATGCCGATCCAGTGCGGCACGGCGTAGCGCGGAGCACCCCAGAAATGGTCCTCATCGCCCCGATCGCCGAACCGCCCCCAGTCCCGGTGATCGCCGCCATCATGGCCCCAGTCCCGGTGATCGCCGCCATCGTGGCCCCAGTCCCGGTGATCGCCGCCATCGTGGCCCCAGTCCCGGTGATCGCCGCCGAAGCGCGCGGCGTAGCTGGGGGCTACGGCGAAGTGCGCCTGCGGCGGCGGACCGCCGAAGCGACGCGCCGGCGGGGCGAAGTGCACCTCCCCGTGGGGGACCGGACCGCCAAAGCGGTGCGGGGGAGCGGCGAAATGCATCCCCCCACGCGCGACCGGACCGCCGAAGCGCTGCGGCGGGGCCGCAAAATGCACGCCGCCGCGCGCGGCCGGAGCCCGGGCGGCGAAGTGCCCATGGAAGTCGCCCCCGCGGCGGTCCGCGGCACGAGCCCCCGGCCCGGCCAGGAGCAGGACCGAAGCCGCGAGCATCGTCGCCGCGGCCATGCCATTCATCCGTCTCGCCTTGATCTTCATGCGCTCGCCCCGCGATCCGTTTTGGACCTGCCGTGACCGCCCTCGTTCCGGGCTGGCACAGAGCTTACAACGCTACAGCTGACCGAAAGCTGACCAGCTTCACTGCCTCGAGGCCCGCGAGCAGGACCAGGGCCGCGACCGCGCAGAGCAGGAACTGGCCGGCCTGAAGCGGCGCCAGGCCCAGGAACGCGTGCACGGCGGGAATCGCGAAGATGGCCACCAGAGCGCCGGCCGCGGCGGCCATGCTGACCCACAGCGACGGGTTGCGGCGTGTGAGACCGACGAGGAGCGAGGCGCTGAAGCTGCGGTTCGCGAGGATCAGTGCGTAATTTGCGCAGATCAGGGTTACGAAGCCCATGGAGCGGACCACCTCGGGGGCCAGTCCGCGCAGCGTGGCGAAGAGGAATACGCCGCACACTGCGACGATCGCCAGCGCTCCCTGCAGGAAGCCGCTCAACAGAAGCGGGCGCGACAGCAGGGGGGTGTCCGGGTCGCGCGGCGGCCGGGTCATGACGTTGCGCTCGTCCCGCTCCGCCTCGAGCACGACCGAGCACAGCGGGTCGATGATGAGCTCGAGGATCGCGATCAGCATGGGGGTCAGCACCAGCGGCCGCTCCATCGCGATCGGCAGCAACGCCAGAGCCGCGATCGGCATGTGGATCGCGAGGATGTAGCCGATCGCCTTCACCAGATTGTCGTAGATGCGCCGTCCGAGGCGGACGGCGCGCACGATCGAGTTGAAATCATCATCGAGCAGGACGAGCGAGGAGGCTTCGCGCGCGACATCGGTTCCGCGCTGTCCCATGGCAATCCCGATGTGCGCGGATCTGAGCGCAGGAGCGTCGTTGACGCCGTCGCCCGTCATGGCGACCACCTCTCCACGCGCCTTCAGGACGCTGACGATGCGCAGCTTCTGCTGAGGCGTGATTCGCGCGAAGATGGATACATCCCCGGCGCGCCCGCGCAGCTCCGGCTCCGCGAGCTGGGCCAGCTCGGGGCCGGTCATGACGTTCTCGTGATCGATGCCGGCCTGTCTCGCGATGGCGCGCGCCGTCTCCGGATGATCGCCGGTGATCATCACCACGCGGATGCCCGCGGACCGGCACTCGCGCACCGCTTCGGGGATGCCCTCGCGCAAAGGATCGATGAAGCCGATCAGACCCACCGGCTCGAGCGGCAGATCGCGCATTTGCAGCGGCGGCTCGGCCGTCGTCAGACGTGCGGACGCCACGGCCAGCACGCGCATCCCGCGTTGCGCCAGATCCTCCACCCTGACACGCATGGCCTGCAGGGCCGCGGGCTCCAACCGGCAGAGCGTCCCGATCGCCTCCGGGGCTCCCTTGGCCGCGGCGACGAGGCCGCCGTCCGTGCCGCGCCACACCTGCACCAGGGCCGGCAGCTCCGGCTGCCAGGGATAGCCGCGCACGAGCTCCGCCCCGGCCGGTGCGCCACCGGCATCGCCGGCCAGCCGCACCAGTGCGCGGTCCATGGGATCCACCGCCTCGGGCCGGCTTGCCAACACGGCAATCTCGAGCAGATCGGCCAGCGGCGGGTTCAGTGTGCCGGCTGCTGCTCCCGGCCCATCGACCGCCGCGGCGCACTGCGCGTCCCTCTCCAGCCATGCGACCGACATCAGATTGCGGGTGAGCGTCCCCGTCTTGTCAGTGCAGAGGACGGTAGCCGCTCCCAGCGTCTCGATGGCTGCCGGGCGGCGCGTCAACACCCGCGAGCGTGACAGCCGCCACGCGCCCATCACCATGAACACGGTCAGGACGAGCGGAAACTCCTCGGGCAGCATCGACATCGCAAGTGCGATGCCTCCGAGCAGTCCCTGGAGCCAGGCACCCCGCAGTAAGCCGTAGAGCAGCGCCGCAATCGCGCTAAGCGACAGTCCGACGATGGCGAAGCCGGTCACGAATCGACGTGTCTGGACCTGCAGACGCGGCGGCTCCGGCGTGATCCGGGTGACGCTGTGTCCGATCTTGCCGATCTCGCTGCGAACGCCCGTCGCCGTGACGATCGCCAGGCCGCCCCCAGTGACGATCAGAGTTCCGGAGAAGACGAGAGACTGGTCATCGCCCCCCGGCGCAGCATGGGACGGCGGCGCTGCCCGCGACGGGCGCTTGCGCACGGGCACGGACTCGCCCGTGAGCAGACTCTCGTCCGCCTGAACGTCATCGCCGGAAATCAGCATGGCATCCGCGGGGACGCGGTCGCCTTCGGCGAGCACCAGGAGATCGCCGCGCACGACCTCCCGGCCCGGAATGCGCACCTGCTCGCCGTCGCGAATGACGAGCGCCCGCGGACTCGTGAGGTCCCGCAGCGCTTCGAGGACGCGCTCGCTCCTGCCTTCCTGGATGATGGCTATCGCGACCGACAGACAGGCGAAGGCGAACAGCACCAGCGCCTCGCCGCGGCTGCCGATCAGCAGGTAGAGGACACCCGCGCCGAGAAGCAGCGCGAACATCGGCTCGCGCACGACCTCGATGATGATGCGCAGCGCTGTGCGGCGCTCGAGCTCCGGCAGCGCATTCGGCCCCTCCGCGCGCAGCCGCTCGGCCGCCTCGCGTGCGGTTAGGCCGCGGTGCGCTGCCGCAGGCATGCCCACGTGCGGGTCGTCGTGTCGCGACATTGTGCGGTCGGTCATGCCGGGTGCGTTAACTTTCGGTAATGGTCGTCGGCACGCTCCGCCCCGCGACGTTGTTAACGGTCGAGAGCCCGCGATTCGGGCGCAATGCGACCCCGGCAATCGTGCCGAAGGAGCCCGTCCTTATGTCCAAACCGATGCGCAACATCCTCACCGCGATCGCCGCGACCCTGTCGCTGGCGTGTGTGGCAGTCCCGGCCATGGCCGATACCCCCTGGCAGGCCCAGCACCCGCGCCGCGAGGAAGTCAACAACCGCCTGGCCAACCAGCGCGGCCGCATCCACCA
>DASTAC010000171.1:0-9338 GCA_035713045.1 Steroidobacteraceae bacterium
GGCAAGCTCGCAATGAAAGTCAGCGAGAAAGGTGCGCTGTCCGTTTACGGAATGGGGCGCTTTCCGGTAACGCTCTACAAAGAGCAATGGTTGCGTCTGCTGTCGATGGCCGATGAGATCAAGGCCTTCATCGAGGCGAACCAGAGCGCCCTGAAGGCAAAGGATTCCAAGGAATAAGCGGTGCGTTCCTGGGAGACCGGCTGCGGCTACTACCATATAAAATAGATATGGAGATGCGCCGTTAATTGTATTTGCCGCAACCCCGGCGCCGCCTCATCATCGCGCCCTCCGCGATAGCGCCTCCACCGGCAAAGGTTCTTACCCATGAAATTGCGCTCCGCCTTGCTCTCTGTCGTGACGCTCGGGCTCGCCGTTGCGGCCACCGCCAATGCCGGCCAACCGGCCAGCTTCTGGAGCTATCCGGCCATCCGCGGCTATGGCCCGGAGCACGTGTGGCCCGGGGTCGCCGAGCGGCCGCAGGCCGATAAGCATTACAAGGCCTTGTTCGACCTCACCCAGGGGAAGGCCGCGGCCGCCAAGGTCAATCCGGGTCTCGATCACGTGGCACGCACCGTCAATATCTTCGCCGCCGCCGGCGTGCCGGTGCGAAACCTCAGGTTCGATGTGATCATCCACGGGCCCGCCACGCCGCTCGTCCTGAGCGCGGCCGCGTACCAGGCGAAGTTCGGGCACCCCAATCCCAATCTGGCCGTGATCGCCGCGCTGCGCAAGGCGGGCGTCAAGATCATGGTTTGCGGCAATGCGCTCGCAGACATGCATCTGACCCCTGGCGAGGTCAATCCGCAGATCGAGGTCGCGCTTTCGGCGCTCTCGACGGTGATCATCCTGCAGAATCAGGGCTACGCCTTGGTTCGCATGTAGCGCCGAGCGCCTGAACCGCCCGCTCGGACCATCCGTAGGTGAACTCAATGAGTCGATTGCGAAGGCTCTCGCTCGCAGGCTGCGCGCTGGCCGCGATCCTGGCCGGATCTGCCTGCGCCGCCGGGATCGGCAGGCCGGCCGCGCCGCCGAAGTACGCGGAAAGTCAGTTTCCACCGTGGTCGCATGGTGCGAACGATCCGGCGCTCCGGCAGGGCCTGCAGTTCACCGTACCCGAAGTGGACGACATGCCGGATTTCCACGGCAATCTCGACCACCCTCGGCTGGTGATCTTCGTCGGGGGGAATTACTACTTCGCCATGGCGCCTCTGGTGCATCGGTTCGAATCGGAGCACCCGAGGCTTCGCGGCCGGATCTTCTACGTCACCATTCCTCCGGGCCTGCTGCTGAAGGCCATGGGCGAGGGCAATACCTTCACCTCGGGCAACCTCACCTTCACGGTGGCGCCTGATGTGTATGCCGCGGGGCTGAAGAAGGTCCGGCAGCAGATCGCCGTCGGAACGCTCCTGCCGCCCGCGGTACCGTACGTCACCAATGACCTGACCATCATGGTTCCGGAAGGCAACCCAGGGCACATCCAGGGGCTCACCGATCTCGGCAGGCCGGGCGTGAGGCTCGTCATGCCGAATCCGTCCTTCGAGGGCGTGGCGCGCCAGATCCAGATGGCGCTCACGAAAGCCGGCGGGCCGGGGCTCGAGCACACCGTCTACGTCGCCAAAGTTGCCAACGGCGAGACGATTCTCACGCACATCCATCATCGCCAGACGCCGCTCTTCCTGATGCAGGGGCTGGCGGATGCGGGCGTCACATGGAAGTCCGAGGCCATCTTTCAGGAGCAGAGCGGGCACCCCATCAGCCATGTCGACATCCCCGCCTCCGAGAACGTCACGGCGATGTACGGAGCTGCGGTGGTCCGTGGCGCGGCGCATCCGCAGGCGGCACGCGCATGGATTGCATTTCTACGCTCGCCGGCGGCGCTGCGCATCTTCGAGCGATATGGCTTCAGGCCCGTGGCAAAGTAACGATTGGCAGAGCGGTTGGTGACACATCGAACCTGGGAGGCGACCATGAGCACCGCGACGAGCACCTCGACGGCCACCCGGTCAGGGACCGACCCGCTGCGTGCCGAGGCGGCCGACACGTGGCGCCAGATCGGGCTGGCGATGCTGGCCGTGCGCTTCGTGCAAGGGTGGATCTACTGGGGCGGCGGCAGCCGCCGCTTCATCTACGCCCCCTCGAAGCTCGATCCCAGTGCTCACAGCTGGATGGCCAACAAGTTTCAGTCGGCCATGCCGGGGGCCATCCTGGGGACGGGTCACATCGTCGATTACCTGCTGCATCACTTCCACCTGCTATACGCCGGCGTCATTCTCTTCAGCGCGGCGGAGCTGGTGTTCGGCCTGTTCCTGCTGTTCGGATTCATGACCCGGCTCTCCGCGCTGGTGACGGTCGGTCTCAGCTTCGTGCTGATGCTGCTCTTCGGCTGGCAGGGCGCTACGTGCATCGACGAATGGACGATGGCCTCTGCGAATTTCGCCATGGGTGCGGCATTGTTCCTGGCGGGCGGCGGCGCATATTCGGTCGATGCCTGGTTGCGCAGGCGGCACCCGCAACGCATGGCAGCGCCCTGGTTTCAGTGGCTCGGCAGCGGCCCCTGGCCGGCGCGTCGTCTCGAGCGATGGAGCCTGATCGCCGCGGCGGTGACGGCGTCGTTCGTAGTGCTGACCTACAACTACTACCGTGGGTCGGTGCTGACGCCGTTTCACGGCGGACCGGTCAGTGCGGCGGCGCATCACGTCAGCCTGTCCGCGGGCCGGCTCGATACGGACGGCAGCGTACGCTTCACGGCCTATCTCGACGGCGGCACGCCCGCCGCGCCCGCCAACATCGTTCGCGCCGATCTCCTGGGTCCCGGAGGGGCCGCAGTGGAGCACTGGAGCGGGGCGGCACTTGCGGCGCTGCCGCGGAGCGGCTTCGTCAACGAGTATGCCTATAACCGCTTCGGGCCGGGATACGCGGGAATCACGGCAAAAATGGGTGCCAGAGCCACGATCGCTTTGCCGCCGGCCGGAACGGGCCTGCGTCTGGCGCCCGGCCAATATCAGCTGGTGCTGCACTCGGTGGACGGGCGTCCCTTCAAGCTTGCCCTGACCTTGGGCGGATGAGGCAAGCCGCATTGCTCCCCTCGATGACCACGTCTCGTGAATCGCACGAAGCATTCGGGTGTCCCTGGCGCTGGCCGTCCGCGGGGCGCTGGCCCCTCCCGACGCCTGGGCGGCGCGGAGGGCGATCCTGCGCTGGCGAGTGAGCCGCTGCGCTCACGCCGGGAATCAGGCATGCTTGCCCAATGAGCACACGTTCAGGGCTGCTTCTGTCCCTTGCGGCCGGTCTGCTGCTTGCGGGCTGCGCGACCCCTCCCAGCCACTACCCCTCGCAGACCGCCGCGCATTACGTCGGCAAGCCCCTGGCCAAGCTCGAGATGCATTGGAGCGTGCCCTGGAGCGTCCATACGGCGGGTCAGGGGCAGAAGGCCACGTGGCTGTTCAGCCAGTACAACCTTGCAGGTTGCACCGTCACGGTGCATACCGACGCTGGCGGAATCATCCGCAAGGTCGACTGGACGCAGTGGTGTGGCCCGAAAGGAACCGGATCGCCCACGCCGAAGGACGGATTTCCGCCGTGAGGCCCCTGGGGGGGCGTGGCCGCCGGCCCCGAGGCCCTCGGCGCGGCGGCTGGAGAACAAGTGGGGGCGCTCCCCTCAGTCGGTGAGCGCCCCGAACGTGCGCGAAATCAGCTTCTTGCGTTGAAGGAAGCGCACCAGCCGTCGGCGTTCACCGAGTAGCCGGCGAAGATCTGGCAGCCGCCGAAGCCGGCCTTCTCCCCAGGGGTGCCCTGGAAGAAGCGGCAGTCGGCGCAGCGCTCACCCGCCTTGTAGGTCGGGAACTTCGACTTGTCGACGTTCTTGGCATTCATCTGGTAACCGAGAGACTTGGCGAGCGGGTCGCTCTCGGACAGATGCGGCAGTTTCTCGCCCGCAGCCCGGGCGGAATGGGATTTCAGCCCCACGAGCGCCACGGACGCCGCCACGGCGGCGGTTGCCAGGAACGAGCGGCGCGAGGAATCCGGATTCTTCTTGGTCACAGACACGGGTCAGCACCTCGGCATTTACGGTAGGCGGCAGTATCCGCGATGGGCGTGGCACTGGCAAATCCGCGCTTAAGCCTATTGACAATCCTCGCCGGCGAGCGGCTCCCCGACGGTGCCTGGGTGGCCGGCGGCCGACACGCGCCTCCTCTGGCCTGTACCTTCAGCGGGTCCGAAGATTGCTTCGCAGGCCAATATCTATGGCCAACGTCATCGCCTGCGTCGACGCACACGTACATCTGCACCAGTGCTACGACCCCGATGAGCTGCTGCGCAATGCCCACGACAATCTGGCAGCAGCGAGTGCCCGCAAGGCTTCCGACGGGCGAGTGGTTTCCTTTCTGCTGCTCGCGGAGTGCGCGCCCGATGACTGCTTCGGCGCGCTGCGTGCGCTGGCGCAAGGATCGGCCGGCGATGGCGCATCGGGCCTGCGACTGCGGCGCTGGACTGTCGAGTCGACTGCAGAGGACATCAGCGTCATCGCCAGGGACGGGCATCGAGAGCTCTTCATCGTCGCCGGCCGACAGGTGGCCTGCCGGGAGGGTCTGGAGGTGCTCGTGCTCGGCACCACGCGGCGCTTTGCCGACGGACGGCCGATCCGGGACATTCTGCGCGAATCCGACGGGTTGGGCGTGCCGCGCGTCATTCCCTGGGGGCCGGGCAAGTGGTTCTTCAGCCGCGGCCGGTTGCTGAACGCGCTGATCGAGGAATTCCGCAAGCCGACGCTCTTTCTGGGCGACGAGGGCGGAAGGCCCGTCTTCTGGGGATACCCGCAGCACTTCACGCATGCGGCACGGCTCGGGGTCCGAGACCTGCCCGGCACCGACCCGCTGCCGTTCCCACACGATGTCGGGAAGGTGGGGCGCATGGGGTTCACCGTGGCCGTCGACCTCGATCGAGCGCGGCCCGGTAATAGTCTGCTGCGCGCGTTGACGCAGTCCGACGCTCCCCTCGAGCGGTTCGCGAGGCTGGAGCCGCCTCTGCGTTTCGTGCGCAACCAGGTCGGCATGCAGCTGCGCAAGCGGCTGCGAGCCTGAAGAGAGCCCCCAATGTGCGGCATCGCCGGAGTGGTCACCCGCGGAAGCAGCCCGCCGCGCGAGCTGATCGGCGCCATGTGCGACGTGATGCGACATCGCGGGCCGGACGGGGAGGGCGTCCATGTCGAGCCGGGTGTCGGCCTCGGCATGCGGCGGCTTGCGGTCCTGGATCTGGTGACGGGCGATCAACCCGTCGCGAACGATTCCGGCAGCGTGTGGGCAGTGTTCAACGGGGAGATCTACAACTACCGCGAGCTGCGCGAGGAGCTCGCCGCCCGGGGACACCGCTTGCGCGGGACGGGCGACAGCGAGGTGATCCCGCGGCTCTACGAGGAGTACGGGCTCGCGTTCCTCTCGCGCCTGAACGGCATGTTCGCGATTGCGCTCTGGGACAGGGAGTTGAAGCGCCTGCTGCTCGCGCGCGACCGGATGGGTATCAAGCCGCTCTATTACAGCGTCCGCGGCGGGAGCGTCTGGTTCGCATCCGAGGTCAAATCCATCCTCGCAGCCGGCGGCTCCTCACGAGCCATCGACCCTCTCGGCGTCGATCAGCTCCTGACATTCGAGTACACCGCGAGCCCCGGCACGCTCTTCCAGGACGTGAGGAAGCTCCCTCCCGGCGCGTGGCTCACGGTATCCGGCGGCAAGCTGCACCAGGGCCGGTTCTGGTCGCTGCCGGCCGCGCAGCCGCGGCCGGTGCGCGATCTGACGGAGATCGCCGGGCAGCTTCGCTACACGATCCTCGAGGCGGTGCGGCGGCAGCTCGCGAGCGACGTGCCGCTCGGTGCCTTCCTCTCCGGGGGCATCGACTCCTCGATCCTGGTCGCAGCGATGCGCGAAGTCTCCCCCGCGCCGCCGCTCACCTTCTCGATCGGCTTCGGCGATCCGACCTACAGTGAGCTGCACCATGCGCGCGCGGTCGCTGCGCACTGCGGCACGCGTCATCACGAGGAGGTGCTGACCCCGGACTACCTGTCGCTGCTGCCGGAGGTGATCTCGCAGCTCGACCAGCCCATCGCGGACTTCTCGGTGTTCCCGACGCTCCTCGTGGCGCGCATGGCGCGACGACGGGTGACCGTGGCGCTGGGCGGCGATGGGGGCGATGAGCTCTTCGGCGGCTACGACACCTATCGCGCGGACCGGCTGAGCGCGCGACTCCTCGACTGGCAGCCGGCACCGCTGCGCGCCGCGGTGGAGTGGCTCGCGCGCGGCCTGCCGCTGCGCCCGGGCAAGCGCGGGCTCGCGAACGAGCTGCGCCGATTCCTGGAAGGGGCGCGGCTGCCGTCGGACTGGCAGCACCTTCGCTGGATGGTATTCCTGCGCGAGGAGCAGCGGTCCCAGCTCTACACGCAGGAATTCCGCGCCGAGGTCTCGGGTGCGGCGGAAGGGCTCGTGCGCGCGGCTCTCGAGGACAGCGGCGCCGACCGCCTGAGCGCGCAGATGCGCTGCGACCTGAAGCTCTATCTGCCGGAGAACATCCTCGCCAAGGTGGATGCCATGAGCATGGCGAGCTCGCTCGAGGCGCGGGTGCCCTATCTCGACAACGAGGTGGTGGATCTCGCGCTTTCCATCCCCTCGGACCTGAAGGTGCGCGGCGGCGTGCGCAAGTGGATCCTGAAGCGCGCGTTCGCCGGCCTGCTGCCGGAGTCGGTGCTGCGGCGCGGCAAGGAAGGCTTCAGCATGCCCATGAAGCAGTGGCTGGCCCACGAGTGGAACGGGCTCATGCACGAGCTGCTGAGTCCCTCCCGTCTCGCCGCGGAGGGACTCTTCGATGCGCGCTACGCGCAACGGCTGATGCGGGAGCACGAGAGCGGCACGCACAATCACAGTCACCTCCTTTGGGCGCTGATGGTGTTCCAGCTGTGGCGCGAGCGGTTCGGCGCAGGCATCGAGCTGCCGGGGGTCGACGTCCATGCTGCGTAACGTCAACCGGCTCGCGAGCACCGCCTACGACCTCCTCGTCGTTGGCGGCGGGGTCTACGGCGCCTGCGCGGCCTGGGAGGGGGCCCTGCGCGGCCTGCGGGTGGCGCTGATCGAGGCCGGAGACTTCGGCGGCGCCACTTCGGGCAACAGCCTTCGCACCCTGCACGGCGGGCTGCGCCACCTGCAGCGCCTCGACTTCAGGCGCATGCGCGAATCCATCCGCGAGCGGCGGGAGTGGCTGCGCCTCGCGCCGCATCTCGCCCGGCCGCTGCGCTTCATCCTGCCCACCCGCGGCCAGGGGATGCGCGGCCCGCTCGTCATGCGCGCTGCGCTTGCGATCAATGACATCGTGAGCGCCGACCGCAACCGGGGCGTGCGCCCCGACCGCCGCCTGCCGCGCGGCGCTCTCCTCAGCGAGAGCGCGGCGCGCGCGGCGCTGACCGGCATCGACCTTCAGGGCTGTAACGGCGCCGCCACCTGGCACGATGCGGTCTGCCTGGATACCGAGCGGCTGTTGCTTTCGCTCGTCACCGCGGCCGCGGACGCGGGAGCCCACGCCGCCAATTACGTGCGCGCTACAGGTCTCCTGTCGGATCGAGCGCGCATCCGCGGCGTGCACGCCCGGGATGAGCTCTCGGGCCGTGAGATGGAGCTGCGCGCGCGCTTCGTCATCAACGCCGCGGGGCCCTGGGTGGAGGACTGGCTGCCGGCCGGGGCGGGCAGACCGAAGGCGCCGATGTTTCGGGCCTCCAGGGCGTTCAACCTCCTGACCCGCCCGCTTCCGTTCCGTGACGGCGTCGGGCTCAGCGTGCGCGAGCAGGGCGGTGGCAACAGTACCTATTTCATACTGCCGTGGAACGGTTACTCGCTGATCGGCACCCGGCATCTGCGCTGCGATCCTTCCACTCGCGTGCCCGACGTGATGCGCGATGAGGTGCTCGCGTTCCTGAGCGACCTCAACTCGGTCCTGGGGCAGCACCGGCTGACGGGTGCCGACGTGCACGGGGTATTCGCGGGTCTGCTGCCGGAGGCGGATGACAACACCGGCGCGCAAGTGGCGCTCGAGCGCGATCCGCAGGTGATCGATCACGAGCCGGCGGGCCTCGTGGGACTCGTGTCCCTGGTCGGGGTCAAATGGACCATCGCGCCCGCCGTGGCCGCCCAGGCCGTGAGGCTCGCGTGCCGCCAGCTCGGCGTCGGCGATGAGATCGGGCGCCGGCCCCGCAAGCTCGCTCCAATGGCGAGCACCTTCTACACGGGTCCGCGCGGTGCGACGTCGCCGGATCCGGCCGTGCTGGCGCATCTTGAGCAGTGTTATGGCGCGGCACACCGGCACCTGCTGGCCCTCATGAGCGGCGAGCCAGCGCTTGGCGCCCGAGTCGTCGCGGACCTGCCGGTCGTGCTGGCGCAGGTCGCCTACGCGGCGCGCGCGGAGATGGCCGTTCGCCTTCCGGACGTGATCATGCGCCGCACGCCGCTATATCTCAGCCGGTCGCTCGACCGCTCCGCGCTCACCGCCTGTGCCGCGACGCTCGCGCGCGAGCTGCGCTGGAGCAGCAAGGAGACCGGCGCCCAGGTGGACGAGGCCGCCCGCCAGCTCGCCGCGTTCCGCGGGCCCACGGTGTGCGACCTCGAGCCCGCCGCAGCCTGAATCGAGGAATCGACATGACGAGCACGAGTCCCCTGACCGCAGGGCCCCTGACCGCGCCGCCGGCGCCGCAGAGGAGCGATACGCCCTGGCAGCTGCAGATGTACGCGAAATCGCTGAAGAAGCGACAGAAGGTCGACCTCCTGATGCGCCTGCTGGGACCGGTGAGCGGCCGCCGCTGCCTGCTCATCTCCGGCCACGACAACAACGGCGCGATGAACTGGCACTTCCGTGCCGCGGGGGGCCGCTGGAGCTGGGGTCAGGTCTATCCCCAGGGCATCGAGGAGATGGCGGAATTCCTCGGCGATCCGGTCGCCCACGTCGACATCAACCGCTTTCCCTTCTCCGACGGCGTGTTCGATGTGGTGATCGTCATCGACGTGCACGAGCATTTCGCGGACTTCAGTGGGCTGAACCGCGAGATCCGCCGGGTGCTCGCCCCGGGCGGCCTCGCGATCATCACGACCCCGAACGGTGATACGCGCCTGCCGGTCGCCGTGCTGAAGCGGATGATCGGCATGGGGCCTGCCACCTACGGACACGTGGTCCAGGGCTACCGCGTCAGCGAGCTCGAGGAGATGTTCCGCTCCGTCGGCATGCGGCCGGTGGGCAGCGGCGGCTACTCCCGCTTCTTCACCGAGCTCGCCGAGCTCGTCATCAACTTCGGCTACGTGAAGGTGCTCGCG
>DASTAC010000172.1:0-83394 GCA_035713045.1 Steroidobacteraceae bacterium
GCGGCCTCGAAGGCCACGACCTTCTTCAGCTCCACCTTGTCCATGTAGCCGTTGTTGACGGCATAGATGGAGAGCGCCATCTCGGCCACGGACATCGGCGCATATTGCTTCTGCTTCATCACCTCGGTCACCCGCTGCCCGCGCTCGAGCTGCCGGCGGGTCGCTTCGTCGAGATCGGAGGCGAACTGGGAGAAGGCGGCGAGCTCGCGGTACTGGGCGAGAGCGAGACGGATGCCGCCGCCCAGCTTCTTGATGATGTCGGTCTGCGCCGCACCGCCGACGCGCGACACCGAGATGCCCGCGTTCATCGCCGGACGAATGCCCGCGTTGAAGAGGTCGGTCTCGAGGAAGATCTGGCCGTCGGTGATGGAGATCACGTTGGTCGGCACGAACGCCGTGACGTCGCCCGCCTGGGTCTCGATGATGGGCAGGCCGGTCAGGGATCCGGTCTTGCCCTTGACGGCGCCCTTGGTGGCCTCCTCGACGTACTGCTCGTTGACCCGCGCGCTGCGCTCGAGGAGTCTCGAGTGCAGGTAGAACACGTCGCCCGGGTACGCTTCGCGTCCCGGCGGACGGCGCAGCAGGAGCGAGATCTGCCGGTACGCCCAAGCCTGCTTGGTGAGGTCGTCATAGATGATCAGCGCATCCTCGCCGTTGTCCATGAAGAACTCGCCCATGGTGCAGCCGGAGTAGGCGGAGATGTACTGCAGCGAGGCGGGCGTGGAGGCCGAGGCGGCCACGATGATGGTGTGCTTGAGGGCATCGTGCTCCTCGAGCTTGCGCACCACACCGGCGATGGTCGACTGTTTCTGGCCGATCGCGACGTAGATGCACTTCACCCCGGAGGACTTCTGGTTGATGATCGTGTCGACCGCGAGCGCCGTCTTGCCGGTCTGCCGGTCGCCGATGATCAGCTCGCGCTGTCCGCGGCCGATCGGCACCATCGAGTCGATCGCCTTGTAGCCGGTCTGGACCGGCTGACTCACCGACTTGCGGTAGATGACGCCCGGCGCCACGCGCTCGATCGGAGCGGTGCGCGAGGTGTTGATCGGTCCCTTGCCGTCGATGGGGCGGCCCAGCGCATCGACCACGCGGCCGAGAAGCTCGCGTCCGACGGGCACCTCGAGGATGCGCCCGGTGGTCTTGACCTGGTCGCCTTCGCGCAGGTTCTCGTAGTCGCCGAGCACCACCGCGCCCACCGAGTCCTGCTCCAGGTTGAGCGCGAGGCCGAAGGTGTTGTTCGGAAATTCCAGCATCTCGCCGTAGCGCGCATCGGCCAGGCCGTGGACGCGGGTGATGCCGTCGGTGACCGACATGATGGTGCCGACGTTGCGCGCCTCAGTGACCGACTTGAAGTCTTCGATCCGCTGCTTGATGAGGTCGCTGATTTCGCTTGCCTTGATGGCCATTTGCGTTTTCCCCGGAAATAAGATTTAGGCGGTCAGCTGATAGGCGATGCGCTCGAGCTTGCCGCGCAGCGACCCGTCGATGACCAGATCGCCGGCGCGCAACACCGCGCCTCCGATCAGCGCCGGATCGGTGGCGCATTGCAGGCGCACCGAGCGGCGCAGCCGCCGCTCGAGCGCCGCCGTCAGCTTGGCTCGCTGCGAGTCATCCAGCGGCACGGCCGAGGTCACCGTCACGTCGATGACGCCTTCGGCCTCGCTCTTGAGCTCGTCAAAGAGCGCCGAGATCTCCGGCAATATCGCGAGGCGACGGTTCTCGGCCAGAATGCGCACGAAGTTGCGGCCCTCCTCGTCGAGGGCCGCTCCCGCGATCTCGATGACGAGCGCCGCCAGCTCCTCCGGCGTGACCCTCGGATTGCCGATCAGCGCCTGGACCCTGGAGTCGGCGGCGACGGCCGCGGCGGTCCGCAGCGCCCCCGACCAGGGGCCGAGCCGCCCGCGATCGCGCGCCTCCTCGAAGGCGGCTTTCGCGTACGGCCGGGCAATGGTGCTCTTATCCGCCATCCGTCGTCACTCCGTCAGATCTGTGCCGCGAGCTTGCTGATGAGCTCCTGGTGCGTACCCGGATCGATCTCGCGCTCGAGCAGCTTCGAAGCCGCCGCGATGGCGATGTTGCCGATCTCACGCCGCAGGCTCTCCCGCGCTCGCGCCGCCTCGAGGCCGATCTGTTGCTGCGCCGAGGCCACCAGGCGGTCGCCTTCCTGCTGCGCGCTGACGCGCGCCTGCTCCAGGATGTCGTTCGCCCGATGCTGCGCCTGGTCGATGATCTGCCCGGCACGCTCGCGCGCCTCGCGCAGGATCGCCTCGGCGCCCTGCCGCGCCTGCTGCAGCTCCTGCTCGCCGCGGTCGGCGGCAGCGAGTCCCTGCGCGATCTTGCGCTGCCGCTCCTCCACCGCGCGCATGAGCGGCGGCCAGATGCGGCTCATCGTGAACCAGACGAGCAGGGCGAAGACGATCATCTGGATGATGAGCGTCAGGTTGATGTTCACTCTGGTCTCCCGTTGCGAGTGCTGCGAAGCGCCGCAGGCGGTCTCGAAGCCGCCGGCTGCGCATCAGATCCGCTCAGCGCGATCAGTGCGCCACGACCGGGTGCAGGGCCGCGAGAAACGGATTCGCGAACATGAAGAAGAGCGCGAAACCGATGCCGATCATCGAGACCGCATCGAGGAGGCCGGCGACGATGAACATTCTGACCAGCAGCGCGGGTGCGAGCTCCGGCTGACGAGCCATGCCTTCGAGGAAGCGTCCCCCGAGGATGCCGAAGCCGATGGCCGTACCGAGCGCACCCATGCCGAAGATGAGGCCGACTGCGATTGCGGTCATGGCCTGAATTTGTGCGATACCTTCCACTTTAAGAGCCTCCGGATGAAAACGTAGCTTTCGACGATCGATGACGGATTCTAGTGATGCTCGTATGCCTGCGAGAGGTACACGACGGTCAGCATCATGAAGATGAACGCCTGCAGCAGCCCGATGACGAGATCGAACCCCGTCCAGGCCAGCCCCAGGACGAACTGCAGGATGATCATGGCCCAGCCGCTGATGCTGGCCAGCGCATGGTATCCGGTCCTCAGCGTGAGGAGCGCGATGAGCACGAACACCATCTCTCCCGCGTAGAGATTGCCGTAAAGGCGCAGCGCCAGGGAGATGGGCCGGGCGAAGAACATCACCGACTCGAGCAGCAGATTGACCGGTACCAGCAGCGCCTGCAGCAGTACGTTGTGGCTGTTGAACGGATGCAGCGTGAATTCCGCGATGAAGCCGCCCAGGCCCTTCATGCGGATGCTGTAGAAGATGATGAGGAAGAAGACCGTGAGCGACAGGCCGAAGACGATGTTGAGATCCGTGCTCGGCACGTCCTTCAGGTGCCCGAGCCCGATGCTGCGCGCCACGTCCGGCAGCAGGTCGACCGGGAGCAGGTCCATGAAGTTGAAGAGGAAGACCCAGCAGAAGATGGTGAGCGCGAGCGGCGCGATCAGCCTGCTGGTGCCCTGGAAGGTGTCCTTCACCTGCGAGTCGACGAAGCCGAGGATGAGCTCGATGAAGCCCTGGAACTTCCCCGGGACGCCGGTGGTCGCACGGCGCGCCGCCACATAGAAGAGACCGGCGAAGACGACGGCGAGCAGCACCGAGAAGAAGACGCTGTCGAAATTCACCACCGAGAAGTCCACCAGCCCCACCGGCGTCCTGTTGGTGAGGAAGGTGATGTGATGGGTGATGTACTCCGTCAGGCTCGGGCCCGCGGCGGCGGCGGAGAGTGCTGGCAGCATGTTGCTCATGATCCTGGGCTGTCCCTCGATACGGCGCTCAGGCGCTGGCCCGGCGAGTAGCCGACAGCATCGGCAACGCCATGCGCGCCAGCACGATCCAGTAGACGACGAAGGTCGCCATGTAGGCGCCGAACATGGGCAGAGGCGAGGCCGCCGTCAGCTTCAGCGCCAGGATGAACGATACGATCGCGATCGCCACTTTCACCATTTCCCCTGCGTAGAACGTGCCGAGAATCCGGGCCGGGCTGGCGACCGACTCGCCGCGGAACGCCATCAGCGCCATGCCGAGGCTCGCGGCCGTGCCGATCACTCCGCCGAGGGCGGCCGACACACCGACATGACCACCGCCCAGCAGCCAACCTACGACTGCCGCAACCAGCGTCGTCGCAGCCTGTCCGCGCACGACGCCGAAGGCCACTCGCTTTGCAGCGAGGCATGGACGCCGAGCGTCTGGCAGATCAGCAGGGATCGCCATGAGATTTCAGACCTCGAAACACCGTTGACGACACGCCCGCACCCCTGCCCTCACGCGCGAGCGTGTCACTCAGTCACGCGGGGTCGATCGAGGCGCCCTTCCGCCCCGGGAAACTGCAGCACCGGTCTGCTAGTTTTGCCTTATCCCACAAGCACTTGGGCCTGACGGAATGGCAAAGTCGCGGAATTATAGTGATCCCACCCCGAAAAGGCCATACGCGCCTTTACGACTGGTGCGCGCGAGCTCCGGTGCTCACGAAACGGCGCACTGGCGCCGGCCGCCCTAGGTAATGTGCGCGAGGATGCCGTCGAGCTCATCGAGGCTGTTATAGCTCACGACGAGGCGCCCTTTGCCGCCCTGGGCGTGTTGAATGACCACCCTGGCCCCGAGCTTGTCCGCCAGGTCCTGCTCCAACCGGTGGATGTCGGGATCCGACGCTCCCGCGCCGGCGCCCGTGGAGTCGGCGTCCCGCGCCCCGGCATCCCTGCCGCGCTGCTGCATGCGCCGCACCAGCGCCTCGGTCTCGCGCACCGACAGGCTCTTCTTCGCCACGATCGCCGCCACTTCCGCCTGTTGCCGGCGGGCAGGCAGCGCGAGCAGCGCCCGGGCGTGCCCCATCTCGAGCTCGCGGCGCTCGAGCAGGGCGCCGACTTCCGGGGCGAGCTCGAGCAGCCGCAGCAGATTGCTGACGGCCGCGCGGGAGCGGCCCACGGCCTCGGCGGCCTGGGCATGGGTCAGCTCGAACTCGGTGATGAGCCGCTCGAGCGCCCGCGCCTCCTCGAGGGGGTTCAGGCTCTCGCGCTGGATGTTCTCGATCAGCGCCACGGCGATCGCCGCCTCATCGGGTATGCGGCGGATGACCGCCGGGATCTCGGTGAGGCCTGCAATCTGCGCCGCGCGCCAGCGGCGCTCGCCGGCAATGATCTCGTAGTGCTGCGATGCGCCGGCCGCGGGTGCCGCGATCGGGCGCACCACGATCGGCTGCACCACGCCCTGCGCCCTGATGGAGGCGGCCAGCTCCTCCAGGGTCTCCGGACGCATGTCGATGCGCGGCTGGTACCGGCCGCGCTGCAGGACATCGAGAGGCAGACGCGCCAGCTCCTCGCCGGCGGCGCCCTGCGGCGGGGCGGCCGCGTTCGGCTCTCCGGCCGGCGGCGCCGCGCGCGGCGGGCTCATCTGGCCGAGCAGATCCGCGAGTCCCCGGCCGAGCGTCGGCTTCTTCTGAATCATGCGGTGCCGCCCCCGGCAGCAATCTCGGGCGCCGCGGCCTGACGCGCCTCCTCCTCGCGCCGGATCATCTCGCCCGCGAGGGCGAGGTAGGAGAGCGCGCCGCGGGATTCCTTGTCGTGAAACAACACCGGTCGCCCGAACGATGGCGCCTCCGCGAGACGGACGTTGCGCGGTATGACGGTGCGGAAGACCTTGTCGCCGAAATGCATGAGGAGCTGGGCGCTGACCTCGTTCGCGAGGTTGTTTCGCGGGTCGAACATGGTGCGCAGGATACCCTCGATCTCGAGCGCGGGGTTGGCGGCGACCCGGATCTGCTCGACGGTGCCGAGCAGGGCCGACAGGCCTTCGAGCGCGTAGTACTCGCACTGCATCGGAATCAGCACGCTATCCGCCGCGACGAGCGCGTTCACGGTGAGCATGTTGAGCGAGGGGGGGCAGTCCATGAGGATCACGTCGTATGCGTTGCGCACCGGCTCGAGCGCGCGGCGAAGGCGCGTCTCCCGGCCGATCGTCTGGGTGAGGAGCCTGACCTCGGCCGATGTCAGATCCTGGTTGGCGGGCAGCAGCGTGTAGCCGCCGTGCTCTACGGTGCACACGGAAGCGGCCAGCTCCGCCTCGCCGAGCAGTACCTCGAGGGTGCCCCGCGGCAGCTGCGACTTGTCGACGCCACTGCCCATGGTCGCGTTGCCCTGCGGATCGAGATCCATGAGCAGCACGCGGCGCCGGGTGGCCGCGAGAGAGGCGGCCAGATTGACCGCGGTGGTGGTCTTGCCGACGCCGCCTTTCTGGTTGGCGACCGCGATGACGCGCTTCATGCGCCAAGTGTACATGCAGCAAGCTCGCGGGCTCGCCGGCGCCTTCGAGCGAGGCCCGTGAATGGGCCCTCCCTGCGGCGATCGCGCGGCCGGACGGCCGGGCCGGGCGCCCCGCCGCCCGGGGCCGGCGACACCGGCCGATACTCGGACGATCAGGCGACCTTGCGGCGCGGGCCCTGCGCCAGGCGCTCGCGGGCCATCTCGTCCGCAACCGCGCTCGTCGGGCGGCCCTCGCGGCGGGCACGCTCGAAAATCTCGGTCAGGCGGTCCGGAATCCTCTCGATCTCGGCCCTCACCTGGGCCGCGGTGGCGCCGCCCCGGTACTCGTGCGCGACGCTGATGATGCCACCGGCGTTGATGACATAGTCGGGGGCGTAGAGGATCCCCGCCAGCATCAGTGCCTCTCCGTCCTCATCGCGGGCCAGCTGGTTGTTCGCGGCTCCGGCGATGACCTTCGCGCGCAGCCTCGGGATCGAGCGGGCATCGAGCACTGCTCCCAGCGCGCAGGGGGCGAGGACATCCACGTCCTCCGCGAGCACCGACGCCGCCGGCACCTCCTGCGCGCCCAGCTCCCGGCAAACCCGCTCGGCCACCCCCGGCCGCGAATCCGCCACCCTGAGCGATGCGCCTTCGGTGGCGAGCAGCCGGCAGAGCGGGTAGCCGACACCGCCCAGGCCCTGGACGGCGATCCTCACCCCCTCGAGACTCGCGCGGCCGAGACGGAAGCGCACGGCAGCCTTCAGACCGAGAAATACGCCCAATGCCGTCTTCGGACCCGGGTCACCGCCGGCGGACACCGAATCGCGCGGCAGTCCGCTCACGAACGAGGTCACGCGAGCGACCTGCTCCATATCCGCCGTCGTCGTTCCCACGTCCTCGGCGGTGATGTAGCGGCCCGCGAGCGAGTCGACGAGCCGGCCGAAGGCCGCCATCCGCTGCGGGGTCTTATCGCGCACATCGCCGATGATCACCGCTTTTCCGCCCCCGAAAGGCAGCTCGGCCATGGCGTTCTTGTAGCTCATGCCGCGGGAAAGGCGTAGCGCATCCGCGATCGCATCGTCGACGGCGGCGTAGGGCCACATCCTGCAGCCACCGGCCGCCGGGCCGAGCGCGCTGGAATGGATGGCGATGATGGCGCGCAGCCCCGAGGCCGCGTCGTATCCGAACACCACCTGCTCGTGGGCATCGAAATCCCGCATCTGGAAGACATCCACCGCCACTCTCCGCGAACCCTAAAACCGCCACCATACCCGCCGGGCGCTGCACGGCGCGTCACAAAGGTTGCCCTCCGGCGCGCCGCGGTGAATCATTCATTGCATCACGGGCTTCATGGGCGAGATGGGCGATGCAGGCAGACCTCGACCGCGGCGATGCGCGGATCCTGGACCTGATCCAGGAGCATGGTGATCTCTCTGCCGCCGAGCTGGCGGAGCGCCTCGGGATGACGGCCTCGACCTGCTGGCGGCGCGTGAGCCGCCTCCAGGAGCTCGGCGTCATCCGCAAGCGGGTGGCGCTGCTCGATCGGGAGAAGGTCGGGCTCAACGTGCTCGTGTTCTCGCACGTGAAGCTGTCCGGCCACGGCCGCGATGCGCTGCTGAGGTTCGAGCAGGCGGTGCGGCAGCACCCGGAGATCCTGGAGTGCTACACGCTGATGGGCGAGACCGATTTTCTGCTGCGCATCGTGTGTCGCGACATCAAGGCGTACGAGGCCTTCTTCCTCGATCACCTCTCGCGCTTCCCGGGTGTGCAATCGGTGCACTCCTCCATCGCGCTCTCGGTCATCAAGGAAACGACCGCCCTGCCGGTCGCCGGCAAGCCGTGAGAAGAGCTGATTTCCCGGTCGATCGCGAGTCATGAAGCTGTCAAGATCCTACGCCCCAGGCACATGCAGGTGCCCGGCCGCCGCTGGTGGCCGAGACGCGCTGGGCCGGGCAGGAGCCGGGATTCGGCGCCGCAAATTAGTGCGAGATACCGGCCATGAGCACGATCAGGCAGCGCGCCTCCGCCAGGCCCGGCACGGTGAGGGTGTGCGATTCGGCCACCCGCCATCCCGGCGGCAGCGCGTCGAGCTCGGCCTGCGGCCACTTGCCCTTCATGGCCAGGACCCGGGTATCACTGCCGCAGAGGGGCCCGACGGCCGCCAGCAGCTGCGGCAGAGCAGCGAACGCGCGCGCGAGAACCGTGTCGAACGGCCGTTCGGGGCGCAGCGTCTCCACGCGGGCCTGCAGCGGCTCGACGTTCATCACCCCGAGGATGCGCACCGCGTGCGAGACGAAGCGGATCTTCTTCCCGTTCGAGTCGATGAGGGTGAAGCGCCGCTCCGGATTCACGAGGGCGAGCGGCAAGCCAGGGAATCCCGCGCCGGTGCCGACGTCGGCGATGGCGGCCCCATGCAGATAGCGATGAACGGCAAGGCTGTCGAGCACGTGATGGCTGACCATGCTCTCGAGGTCGGTGAGACCGGTGAGATTGAATTTCTGATTCCAACGCGCCAGCTCTTCGAGGAGCTGGCGGAGCCTCGCGGCATCGTGCTCCGTCAGCGCCACACCCAGAGCGGCGGCATCGTGTACGAGACGCTGCAGCATCGCACGATCTTATTCCCTTCCACATGAGACTGCTGCTGGTAGAAGACGACGCCATGATCGGCGAGGCGATGCGCGCGGGCCTCAAACGCGAGGGCTTCACCGTGGATTGGGTGCACGACGGGGAGTCCGCCCTGCAGGTGCTGCGGACGGAGGACTTCGACCTCCTTCTGCTCGACCTCGGCCTGCCGCGCAAGGGCGGCCTCGAGGTCCTGACCGCCGCGCGCGCATCGGGCCAGGACCTGCCGGTCCTCATCATCACCGCGCGCGATGCGGTCTGCGACCGGGTGCAGGGCCTGGATGCCGGCGCGGACGACTATCTGGTGAAGCCCTTCGACCTCGATGAGCTGGCGGCGCGCATCCGGGCGCTGTTGCGGCGCAAGTCAGGGCGCACCGCGCCCGTGGTCGAGCATCTGGGTGTCGCCCTCAATGCCGCCACGCACGGCGTGACGCGCGATGGCCGGGAGATCGCGCTCTCGCCGAAGGAGTTCGCGCTGCTGCAGCTGCTGATGGAGCGGCCCGGGACGATCCTCTCGCGCGCGCGGATCGAGGAGCGCCTCTACGGCTGGGGCGAGGAAGTCGAGAGCAACGCCGTCGAGGTGCACATCCACGGGCTGCGGCGCAAGCTCGGCGCGGACTACATCCTCAACGTGCGCGGCGTCGGCTATCGCGTGAGGCCGGCGTGACCGTGAGCTCTCTGCGTGCGCGGCTCCTCGCCTGGCTGCTCGGCGGCCTGCTGATCGTCGGCGTGGGTGGCGGCCTGGCCGTCTACCGCAATGCGCTGACGGCAACGGAAGCGTTCTTCGACTATCACCTCAAGGAGACCGCGCTCTTCCTGCGCGATCAGCCGGTCGAGTATGTCTTCCCGCCGCCCGTACCCTCCAACACCGCGGCTTATGACTTCTTCGTGCAGATCTGGACCATCGATGGAGAGCATATCTACACGACGCCCCGCCCCGGAGTAGTACTGCCCAACTTCACGACGATCGGCTTCTCGACCGTCGACACGAGCAGCGGGCAATGGCGGGTGTACGGCACGGAGTCGCCGACGAAGGTCGTCGAGGTCGCGCAGCCCATGAGCGTGCGGCGGCGGCAGGCGGCGCAGCTCGCGCTGCGCACGTTGGCGCCCTTTGCGCTCCTGGTGCCGGTGCTGGGCCTCATCGTCTGGTTCGCCGTGGGCCACGCTTTGCAGCCTCTGCAACGGCTCGCCAGGGCCGTGAAGGCGCGTCGGGTCAATGCGCTCGAGCCGCTATCGGATGAGAAGCTGCCCGACGAGGTGCGGCCGCTCGTGAGCTCGCTCAACGACCTGCTGGTCCGGCTCACTGCCGCGCTCGATCGCGAGCGGGCCTTCATGGCCGATGCGGCGCATGAGCTGCGCACACCCCTCACGGCGCTGCACCTGCAGCTCGGAGCGCTGGCGCGGGCGGGGACGGAGGCCGAGCGCTCCGAGGCGATGGGGAAGCTGTCGCAGGGCGTGCAGAGAGCCATCCGCCTGGTCGAGCAGATGCTGGCGCTCGCCCGGCAGGAGCCGCGGGCGGATCCCGCGCGCACGCGTATCGCGCTCGATGAGTTGGGACGGGAGATCGTCGCGGAGCTGGTGCCTCTCGCGGACGCGCGCCGGATCGATCTCGGGATCTCGGAAGCGCAGTCCGTGTCCGTGCGCGGCGAGCGGGATGCCGTCGCGACATTGGTCAGGAACCTCGTGGACAACGCCGTGCGCTACACACCCGAGGGAGGCCGCGTCGATGTGTCGGTCGAGCGCTCGGCGGCGCTGCCGGCACAGGCCGTCATCAGGGTCGTCGACGACGGTCCGGGCATCGCGCCGGAGGAGCGCGAGCGCGTGTTCGATCGGTTCTATCGCAGGCAGGGGACCCCGGTGCCCGGGAGCGGACTCGGCCTCGCCATCGTCAAGGCGATCGCGGTGGCGCACGGAGCCACGGTGGAGCTGGGCGAGGGACCCGACGGCAGGGGTCTGGCCGTCACCGTGACATTCCCCGCGGAAGACGGTTAGCGCGAGCGGCCGTCGCGCCCGGATCCAGCGCCTCAACGGGCCAGCATCTGCAGGAACTGCGCCGCGGTCTCGAGGTAGGCCCGGCGGTCGGCAGGCCTGCTGAAATCGTTGCCGGCGTCGGTGGCGCTGAGATACCAGGCCTGATTGCCCTCGGAGCGCAGACGCCAGACGAGCTGCTGCGAGTCCGTGGCCCGCGAGCCCGGCGCGTCCAGTCCTTGGACGACCAGCACGGGCCGGTGGATCATGCCGACGTTGTCGAGGGGTGAGATCCGGTCCAGGAAGTCGCGCATGTACGAGTCCTGTACGTTGCCGAACTCGGCGATGCGCCGGCCGCGGTCGACGGCGGGAGAGTGCCCGACATAGTCGACCAGGCTGGCGATTCCGGCGACGTCGATCGCGCCGCGCAGATGGTTGCCGTAGGTCGCAAGCGATGCGAGCGCGAGAAAGCCGCCGTAGGAATGGCCCATGATCGCCACCCGGTGCGCATCCAGGCCGGGCTGCAATCCGATCCAGACGAGCAGCGCCCCCACGTCGCGCACGGCATCATCGCGAAGCCTGCCGCCATCGAGCGCGCGGAACGCCTTGCCGTACCCGGAGGAGCCGCGGACGTTGGGCGCGATCACGGCATAGCCGAGGTCGTTGACGACGAATTGCAGGAAGGGCTTCCACTGCGGACGGAACTGCGAATGCAGCTTGCGGCCGCCCGGGAGCGCGATCAGGACGGGACAGGGCGCCCGCCCGCGCGGCATGTAGACGTACGCGGACAGGAGCCGCCGATGGAAGTCGACGCGGTCCCAGGTCGGATAATGAATGAGCTGCGCGGTGGCGATGCTCGCCGGAGCGAGGGGGCCGATCTCGCTGTGGGTCCAGCGCCGAACGGTGCCCTGAGCGACATCGTAGACGTAGATGTCGCGGGGAGAGCGTGAGGACCCGTAGGAAAACGCGAGCTTCTGCCCCGCATCGTCGAAACGGATGTCCTCGATGCGGCCGTTCTGCAGTCCGGGCGGCTTGAATTGCAGATTGCGCAGGGTGTCGACGACGGTCAGACGGCTGCGGCCATCGTCATTGATCACGTAGGCGACGTAGTGTCCGCCCGAGCCGACTGCGAACTCCTCCACGTCCCAGGGCACGTCCGCGGAAACGCGGCGAGTGACGCGGGTGATGGGGTTGTAGTAGAGCAGCTGCTCGAAGTCGCTCTGCGCATTCGAGATCACGTAGAAGCCGACACCGTTTGGCGCGAAGCCCGCGGCGGTGATGCGGGATTCGGGAATGGCCACGGGCGTCAGGGCGCCGGTGGCGACCTGGGCCAGATACAGGGCGCAGTGCTGCGGAGAGACCCGGTTGAGCAAGAGTAGCTTGCTGTCATCCGGCGACCAGGCGAGCGGACGCCAGGTTCCCGTCGAGCCGGCGACCACGAGCCGGGGAGGCTTGCCCGCGGAAACATTCACGACGTAGATGTCGTCATCCACGCCGGTGCGATCGGTCCCATAAAAAGCGATGCGCTTGCCATCGTGGGACCAGACGGGGCTGCCGTGCTCGTAATTTCCGTGCGTGAGCCGGCGAGGCGCACCGGCGCCCGCGTAGTAGTAGAGCTGGGGATAGCCGTCGGTCTTGCGGACGAATACGAAGCCCCGGCCGCTGTGCGGCGCGCGGGCCTCGATGACCGGCCCGCCGCCGAACGTGAGCTGCTCCCGCGCTCCGAGCGGCGCCGCGAGGCGATGCACCTGCTCGTAGCGTCCGAACCGCGTAGCGATGAGCATGCTGCCGTCGGGCAGCCAGTCGAGGAAGGTCGCCTGCCGCCATTCCTCGTACCGCTGCAGCTCGGAAGCGAGCTTCGCATCGGCCGGCGGAATGCCGTCGAAGACGAGAGTGCCGTCGATGCGGTGGGTGGGGACCGTGAAGGGCTGTGCCTGAGCGGCACAGCCGAACGCGAGCAGGAATGCGGCAATGGCCGCGACGGCGGTCGTCCGCCGCAAGGAGATCTGGATCATGGACTCAAGCTTGCCTGAATTTCGATTCTCGGAGGAGTGCGGCGCGGCTCACCTTGCTACCATTGCGTGGGCCACGGTCACTGCGCAGTCCCTGGCTCGGCCCGTGGCCCGGTGCGCCCCAGCGAGAGCCGCCCGCGCGACGCAGGCGTCGCACGCTGCCCGGCTCAGCGCGGGGCGCGCAAAACGCGCGCCAAATTTGCGCCCTCCGGCCCCCCGCGGCGGCGGGTGGCATCCTGGTGCCTGGAGTCCTGCATGCAAGAACGCTCACCGACCTTGCCGACCCCACGGTTGTTCCGCCATCCGCATGGCATCACGGCCGTCGATACGGAGTACCTTCATGCCGGACATGCGGCGGCGCACATCGTTCAGCACGGCAGCCGCGCCGCCCTCGTGGATGTCGGCAGCAATGACTCCGTGCCCTATCTGCTCGCGGCGCTGGATGTGCTCGGCATCGCGCGGGACGCGGTCGATCATCTCCTGCTGACGCACGTGCACCTCGACCACGCGGGCGGCGCGGGACGGCTCATGAGAGAGCTGCCGAATGCCACCGCGGTGCTCCATCCCCGCGGCGCGCCGCACATGATCGACCCGGCGAAGCTGATCGCCGGGTCGCGCGCGGTGTACGGCGAGGACCGCTTCCGGAGACTCTACGGCGACATCGTGCCCATCCCGGCCGAGCGGGTGCGGGTGACGCGGGACGGCGACACCATCAGCCTCGCGGGGCGGCCGCTCGAGATCCTGCACACCCCCGGGCACGCGCTGCATCATCAGGTCTTCGTCGATCGGGCCCACGCCTGCATCTTCACGGGCGACACGTTCGGCATCTCGTATCGGGAGCTCGATTCCCCACGAGGCGCGTTCATCGTTCCCACCACGACGCCGACGCAATTCGATCCGGAACAGCTGCTGGCCTCCATCGATCGGCTGCTCTCGTATTCCCCCGAGGCGATGTACCTCATGCACTTCAGCCGCGTGACGGACGTGCAGCGGTTGGGAGAGTCGCTGAAGGCGCAGATCCGCGAGCTGGTCCGCATCGCCGAGCGGAGCGCGAGCCTCGCGGATCGCCGCGCCGCCATCCGCGCCGGCATCGCGAGCCTCTGGCGGGAGCTCGCCGCCCGGCACGGCTGCCCGCTCCCGCCCGAGCGTGTGCTGGAGCTCCTCGAGAACGACCTGGAGCTCAACACGCAGGGGCTCATTGCCTGGCTCGAGAGGCGCCGCCTTTAGCGTCGATCGGTACGAGAGAGCATATTGCTGGATCCCATTTGCACCGGCAACGCGACGGACGGCTGATCGACCTCATTGTCAACGGACACCGCTTCAAGAAGAATGGCGAACATCCTGTTCCTGCACACGGGCGGAAATGTCGGGCTGTTCGGGTGCGCGGCGCGCATCGACGGCGTCTCGAGGCGTGCCGGCGACGTTGATGGCCACTGACAGAATACAACGTAAGCCGAGGGAGCCGGTCATCCCTGCGAGCCCCGGCCTGGTTCGGGCCGTGGGGGTCGTCGTCGTGGCTTTGTCCGCCGTCGCTCAGGAATATGGCAGCGGCATCAATTTCGTGATGCCTCACAGCCTGGAAAGCTACCCCGGCGTGGAGGGGCTCGTACCCTTGGCGATGCTCGTCGCCGGCCTCGTCCTCATTCCGCAAGTCGTGCTCTTCGCCCGCTACTCGGTCGCCATGCCGCGCGCGGGCGCCACTTACGTATGGCTCACGCGCGGACTCGGCGCGTACGCAGGCTTCGCGATCGCCTTCCTGTGGTTCGTCGGGATTTGCGGCGCCATCGGCTTTCTCGCTTATGCGACCGGGACTTTCATCGGGGATGCGACGCATGCAAGTGGCTTTGCGACCCGGTGGTTCACGACGCCAGTGGGTCATCTGATCACCGGCCTGGCCGCAATCTGGCTGCTCGCCGGACTGCACGTGAGCGGCGTCAGGAACTATGGCTACCTCATCTACGCGGCCGGCGTACTGGTGCTCGTCGCGGCGGCGATCGTCATCATCGCGGGCTTCGCCGCGGCACCGGCGGCCGCGGTCGCGAGAATCAGCGCCGCGGCCGGGATCCATGCCGCGCCCCGCGCCTCTCACCCCTCGGTTGCGGCGTTCGTTTCGGTGATAGGCCTGCTCATGTTCGCCTACGGGGGGCTCGATGCCTCGACTTCACTTGCCGGGGAAGTGAGGGAGGCGCACCGAAACATGCCGCGCGGCATCGTCGCCGGCTGGGCGATCGCCCTCGTGCTCTATACGCTCGTTTCCTACGCGCTGTTTCATGCGGTGCCGTGGTGGACCGCATTACCGATCGTGAAATCGGGTCATGGATACCTGCTCACCACGCCGGCGCTGGTGGGAATGCTGACACCCCGCGCGCTCGACGTATTCCTCAACGTGCTCGTGGCCATCGTGGTCGTCAAAACCATCGCCCCGCAGCTGCTCGACGCCAGCCGCTTTCTTTTTTCCTGGGCCCAGGACGGATTCGTGCCGGAGCAATTGGCGGGTACCAACACGGCTCACGCGCCCGCGGCCGCCATCGTCCTCTCGGCCGTCATCGGCAGCATTTTCCTCGTTGATGCGATATTTGGAGGCTGGCAGATCGGCGTCGCCCTGCGGGCGATCAGTATCGCGCTGGTGTTCGGCGGGCTCGGGCTCGCCACGCTGCTGCTCGCCTGGTGGCCGAGCTGGCGAGGGGTGCGCGAGTTCGCGCCGCCGTGCACGCGCGGCGTGCTCGTGAAGGCCATGGCGGTATGCGCGCTTCTGATCGGCGTGATCCTCGCCTTGTCCGTGGCTCATGAGCGCGGCGCGCCCTGGTATCTGCAGCCCTGGTTCCAGCTCGCGGTGGCCATTTTCATCTCGATTGCACTTGCTGCCAGCTCCCATCGACGCGCCGCGCGGCAAGGCGGCGATTTTCATGCGCGTTTCCGGACCCCACCGCCGCAGTAGTCCGGAGAGCAGTATCTGGGGAACAACATGAAGCTATTCGATCTGCCCAAGCGAACCTACACGGAATTCGTCACTCCGCTAGAGCCGTTGCCGCGACTGAGCGAGGCCCTTGGCGGTCCGGAAATATGGATCAAGCGTGATGACCAGCTCGGGCTCGCGGGCGGCGGTAACAAGACGCGCAAGCTCGAGTACGTCATGGCTGCCGCACTCCACGAGGGCGCTCACGCGGTCATGACCGTCGGCGCCGTGCAGTCCAACCACTGCCGCCTGACGCTCGCCGCCGCGAGACGCGAGGGCCTGGACTGTTATCTCGTCATAGAGGAGCGCGTCAAAGGCAGCTACTCGCCTCAAGCGAGCGGCAACAACATGCTGTTTCAGGTGCTCGGGGCGAAACGCATGTTCGTCTCGCCCTTTGGAGCCGACATCAAGGCCGCGATCAGCAACGCCCGCGAGACGGTGCGGCGCGAGACGGGCAGCGATCCGCACTTCATCCCCGGGGGAGCCTCGACACCGCTCGGGGCCTCGGGCTACGCGGCGGCGGTGCTGGAGCTGCTCGGACAATGCGCCAGGCAGCGCCTTTCCTTCGAGCATATGGTCGTGCCGAGCGGCAGCGGCGGCACGCACGCGGGAATCCTCGCGGGCAAGGCACTATTCGGCTTTCCGGGAACGATCCTGGGCGTCAGCACGCGCCACCCGAGGGCCGTCCAGAAGGCGCACATCGAGTCGCTCGCGCGCGAGACGCTCACCTTCCTGGAAAGCAAAGCAACTATCCCCGCTGAATGGGTGAACGTCGCCGATGACTGGGTGGGACCCGGCTATTCGATTCCGGACGAACGCACGCTCGAGGCGGTCCGGCTCTTCGCCCTGCAGGAAGGCGTCCTTCTGGATCCGGTCTATACGGGCAAGGCGGCAGCCGGGCTCATCGGCATGATTCGGCGCGGAGACCTCGGCAAGGGCGGAAAGGTGCTCTTCTGGCACACCGGCGGCTGGCCGGCATTGTTCGCCTACGGCAAGGAATTTCAAGCTCACGGCACCCCCCCTTGACGGCATCTCGCGCCATGATGCGCCGCGCCGGCGTACTCGGGGGCATGGGCCCGGAGGCGACGCTCGTCTTCCTCGAGAAGTTCTACGCACTCACCCGCGGCCGTCGCGAACAAGAGCGCCCGCCCCTGCTGGTCGACATCGATCCCCAAGTGCCGGATCGAAACGAAGCCTGGCGCGGGCGCGGTATCGACCCGGCTGCCGCGCTCGTGCAGATGGGGCGCCGCCTGAGGCGGGCGGGTGCGGATTTTTGCGTCATCGCCTGCATTACCGCGCATGGCTACGTGGCGTCGTTCGAGAAGGAGGTCGGTATTCCCCTGATCCGCCTGCCGCAGATCGTCGCCGAGACCCTGGGCGCCGGCGCGGGCGCCGACGACACCGTCGGCCTTCTCGCGACCACGACGACGCTGGAAATGAGACTCTTCCAACAGGCGTTCGCGGCGCGTAAGCGCCCGCTCATCGTGCCGGAGAGGAGCGATCAGGACGCGCTGATGCGGGCCATCTACTCCATCAAGAAAGGCGAGGAGGCTCGATCGAGTGCTCTCGCCGTGGCCCGATCTCTCATCGCACGCGGAGCTCGAACCCTGCTCCTCGGCTGTACGGATCTCAGCGTCCTCGCCCCGCTGCAGCTCGAGGCGTGCACTGTCGTCGACGCACTCGACCTGCTCGCCGAGCGCACGCTTGCCGAGATCGAGAAGACGGTGCGAGCGGAGCGCTGAGCCGCCCGCGGGCTTGCGGCTCGCCGGTGAGCGGGGACACCGTCCCGCCGGCCATCCTGGCGGTGGCCCCGGCTGGCGCTACCCGCCCGCCCTTAAGCGTCATTTAAGTGTCGGCGCCTATGCTCGGCGCCGTAGACTCACAGAACCCTTCCTGGGAGCGAGATATGACAGTCAGGACCGCAGTTCGAAATCCACTGATCGCGGCGGTGGTCGGCGCAGCGCTCGGCGCGGCGCCGCTGGCCGCATTGTACGGCTTCGCCGCGCCGACGGTCGCGCACGCGCAGGGCTCGCCGCCGCCCGCGGCAGTGACCTCGGCCGAGCCGCGGGGCGGGGTCTCCGTGATGCTGCCGGACTTCACGACGCTGGTGAAAAAATACGGGCCCGCGGTGGTCAACATCCGCGTGATCGAGAAATCGCCGAGCCAGGGCCAGGGCCAGGGCAGCCCGTTCGGCCCCAACAGCCCGTTCGCGCCGTTCTTCCGCGGCATGCCCTTCCAGGCGCCCCCGCAGGAGCCCATCCGCGGCGAGGGCTCGGGATTCATCATCCGCCCCGACGGGGTCATCCTGACCAACGCGCACGTGGTCGCGGGCGCGACCCACGTGACCGTCCAGCTGACCGACCGGCGCCAGTACACGGCCAAGGTGATCGGCGAGGACAAGATCGCGGACGTGGCGGTCATCAAGATCCCCGCCAACAACCTGCCGACCGTCCAGCTCGGCAATTCCAACACCCTGCAGGTGGGACAGTGGGTGCTCGCGATCGGCGCGCCGTTCGGCTTCGAGAACAGCGCGACGTCCGGAATCGTCAGCGCCAAGGGGCGCACTCTCCCCGATTCGGGCTATGTGCCCTTCATCCAGACGGACGTGCCGATCAATCCCGGCAACTCCGGCGGCCCGCTCTTCAACATGCAGGGGCAGGTCATCGGGATCAACTCGCAGATCTACAGCCGCACGGGCGGCTACATGGGCGTCTCGTTCTCGATCCCGATCAACGTCGCGATGGAGGTGGCGCATCAGCTGATGACCACCGGGCACGTGGAGCGGGGCAAGCTCGGTGTGATCATCCAGAACGTCGACCAGGGGCTCGCCGATTCCTTCGGTCTGCCGGAGCCCGAGGGCGCGCTGGTCTCGCAGGTCGAGCCCGACAGCCCCGCCTCGCGCGCGGGCATGCAGCCCGGCGACGTGATCCTGGCGCTGAACGGGGTCCCGGTGAAGACCTCGAGCCAGCTGCCGGTGCGCATTGCGAGCCTCATGCCGGGCACGACCGTGCATCTGACCATCTGGCGGGATCACGCCCAGCGGGAAATCGCCGTCAAGCTCGGATCGATGGGCAACCAGACGCTCGCCTCCATAGAGCATCCGAAGCAGCAGGGCGGGAGCCTCGGCCTCGCGGTACGGCCGCTCACCGGTGACGAGCAGCAGCAGGCCCACACCCATGGCGGCCTCCTGGTCGAAGGTGTGAGCGGTCCGTCAGAGGATGCCGGCATTCAGCCGGGGGACGTGGTCCTTGCCGCCAATGGCCAGCGGGTGTCCACGCCCGCGCAGCTGCGAGCGGCGGTGGCCAAGGCTCACGGGCACGTGGCTCTGCTCGTCGAGCGCGGCGGGCAGCGGATCTTCTTCCCCGTGCAGGTGAAGTGAGCTGGCGTTGAGGACCTGACCGACCCGAAGGCTTATTCGACTGCTTTCGGCGGCTGCTGCCGATCGGTCCAGCTGAAGAACGGCCGGGGCTCCGTGCGGAGCCCCGGCCGCAGGCTGCTGAAGTAGTCGACAATGGCCGCGATCTGCGGGCGGGTCAGAGAGGCGGCCATGCTGTCCATGATGGGGTTCTGGCGATCCTTGTTGTGGTATTCCTGGATCGCGCGGGTGAGGTAGCTGGCATGCTGACCAGCCAGGTCCGGGTACATCGGCGCCACGGCGATGCCCGCCTTCCCGTGACAGGAGGTGCACACGGCCGCCGCCGCAGGCACGGGGCGCTTGGGAGCGGTGCTCGCGGCGACCAGCGGCTTGGCGGCGAAATAGGCGGCGATGTCGACGATGTCCTGGTCCGAGAGCGATATGGCCTGCATGCGCATGGTCGGGTAGTCGCGCTGGCCGCTCTTGTATTCCTGCAGCGCGGCGATGAGGTACTGCTCGTTCTGACCCCGCAGTCGCGGTACCGCATAATCGGGGTAGGCGTTGCGGTAGCCCTGGATGCCGTGGCAGCCCAGGCAGGTGTACGAGAGAACCTGGCCCCGCTGCGGATTGGGCGTCAGCTGCGGTTGCTGCGCCAAGGCAGCCCCGGCGGCGAGGAAGCCGATGCCGATCGCTGCACTGATTTTCAGTGCTCTCGCGGCCGCTCGCATTCTCGAACGCACTTGTGAACGCAACATACGTCCCGCCATCGTGTTCTCCGGCTCGGTGCGCAAAACCCCGGCGCATCTTATCGGACCCGGCATGGCGGACGCCAGAGTGCATACCGGTGAAATGATGATCGGCCTCATCCAACGCGTTTTGCGCGCCAGCGTCGGCACACGTGGGCAGCCCCTCGGTGACATCGGCCGCGGCACCCTCGCACTGATCGGCGTGCTTCGGGGGGACGACCGTGCGGCAGCCGATCGGCTGCTCGAGCGGCTGCTGGCATACCGCATATTTGCCGATTCGGCCGGGAGGATGAACCTGTCGCTGCGGGAGGTCGGCGGGGGACTGCTGCTGGTACCGCAGTTCACCCTCGCGGCGGACACTCGCAAGGGAAACCGCGCCGGGTTCAGCACCGCGGCCGCACCGGAGGAGGCGCGCGAGCTCTTCGCCCATCTGGTCGCGCGCGCCATGCAGGTGCACTCCCCGGTAGCGGCCGGGGAATTCGGCGCCGACATGCAGGTGGAGCTGGTCAACGACGGCCCGGTGACCTTCTGGCTGGAGGCCTGAGCCCGCAGCCGGGCCGGCGCCGAATAAGGGAATATACGAATTTTCTCGGCTGCCAGCGGTCGATTGGCCTATGATTCCGTTCTCATTCGTGTTCTCTCACGCGTAAGCGGAGCGGAGTTCAAGCTTTATGGAAATGAAGGAGCTGCTGATCATTCTGGTCGTGGTGCTCGTCGTCTTCGGTGCCAAGAAGCTCCGGAGCGTCGGCGAGGATCTGGGCCATGCCGTGCGCGGCTTCAAGAAGGCGATGAACGAGGGCGAGCAGGAGGAGACCGCCGCCGCATCGCCTCGCCGCCAGATCCGCTCGGATGCCCCTGACGCCGAGTTTCCCGAGGCCAAGGCCGCTCCCAAGGCCGATACCGCCAAGAGCGAGCGGAGCGCCTGAGCCCTGATGGGCGAGCCGGTGCATTCAGCGAGGACACTTAACGTGTCCTCGCTCCGGCGAGCGCCCGCGCACGGAAGCGCGGGCCGGGTGCCCTGCCGCCAGGGAAGGCCAGTCGCATGGCCTTCCCCGTCTCTTCCAGCGAGAACCCCTGACGTGTCCTCGCTCCGGCGAGCGCCATCCGCGCATCCCACCCCCGCCCTCCGCCCCTGAGCTTCCATGTTCGACATCGGGTTCTCCGAGATCCTCGTCATCTTCATCCTGGCGCTCGTCGTGCTGGGACCGGAGAAGCTGCCGCGCGTCGTGCGTGAGGTCGGCCGCTGGGTCGGCCGGGCGCGCGCCATGGCCCGGCAGTTCCAGGAGCAGCTCGAGGACGAGATCGACGTCGATCGGAGCCGGACGATCCGGCCGCAGCCCGTTCGGCCCGTCGGGGGTGTTCCTCCCGCCGACACGCCGCCGCTGACGCCGGATCCCGTGGAGCCGGCAGTCGCCGAGACCCCGCCACCGGAGAGTGGCGTCGAAGTCCCGCCCGAAGCGGCCGCTGCGGCTGCCGACCGGCCGTCAGAGCCTTCCACAGCGGATACGCATGAGCGAGGAACCTGAGAAGCTCGCCGAAGCGTCCCTGATCTCGCACCTGCTGGAGCTGCGCGACCGGCTGATCCGGGCGTTGGTGGCGGTGGGGATCGTGTTCGTTCCGTGCGCGTTCTACGCCAATCCTCTCTTCACGCTCGCCTCGCAACCGCTTCTCAGGAAGCTGCCGAGGGGCACCACCCTCATCGCCACGGGCGTGGCGGCGCCTTTCACGACCCCCTTCAAGCTCTCGTTCTTCGTCGCGCTCTTCGTGGCGATGCCGTATGTGCTCTATCAGCTGTGGGCGTTCGTGGCGCCGGGACTGTACCGGCACGAGAAGCGCTTCGCCCTGCCGCTGCTCGTCTCCTCGATCGCGCTCTTCTACACCGGAGTGGCTTTCGCCTACTTCTTCGTGTTCCCGGCGATGTTCCACTTCTTCGCCAGCACGACGCCCAAGGGCGTGACGATGATGACGGACATCTCGCAGTACCTGAATTTCGTGCTGCTCATGTTCTTCGGATTCGGCGCCGCCTTCGAGCTGCCGGTCGCCGTCGTGCTGCTCGTGCTCACGGGGCTGGTGGAGGTCGACAAGCTGAAGAGCTACCGCGGCTACGTGCTCCTGGGCGTCTTCATCGTCGCGGCCTTCCTCACACCCCCGGACGCCGTGTCGCAATCGCTGCTCGCCATTCCGATGTACCTCCTCTTCGAGGGCGGCCTCGTCATGGCGCGCATCCTGCAGCGCTCCAAGGGCGAGGACACGGAGCAGGCGCAAACTTCATAATGGTTGAAGCGCAGAGTCTTCGCGCCGAGGATCAGATGAGCAAGGTGCTCCCCGATACCGCAGCGCCCGATGCGCGGCCTCACGCCGCTGCGGAGGCGACTGCGTTCGGCCACCCGCGCGGGCTCGCGACGCTCTTCGTCACGGAGATGTGGGAGCGATTCACCTACTACGGCATCCAGTCGATCCTCATCCTCTTCATGGTGGCGGCGAGCGGCCGCGGCGGGCTGGGGCTCGGTGACCAGAGCGCCAATGCCATCGTGGGGCTCTATTTCGGCGGCACTTACCTGCTCTCGCTCCTCGGCGGCTGGGTGGCGGACCGGCTGATCGGCGGCCAGCTCGCGGTGGCCGCGGGCGGTGTGCTGATCACAGCCGGCAACGGCATGCTCGCCGCCGGCAGCACGCGACTTTTCTTTCTCGGACTGGTCTTCAACGTCCTGGGAGTCGGGCTGCTGAAGCCCAACGTCAGCAGCATTGTCGGGGAGCTCTATCCCGAGGGAGGCTCGCGGCGGGATGCGGGCTTCTCGATCTTTTACATGGGCATCAACATCGGCTCGCTCCTCGGCCCCATGTTCGTGCCGATCGTGGCCCAGCACTACGGCTGGCACGCGGGATTCGCCCTGCCGGCGCTCGGTATGCTGTTCGGGGTGGTGCAGTTTCTGGCCACCCGGCGCTACCTGGGCTCCTCCGGCGCCGCGCCCGCGAGCACGCGCCCGCGCTCCTGGCTCGCGCTCTGGCTCTTCGTGGCCGCAATCGGCGCGCTCACGGCACTGACGCTGAGTGGCGTGCTCGCCTTCGATGCCGTGGCGCTCGCCGCGCGGCTGTCCTGGGCCGTCGGCATTCTGATGGCGGCATACCTCCTCTACATGGCATTCCTCGGCGGGCTCACGCTCGAGGAGCGCGGCCGCGTGTTCGCGATGATCGCGCTGTTCGCGGCATCCACCGTGTTCTGGATGGCCTACATGCAGATGTTCGGGTCGTTCACGCTCTTCGCGCAGCGGTATACCGACCTAGACGTCTTCGGCTGGCACATGCCGCCCGGGGACACGCAGACGATCGACCCGATATTCGTCATCGCGCTGGCTCCGGTCTTCGCCGCGCTGTGGGTGAGGCTCGGGCGCCGCGGCCGGGACCTCTCCTCACCGGCGAAGTTCGGTTGGGGTCTGCTGCTGATGGCGGCGAGCATGCTCGTCATGTACGTGGCGGCCCTGCGGGTGCTGCACGGGACGCGCGTTTCCCTCCTGTGGCTCACCGTCACCTATTTGCTGAACGCCTGCGGCGAGCTGTGCCTCTCGCCGGTGGGACTCTCCTCGACGACCAAGCTGGCGCCGGCGCGCTTCGCCGGCCAGACCATGGGACTGTGGTTCCTCACCCTGGCCCTGGGAAGCTTTCTCGCGGGTCTGCTGTCCGGCGACTACAACGCCCATCATCTGGCGACGCTGCCGGCGCTGTACCTGAAGCTCTTCTGGTGGAGCGCTCTCGCCGGCGCCGTGATGCTGCTGATCACCCCGCCGGTGAAGCGCCTGATGGCTGGCGTCGAATGACCCGGCCCGGTGCGGGATCCGCCGGCCGGCGGCGCCGGCCGGCGAATGCGCTTCGGGTCAGTTCGCCGGCTTGATGAACTTCAGCAGATAGGCGTCGGCATAGCCGATCTTCGCGTAGCGATTGCGGGCCGCCGCGCTGCTGTCCGCCAGCGAGGGCGGCAGATCGAAGACCGGGATGTTGCGCGGATCCTTCGGATTGGCGAGCGCCTCGGAGGTGCCGCCGAGCCGGAATCCGGCCCTCTGCGCCTCGTGAATCACGAACGCCTGAGGCAGTCGCGCCCACGGGAAGCACTCCGGCAGCGGTGTGCCCGGCGCGCAGCGATGGCCGGCGATGCCGAGAATGCCGCCCGGCTTCAACACGTGAAAGGCGCTGCGCAGGAACTTCTCGAGGAAGATGGGGGTGACTTCGTGGTGCACGTTCTCGAACATCAGATCGTGCATGTTGTTGAAGGTCACCACCATGTCGGCGGAATCCGGCGCGCCGAGGTGCATGTAGTTGGGCAGCTCGAACGGCTCGAGCCGCACTTTGCCGTAGACCGCGGGATCTGCGGCGAGCTTCGCGGAGAAGTGCAGCGCGGAACGGTGCGGATATCCCGTGGTGCCCGCCGCGGGCGAGGTGGCCTCGATCAGCTGGCCGTGATCGCGCAGGAAGGGCGCGAGGATCTCGGTGTACCAGCCCCCGCCCGGGAGCACCTCGACGACCCGCATGTCGGGACGGATGCCGAAGAACTCGAGCGTCTGCAGCGGATGGCGGAATTTGTCGCGCTCGACGAAGGCGGGAGTGCGCCACGAGCCGTGGATGGCCGCCTCGAGGGCCCGATGCACCGCAGGCGGCGTGGCCGCCGGGTCGGCGATGAGGTCCGTGCCGGTGAGGTGCTTGGGATTGCGCGGCGGCGCAGCGGCCAGCGCCGCAGCCGCAAGGCTCCAGGCGAGCGCCGCCGCGAGGAATTGGAGCTTCCCTGCCCCCGCGGGCTTGCCCCGGAGGCGGCGGGACGGCGGAGGCGAAACGGTCGGGAGAGACGAGGTCATGGCGAGTCTCCGTTCTGCAGAGGCGCGAACGATAGCGCGGCTCTCATCCGAAAACCAACCTCGACGTGCCCTTGGCCCGCCCGGCGCCACGGCCGAGCCGTTGCCGGGATGCGAGAGAGGGCAACGCGGCCGGGTTGGGGCGGCGGATTACGTCACCGGTGAAACGGCGGAGGACCGGCGCGCGGCGAGCGCGGCGGCCGGATCGCGCCCGTAAAAGTTGGGATCCGCCGCGGTCATGCCTTTGAAGCGGCGGTGGATCCATAGGTACTGATCGGGCACGGCGCGCACCTGCGCCTCGATCAGGCGGTGAAAGCGCTCGGCGTCGGCGCGCGGACATTCGCTCGGGTAGCTCTCGAGCGGCGGCTGGATGACGACGCGATAGCCGGCCGAGCCGGGCAGCCGCTCGACGAAGTAGGGCAGCACGGCCGCGCCCGTCATCCGTGCGATCCGCGAAGTGGCGGTGTTGGTCGGCGCGGGAATGCCGAAGAGCGACACCATCTCCGCGCCCTTCTTGCGGTAGCTCTGGTCGGGCGCATACCAGACGACCTCGTTCCTCTTCAGGGCCGCGATCATCGAGCGGATGTCGTCCCGGGGTATCGCGCGGCCGCCATTGCGGCTGCGGCAGCGGCCGAGGACATGGGCCAGCGCCTCGTTCTTCGACGGGCGGTAGACGATGTTGACCGGCGTCGCCGCGGCCACGATCCTGCCGCCGATCTCGAGCGGCGTGAAGTGCGCGGTGAGGAGGATCGCACCACGGCCGCGCTCGAGCGCAGCCCGCATGTGCTCCATCCCCTCGATCCTCGAGATCGTCTGCAGTCGCGGAGTGGGCCACCACCACGCCATGGCGATCTCCGACAGCGCGATGCCGAGACTGGTGAAATGGCGGTCGAGCAGACGCCGGCGCTGCGCCGCATCGAGCTCCGGCAGGCACAGCTCGATGTTGCGCCGGGCGATGCGCACGAAGCGCACGGGCAGGCGCCGCAACAGCCTTCCGAGGCCGGCGCCGATGGCGAGCTGCACGCGGAAAGGGAGCAAGGTGAGCAATCGCAGGACGCCGAGGCCGGCCCACGTGGGCCAGTATCGGGGCGACAGCAGTGTTCCCCAGCGGGGCAGCCGCGCCCCGGCGGCCTCGAGCGGTGCAGTAGGTGTGGACATTTACCCCGGGCCGCGCTGTCGGCGAGCTCCGGGGCTCAGGATAGCGCAGCCCGCGCGGACCCGACAGCGATATCGCGCGCAGCGGGAGCCCGGTCACGGAATGTCCCGGACCGCGCGGCGGCGGTAAGCTGCCCGGACCGCCCGGTCACAGGAGGCCAAGCTCATGATTGCGCACACCACTCTGCCGGTCCGCGATTATCAGCGCTCGAAGGCGTTCTACGGCAAAGCGCTGGCACCGCTCGGCTACCGCAACAACATGGAGTTCGGCGAGTCCGCCGGCTTCAACGACGGCAAGAACACGGATTTCTGGATCACGAAGGAAGACACGGTCGTGCCTCTTCACCTCGCCTTCGAGGTGCGCAGCGAAGCCGAGGTCAAGGCGTTCCACGCGGCCGCGCTCGGCGCCGGCGGCAAGGACAATGGCGGTCCGGGATACCGCGATTACTGGCCGGGATACTACGCCGCGTTCGTCCATGATCCGGACGGACACAACATCGAGGCGGTGTGGTACGACTACAGCAAGGGCGGGTGAGGCGCGGCGCGGTTCGTCCCGGGGGTGCGTGATACAGTGGCGCGATGTCAGCGAACGAACGCGACGCCGGACTGGTGCGCGCACTTGGAACCTGGGGGCTCGCCGCCAGCATCATCAGCATCATCGTCGGTGCCGGCATATTCGCCGTGCCCGGCGCGCTCGCGGCCGCCATAGGGGTCTACGCCCCGCTGGCCTTTCTCGCCTGCACGCTGGCGGTCGGCGCCGTTGGAATCTGCTTTGCCGAAGGCGGCAGCCGGATTCCCACGAGCGGCGGGGTGTACGGCTACATCGAGGTGGCGCTGGGACCTCTCGCGGGCTACGTCGCCGGGACGCTCAAGTGGTTCGGCAGTCTGATGTCCGGCGCCAGCGTGGCGGCCGCGCTCGCGGACGTTGCAGCAAGCGTGACTCCACCGAATTGGGTCGGCGTCGTGCGCACAGCCGTCATCGTCTCGTCCATCGGCGGCGTCGCGCTGATCAACGTGCGAGGCGTTCGCAGCGGCGCGCGGCTGATCGGCTTCGCGACGGCGTTGAAGCTGGTGCCGCTTTTCGTGTTCATCATCGTCGGCGCGACCGCGGTGCACCGCGCGAACTTCGCCTCCTCCGGGGCGCTCACGGCCATCGCACCCGGGCGCGCCGTCATTCTGGCCTTGTTCGCGCTGATCGGGATGGAGACCGCGCTGTGCGCGAGCGGCGAGGTCGTGGAGCCGGCGCGCACGATTCCGCGCGCCCTGGCCCTGGCACTTGGCACCGTCACCTTCCTCTACGTTTCGATCCAGGTCGTGGCGCAGGGGATCCTCGGACCCGCGCTGGCCACCTCCAAGGTGCCGTTGGCGGACGCCATGGCGCATTTCGGACCCGGCCTGAGCGGGCTCATGTATGTCGGCGCGGCGATCTCCATGCTGGGCTGCATCGGTAGCGACATCCTGGGCAGTCCGCGCATGATGTTCGCCATCGCCCGCGACGGTCTGCTGCCACGGGCGCTCGCGCGTGTGCACCCGCGCACGCATGTGCCGCACGTCGCGATCCTGACTTACGCTGCAGTGCAGATGGCGATGGCGTTGAGCAGCACCTTCGTGGAGCTGGCGGTGCTCTCCGCCCTCACGGTGGCCGCGCTCTACATCGCCGGATGCATTGCCGCCTGGCGCCTGGCGCGCCGCGGCGTTGCGCTCGCGGGCAGGCCGCTCGGGTTTCGCTGGCTCGGGGCGGCCGCGTCTGTCGGCATCGGAGGCATGCTGATCATCATCGTGCTCGCGACGAAGGCGGAGATCGCAGGTCTCGCGGCGCTGATCGTGATCAGCGCGGCAGCCTATCGGCTGCAGACCCGGTCCTCGGCCGCAGCCACCTGAGGCGGATCGCCCGCGGAAGCCGGCCTCGATGAGCGCTCGAACCCTTGCCGGCCGTACCATCGCCCTGCCCGAGAGCCGAGAGATCGAGGTGTTCGCGGCACTGCTCGAGCGGCGCGGCGCACGCGTCATCCGCTGTCCCCTCATCGCCATCCGCGATGCGCCCGATGCGGCGGCCGTGCTGGAATGGAGCCGGCGGCTCGCCGCGGGCGCGCTCGACGATCTGATCCTGCTGACCGGAGAGGGCTTGAGGCGCATCCTCTCCTGCATCGAGCATCACGAGCCGGCCCTGAAGCCGGCATTCATCGCTGCGTTGGGCGCCCTGCGCAAGGTGACGCGCGGCCCCAAGCCCGCGAAGGTCCTGCGCGAGCTGGGAATGAGGGCCGATATCGCCGCCGAGCCGCCGACGACCGCCGGGGTGATCGCCGGGCTCGGAAGCCTCGATCTGCGCGCGCGGCGCGTGGGCGTACAGCTCTATGGGACCGAGCCGAACCGCCCCCTCATGGATTTCCTGGAAGGCGCCGGGGCCATGGTGGCGTCGGTAGCGCCTTACGTGTACGCGGACGCCGCCGACGACCAGGCGGTGCTGAGTCTCGTGGAGCAATTGCGCGCGGGCGCGGTGGACGCCATTGCCTTCACCAGCTCGGCGCAGGTCGAGCGGCTGATCTCGCTGGCCTCGGAGGACGGCGCCCGCTCGGCGCTCGCCAACACTCTGGTGGCCGCGGTCGGTCCCGTGGTGGCGGACACTCTGCGGCGGCACGGGATCGATGCGCGGTTGATGCCGCGGGAGTCGTTCTTCCTCAAGCCGCTGACGAGCGCGCTGGAGGAAGCGCTCGGCCCGGGCCGCATCGCTCCCACGTGAGTCCGCGGTCGGCTTGGACCCGGCCCGTCATCCTGCCCGGTCGGGAGCCGCCCGGCGCCGCTTCACGAACGCCGCAGCCACCGGAATCAGCGACACCACGATGATGAGAACGGTGACCAGGCCGAAATTACGCTTCACCACCGGCACGTTGCCGAAGAGATAGCCGCCCCAGAGAAAGAGCGCCACCCAGGCAAAGCCGCCGAAGAAGTTATAACCCTGGAAGCGGCCGTAGGGCATGCGGCCGACACCGGCGACGAAGGGCATGCAGGTGCGGATGATGGGGATGAACCGCGACAGCGCGACCGCCCGGCCCCCGTGGCGGCGGAAGAACGCCTCCGTGCGACGGAGGTACTCCACCTTGAGCAGACGGTATCGGCCGCTGAATGCGGGCGGCCCGAGCAGCCGGCCGACCGCGTAGTTGACCGTATTGCCCAGCACGGCCGCCAGGCCGAGCACGAGAAAGAGGACCGGCGCCTTGAGCGTACCGCTGGTGTCGACCGCGGCGAGGGCGCCTACGCCGAAGAGCAGCGAGTCCCCGGGCAGGAACGGTGCCACCACGAGACCGGTTTCCCCGAAGATGACGGCAAAGAGGATCGGGTAGATCCAGAAATCCACGCGGGCCACCAGGGCGACCAGGTGCCGGTCCAGGTGGAGGACGAAATCGAGCAGCCATGACAGCACGTCGCAGTACGCTCCCGGGTTCCCAGAGCCCCCGCTGATCGCGGGAGCGGACCTCGCAGGCTACCAGGGATTGCGCGCCGGGGCGCCGCCGCAGTTGAGCGCCTCTGTCCGCAGGCCAGCCTGGCCTTATGGATTCATGGCACCAGGTCGTCCGCGGTGAGTGCCGCAGGAGCGTCCGTAGCCATGGTCTTCAACAAATGTCCCGACCCTTCTCCGCTACGCACCTCGGCCCGCAGGGTATTCAGGGCCAGCTGCACCTCCGCGTCGCGGGACTGCAGCGAAGGGGCGCCCCTGGCGGTCATGACCGGGGCAGGCTGGTGACCGGGCCCGGTGACCACGATGTCCGGGAGGAGGCCCTTGCCCTGCACCGAGCCGCCGGACGGGGTGAAGTAGCGGGAAGTGGTGAGCTTCACGGCGCCGCCGTACTGCAGCGGGATCACGGTCTGCACCGTCCCCTTGCCATACGTCTTCTGCCCGATCAGCAGCGCGCGGCCGTGGTCCTTGAGCGCGGCCGACAGGATCTCGGCGGCTGAGGCGGTGCCGCTGTTCACCAGCACCACGATGGGCGCACCGTTCATGAGGTCGCCCGGCGTGGCGTCCATCTCGAAGCGGGCATCGGGTGTGCGGCCCTCGGCAGTGAGGATGACGCCGCTGTTGAGGAAGTCGTCCGCGACCGCCACCCCGGACTCGAGCACGCCGCCGGGATTGTCGCGCAGGTCGAGCACCAGCCCGCGAAGGCCGCCGGGATTGTCGCGCTGGAGGGCCGATATCGCGCTGCTCACCTCTTCAGGCGTGGTGTCGCTGAACTCCTCGATGCGCACATAGCCGTATCCGGGACTCAGGTTCTGATACGCGACGCTATGCACCTCGACGTTCGCGCGGCGCAGGTCGAAGCTCATCACGCCGGGCTTGCCCGCGCGATGGATGGTGAGAGTCACGGTGCTTCCCGTTGCGCCACGCATATGATTGATTGCGCCCGAGACGTCGGATCCAACGTCCTTGCCGTTGATCGCCACGATCTCATCGCCCGCGCGCAGGCCCGCCCGCTCGGCCGGCGAGCCGGGCATCGCCTGGAGGATCTTCACCGCGGAGCCGTCCGCGGCCACTTCGATGCCGACGCCGGGGTAGGAGCCCATCGCGCTCAAACGGGTGTCGTCGAACTCCCGGCTGTTCAGATACGCGGAGTGCGGATCGAGCGAAGACACCATGCCGCGGATGGCGGCATCCATGAGCTTGCGGTCACTGATCCGATCGACGTAATCGCGCTTGATGTGCTCGTACACCTCCGCGAAGAGGCGCGCTTCCTGCCACGGCAGGCCGTCGGCGTCCGTGGACGGAACGTTGCCGGCATCGGCTGCTGCAGACTGCCCCGCGTGAAGGGCTTGAGCGACCGTCCCGGTCGTGTTGCCCGGCTGGCCGCCCTGAGCGCTCGGGCCCGCCAGCACACCGCCCGCGAGAGCGGCGGAAAAGCCGAAAACGGCCCCCGTGACGAGAGCGATCAGCGTGCGCTTGCCGCTCGACATGTAGGAAATCCCCCCGTGGGATCAAAGGACGAAACGATGCTACGACCTGCTCTGGCGGTCAATGGCCGCCCGACCGCCGGTTGTATTCTCACGCCCTGCGGACGGCGCCCGCGGAGTGCGCGCCGGCGAGGGGCGTCCCGGTGAGGCCCACCAGCAGATCATCGAGCGGCAGGGGCTTCGAGATCGCATACCCCTGGCCGTAATCGACGCCCAGCGTCGCGACGCGCGAGCGGATGCTTTCCGTCTCCACGTATTCAGCGACGGTCGTGAGCGACATGGTGCGCGCGAGCTGCGCTATGGCGCGCACCATCGATTCCGCGCGCGGATCGCTGACGACATCGCGGACGAAGCTGCCGTCTATCTTCAGCATGGTCACCGGAAGCTGGCGCAGATACGACAGCGAGGACAGCCCGGTGCCGAAGTCATCCAGCGCAATGCCACAGCCGAGCGCGCGCAGCTTGCCCATCAGGGCAGCGGCCTGCGCGATGCTCGCGATCGTGGCGTTCTCGGTGAGCTCGAAGCAGAAGAGCTCGGGCGGCAGCCGGCTCGCGGCGATCCGCTCGATGAGAAAGCCCTCGAAACCCTCGTCATTGAGCGACTGGCCGGAGAAGTTGATCGCGAAGCGGAGCGGCGCGCCGGAGAACGTGGCGGTAAAGCTCTTCAGGCGCTCGATGGCGGTCTCGATCACCCAGCGGTCGATGCTCGGCAGCAGCTGATAGCGCATCGCAGCCGACATGAAGCTGTCGGGACCCGAGGCGGTGCCGTCCTCATCGAGCATGCGCACGAGGAGCTCATAGTGCGGCGTCAGTCCCGACTCCCGGTCGAAGGGGAGGATGAGCTGCGCATCGAGGCGCAGCCGGCCGGAGCTGATCGCATCGTGGACCCGTCCGGCGATGTTGATGTCCGCGAATCTTCGCACCAGGCTGACATCGTTCGAGCGATAGACCTCGACCCGGTTGCGGCCGCGGTCCTTGGCGGCCTTGCAGGCCGTCTCCGCGGCGGCGAGCGCGTGCATCAGCTCGCCCTCTCTGGAGTCGAGCTCCGCCACACCGACGCTGATGGAGACCCGCAGCCGCGAATTGCCGTGCATGGTGCCGAGCCGCTCGGCCGCCTCGCGCAGCATCTCGCCGAAGCGCTCGGCATCGTCGAGATGGCCCGGCACGAGCACCGCGAACCGGTCGCCGGAGATCCTGGCGGCGAACGCCCGCGGCGGCAGTCGGCTGCGCAGCAGCTCGCCGAGCTGGCCCAGCACGCCGTCGCCGACCCTCATGCCGAAGCTGTCATTGATGACGTGAAGCTGGTCGACGTTGATGTAGAGGGAGGCCCAGCGGGAGGAGCTCCCGGCGCTCGCCACCTCGAGGCGCACGCGCGCCTCGAAGGCGGGGCGGGTGTAGAGACCCGTCAGCGAATCGTAGCTGCCGTCCTGGGCGCTGCGGCTCATCCTGTCGAGCTCCGCCACCGTGCGCCTGAGTCTGCCGATGGCGATGCGAGCGAGCAGCTCGCGCCGGAGGCAGTCGAGGACGGGCCGAAGCAACGCCTCCACCAGCGAGAAGCTGCGGGCCTCGGCGTCTTGCTCGCCGCCGCGCGCGCACACGACGGCAGCGATCGCGAGCAGACGCTGCGAGTCGTCCCGAATCGAAAACACGTAGGCGGGTGTACCGTCCGCCAGCATGTGGACATCGCCAGCGGCCGCCGATGGCTGGCGGGCCTCGGCAACCCCGGCAACGACGGAGATCACCTCTGCGGCCGCGGGGGCATCGCCCGACCAGCGCAGCGCGCCGCGGGCGTCGAAGATCCACAGGCCCTGCGCGCGCGGCAGCAGCATTCTGCAAACCTGTGCGTAGGGCTCGAAGCCGCCCCACGGGCCGGAGGGCTTTCCAGCCTCCGGGGGCCGGTCGGAGCGCGGCTCGGGGGTCGTCTTGTGTTCCAAAGGCGGGCGCATGCCGCGGCAGCCGTGATCGTAAATAAATGGCTGCCACTGTCGCCGCCGGCGGGGCCTCACGGCATTGCGCGAGTTGGCGGTTCGCCCAAAAGGACCCCCGCGGCGGGGTCAAAGCTTGAACCCGCTCACAACTTCTAATGTCTGAGCCAGATCTGCGGGTTGAGCGGCTGGCCGTCCTTGCGGATCTCGAAATAGAGCTCCGGCCGGGCGCTGCCGCCGCTGTCGCCGGCCTGCGCGATCGTCTGACCGGCGGCGACGTGCTGGCCGACCGACTCGTACAGACGGGCGTTGTGGCCGTAGAGGCTCATGAAGCCATCGCCATGGTCGATGATGATGAGGAGGCCGAGGCCGGCGAGCCAGTCCGCGTAGATGACCCGCCCCTGCGATATCGCGTGCACGGGGGCGTCCCGCGCCGTCGCGAAGAGATCACCCTGCCATTTCAGGCCACCCGCCCGCACCTGCCCGTAGCTCGCGATGATCCTGCCGGCCACTGGCCGCAGCAGTCTGCCGCGCAGGCGGGCGAAGGGGTAATTCCCCAGCTCCGACTCCGGAAGGCTGGCAGTCGCCCGGCGCAACCGCGCGAGCAGCGACTCGAGCCCCTGCTGCTGCCGCCGCAGGAGGGCAAGCCGGGCGGAGCGGGTCCGGGTCTGGGCGGAGATGCTCGCCAGCACCTGCATCCGGTGGCTGCGGGCCTGCTGCAGGGTCGACACCTGCGCCTGCTGCGCCCGCTGCAGGCCGGCGAGCTTCGCATCCTGCGCCTGCAGCTGGGCATCGAGCTGCCCGATCTGCTGCAGATCCGCCTCGATGGCCTGGATCTGCAGCGCCCGTGCGCGGCTGAAATAGCTGTAATAGACGAACATCCGGCCGGCGCGGGCGGGATCGCCCTGATTGAGGAGGAGCTTCAGCGGCTCCTCCCGCCCGATGAGGTAGGCGGCGCGCAGTTGCGCGGCGAGCGCCTCGCGCTTGCCCGCGAGGTCGGCCTCGCGCTGCTGCTTGCGCGCCTCGAGCTGCGCCCGCCGTGCGGCCGTGGCGGTGCGCTGCTGGCGCAGCGCATCGAGCGCGGCCCGCGCCTTGCCGACAGATTCCTCCGTCGCCCGAAGCTGGCGGGTGAGACGGTCCCGCTCCGCCTGGCCCTGGCTCACCTGGCGGGCGATGCGCGCGATCTGGTTGCGGACTGCCGCGAGCTGCGCTCGCGCCTGGGTGGCATCGACGTGGGAACGCTCGAGCGGCGACGCTGCCGCGGGGGCGGCGGCAAGCGCGTGGAACAGGACCGGCGCGAGCAGTCCGAGACCGAGGATGCGGAGTCGTCGCATATGAGCGCTATAATGCGCGCCCTTTTTATGGCCGGCGCTAGCGCCGGGTGCCTTCTGCATGGACCGTCTCGCTCAATACATCCAGATGCATTACTGGCTCGTCGCCGCGGCCGTCGTCGTGCTGGTGCTGGTCATTGTGTTCGAGATGCGCGCGCGCGCGGAAAGTTTAATCGCGATCTCGCCGCAGGATGCGATCCGGCTGATGAACCGCGGCGCGCTCGTCATCGACATTCGTGCCGCGGATCAGTATGCGGCCGGGCATATCTCCGGCGCGCGCCGGATGGACGGCGAGCAGATCCTGAGCGCCGGCGAGACGCTGAAGAAGTACAAGCAGAAGCCGCTCATCGTCTATTGCGAGTCGGGATCGCTCGCAATGTCGGCCACCCGTCAGCTGAAGGAGCAGGGCTTCGAGCAGGCGTTCAACCTGCGCGGCGGCATCACGGCCTGGAGGTCGGAGAGCCTCCCGCTCGAGAAGGGCGCGAAGGCGGGCGGATGAAGGTGGTGATGTACGCCACGAGCTGGTGTCCTTACTGCGCTCGCGCGCGGCAACTGCTCGAGCGCAAAGGCGTCGAGCTCGAGGAGATCGACATCGAGGCGGTGCCCGGCGCCCGGACGGAGATGATGTCCCGCAGCGGGCGGCGCACGGTGCCGCAGATCTTCATCGGCGAGACGCACGTCGGCGGGTGCGAGGATCTCCAAGATCTCGAAGCCCGCGGGGGTCTCGACAAACTATTGCAGACTGGAGTGTGACAGATGACGAATGAAGCTGCCGGCGTCGCGCCGGCGCCCGAGGCCACCACTGGCCCGGTCCTCGCCCTGCAGAGCGTGTACCTGAAGGATTGCTCCTACGAGGCGCCGAACGGGCCGCGCGTGGACGGGAGCTGGAATCCCCAGATCAACCTGGACCTGCAGACCGGCGCCACGGGGCTCGCCGCCGACATACGGGAGATCGTGCTGACGGTGACCGTGTCCGCGAAGCAGAACGAGGCCACCATCTTCCTGGTGGAGGTGAAGCAGGCAGGCATCTTCCTGATGCGGAACCTGTCGGAGGAGGACACCAAGCGGGCGATCGGCAGTGTCTGCCCCGGGGTGCTGTTCCCCTATGCCCGCGCGGCCGTATCGCACCTCGTGACCCAGGGCGGATTCCCGCAGTTTCTGCTGCCGCCGGTCAATTTCGATGCGCTGTACGCCGCAAACCAGAATCAGCCGCCCGGCCAGACCAACTGACCTGACCAGGGTCGGGTCATGGCAGCGGTCGCCGGGAAGGACTCGCAGGTAGCCGTCCTGGGCGCGGGCTCCTGGGGGACGGCACTCGCCATTCAGTTCGCGCGCAGCGGCCGGCCAACACGGCTGTGGGGCCGGGACCGCGCGCGCCAGGCGGACATGGCGCGGGAGCGGCGCAACGGCCGCTACCTGGCGGCGGGCACGTTTCCGCCGGCGCTGGAGGTGGAGCCCGACCTGGCGCAGGCGCTGCACGGCGTGCAGGACGTACTGATCGCCGTGCCGAGCCACGCATTCCGGCCGGTACTCGAGGAGATCAAGCCGCTCCTCGCCCCCCAGATGCGCCTCGCATGGGCGACCAAGGGATTCGAGCTTCCCTCGGGGCTGCTGCCCCACCAGGTTGCCCGCGCGGTGCTGGGTCCGCACCGGGACCTGGCCGTGCTCTCGGGACCGACCTTCGCGCGTGAGGTGGGCGCAGGACTGCCGACGGCGATGACGATAGCGTCGTCGGATGCCGGGTTCGCCAGGACGCTGGCACAGGATCTCTCCTCTGCGCAGTTTCGCGCCTACACGTCGACGGATATCGTCGGTGTCGAGGTCGGAGGTGCCGTCAAGAACGTGTTGGCCGTGGCAGCAGGCCTGTCGGACGGGCTCGGCTTCGGGGCCAACACCCGCGTGGCGCTCATCACGCGCGGCCTGGCGGAGATGATGCGGCTCGGCGTGGCCCTCGGCGCGCAGCGGGACACGTTCATGGGACTGGCGGGACTGGGGGACCTGGTGCTCACCTGCACGGACGACCAGTCGCGAAACCGGCGGTTCGGCCTGGAGCTGGCCGCGGGCAAGACGCCAGAGCAGGCGCTCGCGCACATCGGGCAGGTGGTGGAGGGATACCCCGCCGCCAAGGCGCTGCACGCCGTCGCCGCTGGCGCGGGGGTGGAGATGCCGCTCTGCGAGGGGGTCTACCAGGTGCTCTACGAGAGCGTCCCGGCGCGCGAGGCGGTGCGAATGCTGATGACCCGGCCCATCAAATCGGAGACGGACTAGCGTCCAGGGTCATCCGAGCCCGTGGATGACGGCCCCGGCGGCGCCGACGAGCGCACCGATCACCAGCACCGCGACAGGACCGGCGGAGAGGCCGAAGCCGACCGAGCGTGTCGTCGGGTCCTTCACGTACGAGAAGTAATAGATGCCGCGCCCGACCAGGTAGAGCGCGCCGAGTCCGGCCGCAGCATAGGCATTGAGATAGAAGCCGAACATCCAGATGGCCGGGACGAACATGATGAGCAGCTCCAGCGTGTTCATCTGAACCCGGAAGTAGCGCTCGAACATCTCATTGCCGGTGGTCGCGGGAGCGCTGACCTTGTACTTCTCCCTGGCCTTCCCGACCGCGGTGGCGAAGGCGAAGAACTGCAGCAGGGCAAGGGCCACGATCAGATTGACGAGGGCCATCGGAACCTCCGGAATAGGCAACGCGTCCGCCTAGCGTAACCGCAGCCGGACCACCGCGGTTCGGAATGAGGCACAATTGCGGCCCATGAAGGACAGGACTCGGGGCTATGCCCACCGGATCGACCTCGCGGCCGATGTGCACACGGTCTGGCGGGCGTTGACCGATCCGGCGCAGCTCACCGCGTGGTGCTCTCCCAGGGCCGAGATCCGCCCGCGGGCGGGAGGACTCTTTCGCGCCTGCGTCGATCGGGTGACGGAGCTCGAGGCGCACATCGACGTCTACGAGCCGGACCGCCGGATGCGGCTGATCTATCTGCCGTGCCCGGCTCTGCCGCCCACCGACAGCGCGCTCATCGACGACTTCATTCTGGAGCCGGCGCGCACGGATGGAACCATCCTGCGCCTCCTGGGCTCCGGCGTGCCGGGCGGGCCGGAATGGGACGCGCAGTACCTGCGGCTGCGGACCGGCTGGCAGGCGGCGATGACGCGCCTGAAGGCCCTGATCGAGGGCGTGGCGCGACGGGAGGGCACATGACGGGCTTTGTGCTGCGGGCACTGATCAGCGCGCTCGGCCTGTGGGTGGCGACCCGCTGGGTGCCCGGCATCCGCATCGACAACGCCGGAACGCTGGTGCTCGCAGGGCTGCTGCTCGGGCTGGTGAATGCGGTCGTGCGGCCGATCCTCGTCATCCTGACCCTGCCGATCACCATCCTCAGCCTCGGGTTCTTCCTGCTCATCGTCAACACGGCCATGGTGGCGCTGGTGGCGTGGATGCTGCCCGGGTTTCACATCTACGGCGGGTTCTGGTCGGCATTCGTGACGGCGCTCATCGTCTGGCTCACGGGCTGGCTCGGCTCGTGGCTGATCGGCCCGCGAGGCAGGATCGATGTCCACGTGCGCAGGCTGTGATCGTGGCGCCGGAGGGCTTCCCGAGGTGCGGACATGACTGACACGATCGGTCCTCCGGGTGCGCTGCGCCTGAAGTTCTGCGGCCTCGAGTTCGCCTCGCCCATCGTGCTGCTTTCCGGCTGCGTCGGCTTCGGCGAGGAGTACACGCGGATCGAGGGTTTCTCCAACCGGGATGCGGGCGCGGTAGTGCTGAAGGGCACCACCCTCGCGCCCCGGCTCGGCAATCCGCCGCACCGGATTTTCGAGACGCCGGCCGGGATGTTGAATGCCATCGGACTGCAGAATCCGGGCGCGGAGCACGTCGTGCGCCGCATCCTCCCGGACCTCGATTTCAGCGAGACGCGGTTCATCGCCAACGTCTCCGGCTCCACGGTGGAGGAGTACGCCGAAGTCACGCGCCTCTTCGATCAATCGCCCATCGATGCCATCGAGATCAACATCTCCTGCCCCAATGTCAAGGAGGGCGGCGTCGCGTTCGGCAACTATCCGGACATGTCGGCGCAGGTGGTGGAGGCCTGCCGCCGCGCCACCCGCAAGCCGCTCATCACCAAGCTCTCCCCGAACCAGACCGACATCCGTGAGAATGCGCGCCGCTGCATCGAGGCCGGCACCGATGCGCTGTCGGTCATCAACACGATGATGGGCATGGCCATCGACGCGCGAACGCGCCGGCCCGTCATCGGCAATGTCCAGGGAGGACTCTCGGGCCCCGCGATCAAGCCGATCGCGCTGCTCAAGGTGCACCAGGTGTACGAGGTGGCGAAGCCGCACGGCGTGCCCATCATCGGACAAGGCGGCATCACCACGGCGACCGACGCGGTGGAATTCCTGATTGCCGGCGCCGCGGCGGTCGGCATCGGGACGGCGCTCTTCTACGATCCGTTCGTGTGCAAGAAGGTGAACGAGGGAATCGCGGAGTATCTGCGCGGGAACGGCTTCGAGAACGTCGGCGAGCTCGTCGGGACCCTGCGCACCGGCCGGGAAACGCAGCGCCAGCCAGTGCCTTTCAGCGACGAGATCTGACGTGGCCTCGCTCCGGCGCGGTCGTGAGCACCCCCGAGTGTGACAAAGTGGCCGCGGCTGCCGGCACGGGAAGCAGAACGCCCTAACCGCCCGCTTCGGCTTCCTCGGCCGGCCCCTCCGTTTCCGCTTCCGACATGCCCAGCTCCTTGAGCTTGCGGGTCAGGGTGTTGCGGCCCCAGCCGAGGAGCTTCGCGGCCTCCTGGCGGTGGCCTTGCGTGCGCTTGAGGGCGGCGCGGATCAGGATCCGCTCCAGCGTGGGCAGCGCCTGCTCGAGCAGTGGCGCCCTGCCGCTCATGGACTGACGGTCCGCCCATCCGGCGAGCGCCTTCTCCCAGTCGGTATCCGGGTCGGCCGCGCCGCGCCCCGCGAGGATCTCCGGCGGCAGGTCCTCGACGCGGATCTCGCTGCCCGGGGCGAGCACCGAGAGACGCCGGCAGAGGTTCACCAGCTCCCTCACATTGCCCGGCCAGCCATACGCCGAGAGCTTCGCCTCGGCCTCCTTGGCGATTGCCTTGCGCTCGACGCCGAGATCGCGGGCGGCGACCGTGAGGTAATGCGCGAGCAGATCCGGAATGTCTTCCGCGCGGGCGCGAAGCGGAGGCAGCTCCAGCCGGATGACGTTGAGCCGGTGATAGAGGTCTTCGCGGAACAGCCCGCGCGCCACCCGATCCTGCAGGTTCTGGTGGGTCGCGGCAATGACACGCACGTCCACACGGATGGGCGTCTGCCCGCCCACTCGGTAGAACTCGCCTTCCGCCAACACGCGAAGCAGCCGCGTCTGCAGCGGCGTCGACATGTCGCCGATCTCGTCGAGAAACAGCGTACCGCCGTCGGCCTGCTCGAAGCGACCGCGACGTTGGGAGTCGGCGCCCGTGAACGAGCCCTTCTCGTGGCCGAAGAGCTCCGACTCGAGCAGGTCCGCCGGAATGGCCGAAGTGTTGAGGGCAATGAACGGCTTGCCGGCGCGCGGGCTGTGGTCGTGCAGGGCGCGGGCGACCAGCTCCTTGCCGGTGCCCGACTCGCCGGTGATGAGCACCGTGACGCTGGAGCGCGACAGCCGTCCGATGCCGCGGAATACCTGCTGCATGGCCGGCGCGGTTCCCAGGAGCTCCGGAATCCGGGGCACCACGGCCGTCTCGGCGGCGCCCTGACCGATGCCGTGGGCGGCACGCCTTACCAGCGCAACCGCCTGGTCGATGTCGAACGGTTTCGGCAGATACTCGAACGCGCCGCCCTCGTAAGCGGACACGGCGCTGCCCAGGTCCGAATGCGCCGTCATGACGATGACCGGCAGTGCGGGCCGGGTGTCGCGGATTCTGCGCAGCAGCGACAGACCCGATTGCCCGGGCATGCGGATGTCGGTGATCAATACGTCCGGCGCGTCTCGCCGCAGAGCCTCCAAAGCCGGCTCGGCGGCTTCGAACGCACGCGGCGTCATGCCGCCGTTGCGCAGCGCACGCTCCAACACCCAACGGATGGAGGCGTCGTCATCGACGAGCCATACCCGGAGCGCGCCGTTCATGCGGCGTCTCCCATCGGCAGCAGCAGTGTGAACACGGTCCTTCCCGACTCGCTCTCGAACTCGATGAGGCCGCCGTTGCGGGACACCAGCTCCTGCGCCACGGCGAGGCCGAGGCCGGTACCGCCGGGGCGGCCGGTGACCAGCGGATAGAAGATGCTGGAGCGCAGATCCTCGGGCACGCCCGGTCCGTCATCCTCCACCTGGACGCTGGCCACGAGGCGATGGCGCGCCAGTCCGATGCTGACGTTGGAGAGCGCGCGGGTGCGCAGTACGATGCGGCCTCTCGGGCCGAGCGCCTGCAAGGCGTTGCGGGCCACGTTGAGCAGCGCCTGGACGATCTGATTGCGGTCTAGCATGGCGGTCGGCAGGCTGGGGTCGTAGTCGCGCTCGATGTTGATCGCCGCGGCCGCCTCCGCACGCAGCAGGTGATACACGTGCTCGCAGACCTCGTGCACGTTGATCCGCGACTTCTCCGGTACGCGCTTCGGACCCGCCATGGAGTCGACCAGCGCGGCCAGGCGGTCGGCCTCGCCGATGATGACCCGGGTGTATTCCTTGAGCGAGGGGCCCTGCAGCTCGCGCTCGAGGAGCTGGGCGGCGCCGCGAAGTCCGCCCAGAGGATTTTTGATCTCGTGGGCGAGCTGCCTGATCATGAGGCGGCTGCCGTCGAGACGCGCCAGCAGATCGTTCTCGCGGGAGATGCGCTGGCGCTGCGTGGTGTCCGCCAGCTCCAGGAGCAGGTGCGTTCCGGTGACCTGACCTTCGAGCGGCGTGATGGTGACGTCCAGCGTGCGCGGCTCCCGGGGAATGCCGGTGGGGTGCACGGTGAGCTCGCGATCGGCGATGCCTTCTCCGGCCTCGAGCGCGCGACGGAGAATCGCCGTGAGGCCGTTGCCGTCGAGCAGGAAGTCGGAGAAGGGGCGCCCGCGCGCTTTGTTGAGGCTGAAGGCGAGGAGGTCCTGGGCGGCGACGTTGGCGTAAATCGCGCAGAGTTGCGCGTCCAGGACGATGATGCCGGTCGACAGGGCATCCAGGAGATCGGCCGGGTCGAAGTGGGAGAGCGCCGAGGGGATGCTGTACTCAGCGGCCACGCGACTCTCCGTGAGCCCGAAAGCACCTCAGTGAGCGGGGCAGGGCCGCTCCCTGCGCCGCGAGATCGAATGAGTAACAGGGCTGGCCGCGCAAATCGCCGGAAGCGATTTGCGCCAAATCTAATGCGGGCGGACGGGATTGTGCGGGTTCTGGACCGAGGGCTGGTGCACGTAGAAGGTGACCGTGCTCGTCTCGCAGACGATCTGGCCGGTACTGTCCTCGATCATGGCTTGCGCGGAGTGCTGGCCGCGAAAGACGGGGACGGTGTACGTGGTGCCGGAGCCCGGAACCTGTTTCCCGTCCACGAAGAGGCGGATGTCGTCGCCCCGGCGCAGCGGGGGCGAGGTCCGCACCACCACCGTCGCGCGGTAGACGTTCATCAACATCTGCTGATCGGCGGGTTCGGCAATCTCGCAGGTGCGGTACGCGGCACGCGGAGCTTCGGTCTGCTGCGGCGCGTACTCGGAGGAAGTGAGCGGTGCGGACGGCGCCGCAAAAGTCTGGGCGCCCTGGATCTCCAGCTTCTGCGCGTTGGGATGCGGCTGGTCGCTGTAGTGGACGACGCCCTTGGCGTCGATCCACTTGTAGACGGTCGTGGTGCCGTCGCCCGCCTGCGCGGCGGCAGACAGCAGCCCCACGGCAGCCAGGGTCGCAAGGACCATCACGGCCGTGCGGGCGGCGGCCGGCCGGATTAAGGTAAATGTGGTGCGGCGCATAGGAATCGAGCATAGCCCGATGCCGCATTGGGCACAAAGGAACCCGCACCCCCCCCGCTGCGGAGCCATCCCGGCAGGGCCGGGATGCTCCGGGGCAGCATGGCGGGGGGGCGACTGGCTTCACGGCTCTCCGGTCAGCAGCTGTAATAGAGCTCCATCTCCACCGGATGGGTCGCCATGCGGAACCGCGTCATCTCCTGCATCTTCAGACCGATGTAGGCATCGATGACGTCGTTGGTGAACACGCCGCCGCGGGTCAGGAACTCGCGATCCCTGTCGAGGTGGTCGATGGCCATGTCGAGCGAATGGCAGACCGTCGGGATGTGCTTGGCCTCTTCCGGCTCCAGATCGTAGAGATCCTTGTCGGCGGGATCGCCGGGATGGATCTTGTTCTGAATGCCGTCGAGACCGGCCATCATCATCGCCGTGAACGCGAAGTAGGGGTTCGCGCTGGAGTCCGGGAAGCGGACCTCGATGCGGCGGGCCTTGGGGCTCGACACCCACGGAATGCGGATCGAGGCGGAGCGGTTGCGCGCGGAGTACGCCAGCATCACGGGCGCCTCGAAGCCCGGCACCAGGCGCTTGTAGCTGTTGGTACCGGCATTGGTGAAGGCGTTGAGCGCCCGGGCGTGCTTGATGATGCCGCCGATGTAGTAAAGGGCGAGGTCGGACAGTCCGCCGTATTTGTCACCGGCGAAGAGCGCCTTGCCTTCCTTCTGCAGCGACTGGTGAACGTGCATGCCGCTGCCGTTGTCGCCGACGAGCGGCTTCGGCATGAAAGTGGCGGTCTTGCCGTAGCGGTGAGCGACGTTGAGCACGGCGTACTTGAGGATCTGCACCTCGTCGGCCTTCTGCACCAGAGTGCCGGCGCCGACACCGATCTCGCTCTGCCCGCCGGTGGCGACCTCGTGGTGGTGCACCTCGACCTTCAGGCCGAGCTCCTCGAGGGCCAGGCACATCGCCGAGCGGATGTCCTGGAACGCATCGACCGGCGGCACCGGGAAGTAGCCGCCCTTGATGCCGGGCCGGTGGCCGCGGTTGCCGTCGGTGTACTCCGTGCCCGAGCTCCATGCACCCTGCACGGAGTCGATCTCGTAGAAGCAGCCGCGCATGTCGTTGCCGTAGCGCACGCCGTCGAAGATGAAGAACTCGTTCTCCGGGCCGAAGAGCGCTTTGTCGGCGATGCCAGTGGACTTCAGGTAGGCCTCGGCGCGCTTCGCGAGCGAGCGCGGATCGCGCTCGTAGCCCTGCATGGTCGCGGGCTCGATGACATCGCACCGAATGTTGATCGTCGCGTCCTCGAAGAACGGATCGATGATCGCCGTGTTGGCCTCCGGCATGAGGATCATGTCCGACTCGTTGATGCCCTTCCAACCGGCGATGGAGGAGCCGTCGAACATCTTGCCGTCCCGGAACAGATCCTCATCGACGAGGCGCGCGGGAATCGTCACGTGCTGCTCTTTGCCGCGCGTGTCGGTGAACCTGAGGTCGGCGAACTTGATTTCTTTTTCTTGGATCAGCTTCAGCACATCGGTCGGTGTCATATCTCCTCCGGAGGAAAGGTGGTGCCCGCCAGGCGCGACTGGACTCGTGCCGTGCGATCTCGAGAGCCGGGGCGGTCACCCGGAGCCTGTGGCGGCGCACTGTGGTAGTGCAGGCGCTGTGCCAGCTGCGGGGGTCCTTAAAATCAGAGACTTAGCGGCCAGGGCGGCACATTATCGCACCACAATGGTGCGGCGCAAAACATTGCGCACTATTTCGGTGCAGGCAGCGGCCAGGCCGCCATTGCGATAGCTGTACTTCTCGTCGGGCCTCCTGCGGGTGCGTCCCGCCGCGGTTGCCGCTGTGCCGGCTTTCGCCGGGCTATACTCGGCGGCTCTTTTGCATGCCACTGCGACCCGATGAGAACCGGCACGCCGCCCCGCACCTTCCAGGAGCTGATCTTCGCGCTGCAGCGTTATTGGTCCGAGCGCGGCTGTGTCGTGCTGCAACCCTATGACATGGAGGTCGGGGCAGGGACCTTCCACACGGCGACTTTCCTGAGGTCCATCGGGCCCGAGCCGTGGAGCGCCGCATACGTCCAGCCCTCACGCCGGCCGGCGGACGGCCGCTACGGCGAGAATCCCTTCCGGCTGCAGCACTACTATCAGTTCCAGGTGGTCATCAAGCCCTCGCCGCTCGACATCCTGGACCAGTATCTCGGGAGCCTGCGGGCCCTGGGATTCGATCCGCTGGTGCACGATGTCCGCTTCGTGGAGGACAACTGGGAATCCCCGACCCTGGGCGCCTGGGGTCTCGGCTGGGAGGTGTGGCTGAACGGCATGGAGATCACTCAGTTCACTTACTTCCAGCAGGTCGGCGGCCTCGACTGCCGGCCGGTGACTGGAGAGATCACGTATGGTCTCGAGCGGCTCGCGATGTATCTGCAGGGGGTGGAGAGCATCTACGACATCGTCTGGACCGACGGGCCTCGCGGCCGCGTGACCTACGGCGACGTGTTCCACCAGAACGAGGTGGAGCAGTCGCGGTACGACTTCGAGCTGGCGGACGTTGCGACGCTGCTCCGCCATTTCGACGATCACGAGCGCGCCTGCAGGGAGCTGCTCGCGGCAGGTCTCGCGTTGCCCGCCTACGAGCAGGTGTTGAAAGCCTCCCACACGTTCAATCTGCTGGACGCGCGGCGGGCCATCTCGGTGACGGAACGCCAGCGCTACATCCTGCGCATGCGCACGCTCGCGGGGGGCGTCGCGAAGGCTTACTACGAGAGCCGCCAGGCTCTGGGCTTTCCCATGCTCGCCGGCGGCGGCACGGCCGCCACGGGGGCCGGCGCATGAGCTCCGAGAGACGCGACTTCCTCGTCGAGATCGGCACCGAGGAGCTGCCGCCCAAGGCGCTGCGCCTGCTCGAGCGCGCGTTCGCCGGCGAGCTCGCCGCAGGCCTCGCGAAGGCGGGCCTGGCCCACGGCGAGCTGAGATCCTTCGCGACTCCGCGGCGGCTCGCGATCCGGGTTCGGCGGCTCTCGGCACGCCAACCCGATCAGAAGGTCGAGCGGCGCGGTCCGCCGGTCAACGCCGCCTTCGATGCCGCGGGCCTGCCGACGAGGGCCGCGCAGGCGTTCGCCGCGAGCTGCCAGGCGCAGGTGGAGGATCTGCAGCGCCGCGAGGAGAGCAAGGGCACGTTCCTCTATTACGTCGGCGTCAGATCCGGCGCCGCGGCGGTCGATCTGCTGCCCGGGCTGGTGCAGAGCGCACTCGATGCATTGCCGATTCCGCGACGCATGCGCTGGGGGGCGGGCGAGGCGCAGTTCGTCCGGCCCGTGCACTGGATCGCGATGCTCTATGGCAGGGATGTCGTTCCGGCGAGCCTTCTCGATACGCCGTCGGGTAACCTCACCCGCGGCCATCGGTTCCACGCGCCGAAGCCGCTTCGCCTGTCGAGCCCGGCCGCGTACGAGCGCACGCTGCGCGAGCGCGGGCACGTCGTCGCGGACTTCGAGATGCGCCGGTCGCTGGTGCGCGAGCGGGTGGAGGCCGTGGCCGGTGAGCTGGGCGGGCGGGCGCTGGTGAGCGATGCGCTGCTCGATGAGGTTACCGCTCTGGTGGAATGGCCCGTGCCGCTCGCGGGCCGGTTCGAGGCGCGCTTCCTGGCTCTGCCGCGGGAGGTGCTCGTCTCCACGCTGGAGGATCACCAGCGTTATTTCCCGGTGGAAGGTGCCGACGGCCGTTTGCTGCCCTGCTTCATCGCCGTGGCCAACATCGAGAGCCGCGATCCGCCGAAGGTCGTGGAGGGCAACCAGCGCGTAGTACGGCCACGGCTCGCGGACGCGGCATTTTTCTGGGACCAGGACCGCAAGTCGCCCCTGGCCGCGCGCGCCGAAGGGCTGGGCCGAGTCACTTTCCAGGCGAAGCTCGGATCCCTGGGTGACAAATCGCGGCGCGTCTGCACGCTGGCGGTCGAGATCGCCGAGGCGCTCAGCCGGTCCGGCGGCCGACATCCCAACCTCGTCACGCATGCGCGCCGGGCGGCTGAGCTCTGCAAGTGCGATCTGCTGACGGCGATGGTCGGAGAGTTTCCGGAGCTCCAGGGCATCATGGGCACCTACTACGCCCTCGCCGACGCAGAGGCGCCGGAAGCCGCCGCCGCGATCCGCGAGCACTATCTGCCGCGCGGCGCCGGTGACGAGCTGCCGGTCACGGATGCCGGCGCCACGCTGGCGATCGCCGACAAGCTCGATACGCTGGCCGGGATCTTCGCCATCGGCGAGAAGCCGAGCGGCACGAAAGACCCGTTCGGCCTGCGCCGGGCGGCGATCGGCGTGGTCCGGATCGCGATCGAGAAACGGCTCGATCTCGATCTGTCGCGATTCCTCGCGCTGGCGGTCGCGCTGGCGCACGCGGACATGGAAAAGTCGGCGGCCGCGGCGGGCAAGCCCGCTCCGGCGCTGGTGATCGAGAATGTCGCCGCCGAGGTCTACGATTATGTCCTCGAGCGGCTGCGGGCCTACTATCTGGAGCGCCCCGCCGGCGCCGGGGAATCAGGGGCGCCGGCCGCATCGATCACGACCGAGATGTTCGACGCCGTCCTGGCAACCCGCCCCTCCTCGCCGCTCGACTTCGATGCGCGCCTGCTGGCGCTGAGCTCGTTCATGACATTGCCGGAGGCAGCCAGCCTGACTGCCGCCAACAAGCGGGTAGCCAACATCCTGCGCAAGGCCGGCGAAAGCGCGCCGCCGGCGGTGGACGAGGGCGTCCTGAAGGCCCCGGCGGAACGGGAGCTGTTCCATGCCATGCGGCAGCGGCGCGACGGCGTGTCCGCGGCGACGGCGCGGAAGGACTACGCCGGCTCGCTCGCGTTGCTGGCGCAGCTGCGTCCGGCGGTGGACACGTTCTTCGATCAGGTGATGGTCATGGACGAGGACCCGAGGCTGCGCGCCAACCGGCTCGCGCTCCTCGCGCAGATGCGCGAGCTGTTCGCGGGCGTCGCGGACCTGTCGCGGCTGCCGGGCTGAGACGCGCGGCCGGCCATGCAGCTCATCGGCTCGATCCTCTTCACGACGCTCTTCTTCGTTTGGACGTTCTGCTACTCCATTTTCTTCGTGCTCGCGTGCCTGCTGCTGCCGTTCCGGTACCGTTTCGTGCTGGCGCGGGTGTGGGCGCGCGTGCTGCTCACGGCGCTCAAATGGACGTGCAGGCTGGATTTTCGCGTGGAGGGATCGGAGCGGCTGCCCGCGGGCAATCACATTGCACTGTGGAAGCATTCCTCCTCCTGGGAAACGCTGGCCATGAGCGTGGTGTTCCCCCGCCAGGTGTGGGTGCTCAAGCGGGAATTGCTCTGGGTTCCGGTGGTCGGCTGGGGCATCCGGCAGCTCCACGCCATCGCCATCGACCGCAAGTCGGGCCACTCGGCGGTATCCCAGGTCGTCGCGCAGGGCCGCCAGCGTCTCGCCGAAGGTGATTGGGTGATGGTCTTTCCGGAAGGCACCCGCATGCCCCCCGGCGAGACACGCCGCTACGGCGTCAGCGGCGCACTGCTGTCGGCCGAGACCGGCAAGCTCCTCGTGCCGGTGGCGCACAACGCCGGCAGCTACTGGCCGCGGCGCGGCCTGCGCAAGAAGCCGGGAACCATCCGGGTGGTGATCGGCGAGCCCGTGTCCGCCGTCGGCCGCGACGTGCGCGAGGTCAACCGCGAGATCCAGGCCTGGATCGAAGCGACCGTGGCCGCGATTCAGTAGTTCCCCATCGACCGACCGTCGACCCCGAATCATGAAACGGCACGAGCCGGTGCCCAGGCACAGGGACTGTGCCCCGCCGCCGCAGGGCCGGCAGGAGCTTCGCGCTCGGCTCGGAGTCGACGTCTGACGGGCTTCCCCGGGCACGGGAGCCGAGCTCAGCGGCTCAGCGCGTCATCCACTTGCGGGAGCGGACCGTCGCCACGGCGTAAGGGAAGATCCAGAAAAGCGCGATGGACGCGTAGTACGTGTACAACACCCCGTACAGGAACCGCATCGAGCGCTCGCTGCGCAGGAAATAGAGCACGCTGAAGAGCGACATCGCACCCATGGTGGCCATCATGGGCACCGTGATGGTGGGGTCCTGCATCACCAGGATCGGCAGCAGCCCGAGGCTGGTGTAGGAGGCCGGGTAGCGGAAGTTCGTGACCGCGCGGTCGAACAGCGCCATGACGCGCGTGGGCCACGGCCGCTTCCAGACGATGCGCGTGAAGCGAAGCTCTTCACGGACGTAGGAGCGGTCCCAGCGCAGCAGCATCTTGCAAAGCTTCACGTACGAGATCGGCACCAGCGTGTGCACGACCGCGGTGCGCTGATAGACCGTGTCATATCCGCTGTCGAGGAGATAGTTGGTCATGGCGCGGTCCTCGCCGAAGGTGCAGCGGGAGCCTAGGAACTCCTGGTTCTTCCACCGATCCAGCACCTGGCGCACGGCCGCCGCGCGCAGGCCCGTGAGCGCGCCCGGACAGCAGTAGACGTTGCGATAGACGGACTCCGTGGCGCGCAGCATGTCGAAAGACAGCATGTAACGCACGTGCAGCATCTGCGGAATGAGGCCGTGCGAGCGGTTGTACACCTCCACCCGGCCCGCTACCGCCCCGATCTTCGGATCGCGGAAGGGCCCGGCCAATGCGAGCAGCGCGCCGCGCTCGATCACACTGTCGGAATCGATCGTGACCAGGACCTCCCCGCGGGCCCGGCTGAAGCCGAGCGCCAGCGCCTCGCGCTTGCCCCGGTTGCGATCCTGGCGCAGCGCGGTGACGAGCCCCGGATAGCGCTCGGCGGCCTGTGAGATGTAGCTCCAGGTGTCGTCCTTGCTGCCGTCGTCGATGACCAGGATCTCGAGTCGATCGTGCGGATAGTCGGCCTTCGCCGCCGACTCGATGGACTGCAGCACCATCGCGCCTTCGTTGTAGGCGGGAATGATGACGGTGAGGCTCGGCGCGCTATCCCGTGTTGCCGCTGACGCCGGACGATAAAGGATCCAGAAAATGGTACGGACGACGATGAGGAGGAAGCCGAGTCCCAGCCAGAAGAGGCCGGGATAGGCGAGCGCGCGGATCCCGTGCCGCGCCTCGGCGATCTTCAGTACATGCAGCACGACGGCGTGGAACTGGAAGTAGCCGAGGACGATGCACCCGGTGACGATCATGGCGTATACCGCGTAGATCCATAACTGACCCGGCTGCCGGGACTCGTGCATCATGTTGTAATGGCCGGTGATGGCGTAGGGGAGTCATCTTACGCGAAGGACGATGAGCTGAACGCGCAGGGCGGGTGAAGTTTACTGAAGATGTCTCATGCCGACCGAAGCGGCCGTCGCGTGCGGACGACATGTTTGACTTGCGGCAGCCGCCGGCTGAACCGCTCATGAACCGCAGACCTGCTCCCCCACTGCGATTTCGACGTTCTCGCCCGCGATCCTGACTGCATAGGTTGCCAGCGGCGCCGTCGCCGGCGATCCGATGGCGGCCCCGGTGCGGCAGTCGAACGCGCCGCCGTGCAGGGGGCAGATGAGCCGGGTCTTGCGCAAGCGGCCTTCGCTCAGCTTCGCGTAGGCGTGCGTGCAGACATTGTCCGTCGCAAACCAACCCTCGCGAGTGTGGCAGAGGAGAATGCTGCGCGGCCCCACCGTGACTTCCAGCATGCTTCCCCGGGGTACGTCGGCGGCCTGCGCGACCGGCACGAAGTGTTTTGAAGCGGTCTGCATCAGAGGCCCGGTATTGCCGCCATCTTCGAGCCGTCGGGACTGCCCAGGCCGGTGCAGGCATCCCATCCGGGCGAGGCGGCGAAGCCGCCGTTATTGCCCTGCGTGATGTCGCGCATGGCCGAAGCGTGGCCGTACAGCGCCGGGCTCATCAAGCCGGCGGGTCGCTCGGCCAACGAATTGATGCGGGCGACCAGCCCGGCCCAAAGCGGGGCGACGGCGCTCGTGCCGCCGATCACGGCACGCGTGCCGTCCACCAGGACATCGTAGCCCGTTTGCGGATCGGCATCGCCGGCGACATCGGGGACGCCACGCATGGTGAGGGGCGTGCGACGGCCTTCCGCATCCGTGGTAGCGAGACCCTGCTGCCAGGCAGGCAAGGCGAAGATCGCGCTGACGCCCCCGCCACCGGCGCCGCTGGCGGGATTTCCGTTATTCCAGACGACCTCCTTCACGATCGTGGCGCCGGACGCCTGAAGGCTGGTGCCGCCGCACGCGAGCACGTGAGGGCTGGAAGCGGGGAAATCGACATGGTTGTTGCCGTCACCGACACCGTCGGTCGACCCACTGTCGCCGGCGGCGACACACACCGTAATCCCCATGGCCGCGGCGGCCTGAAACGCCTGATCCATCGCCGACATCGCCTGTTGGGTCCATGTGGATTCCGGGCCGCCCCAGCTGATCGAGATCACGGAGGGCTTGCGCACATCGTCATGGAGGGCTGCGGTCACGGCGTCGAGGAAGCCGGCGTCGGTGTTGGGCGCGAAATACACGGCGATCGCCGCCGCAGGGGCGATGGCGCCTGCGACCTCGATGTCGAGCATCACTTCGCCGTCCGGGCCGTTCGGATCGCCGGTCGGCTGATTCGCGCCGTGGTCGACCGAGACTGCGATCACCGCGGGCGGCGTGAGGCCAAGGCCGGCGAAGTAGGCCTGGACATCGTGCGGGCGGTAGCCGCCGCCGAGCTCGATGAGAGCGATGCATTCGCCCTTGCCGTCGCCCTGTGGAAAGTCGTAGATCGCGGCAAGTTGCACCGGAGTGAACGGGGTCGCCCCCGCCCGGGCGGGGCGCGAGCGCCGTCTCGGACCGGCGGCTTTCATGCGGAAGTGAGGCCTTGCCTGCGGGCGGTCGTCGAGTCCGAGCACCGCCTCCACGATGCCGTCCAGCTCCGCCGGAATCTGCACCGGGCCCCTGTGTCCGCGGTAAGTGCCGTCCGGATGGGAGTAACGCAGCAGGTCGACACCGAAGGCATCGTTGAAGTGCGCGACGGTGCCTGCCAACACGATGGTGCGGCGCCCGGAATGCTCCTGCACGACGGCGAGCCCGTGGGACTCGGCGAAGTCCCGCACCGCGTCCAGATCCGCCCGACCGGCCCCGTGGTGCCGGGCGAATTCCGGGCGCGAGAGGCGGTCCGCCGCGCCCTCGCCCTTCGCCAGCCGTTGCAGCCGGTCCTCCAAGCCCTGCCGGTCAGCCGCCCGAACGAAGACGGTGACTTCCAGGCGCTCGTCGGGGTCCGCGGATCCTAGCAATCGGGAATCCGGCAGCGGACTGCGCTCGCTTCCCCTGAGTGGACGTCTCACCATGGCGCCGCCTCCTCCGCGATCGTGGAATCCGCAGCAACCTTAACGCCGCTGACGAGCTCCGGCCAGAGTCTCCAGGCACCGACGGCCCCGCTGGCCAGGGAGGCACGCTAGTCCGATTGGGCTAACCCACGGGCTCGGCGCCGCGCCGCGATATGATCCCGGGATCGTCGCAACGAGAGAACCTATGAGGTCAGGCGAGGGTTGGACCGCGGAGAGCCGCAGCGTGGTGGTGGCCAGCTTCCTCGGATGGATGCTGGATGCGTTCGATTTCTTCCTGGTCGTGTTCGTGCTCCCGCGGCTCGCCACCGATTTCAGGACGGACGTGACGGCCGTGACGCTGGGAATCAGCGCGACGCTGGCGATGCGGCCGGTCGGCGCCTTCCTCTTCGGGCGGTTCGCGGACCGCTACGGCCGCCGCCCGGCGCTCATGGCCAGCATCCTGCTGTACTCGGCCATGGAGCTCGCGACGGCCTTCTCACCATCGCTGCAGGTCTTCATCGTGTTGCGGGCGCTCTATGGGATCGCCATGGGCGGGGAGTGGGGCATCGGCGCCTCGCTCGCCTTCGAGACCGTGCCGGTGCGGTCCCGCGGCCTGGTGTCAGGCATTCTGCAGGCCGGCTATCCCTGCGGCTACCTCGTGGCCGCGGTGGTGTATGGACTGCTGTTCGATCGCATCGGCTGGCGCGGAATGTTCGTCGTGGGGGCGGCGCCGGCCCTCCTCGTGCTCTACATCTTCAGCAAGGTGCCGGAATCGAGGACCTGGCAGGCCGGCCGCGCGCAGCCGCGGCAGCGGGGCCTCGGGAGCGGACTGCGCAGTCACTGGAAGCTCGCCCTCTATGCCATCGTGCTGATGACCTGCTTCAACGCCTTCAGCCACGGTACGCAGGACCTGTATCCGACGTTCCTCGAGAAGCAGCGCGGGTTCGCGACCGGCACCGTCTCCGCCATCGCGGTCGTCTACAACATCGGCGCGATCCTCGGCGGCCTCTGGTTCGGGTCCCTGTCGAGCCGGCTGGGGCGGCGGCGCGCGATCGCTCTCGCGGCCGCGCTGTCGCTCATCGTCCTGCCCTTCTGGGCCTACTCGACCGGCGCGGTGGCGCTCGCGGTGTCGGCCTTCGCGATGCAGTTCATGGTGCAGGGCGCCTGGGGTGTGGTGCCCGTGCACCTCAACGAGCTTTCACCCGAGGGAATGCGCGCGACCTTCCCCGGGGTGGTCTATCAGCTGGGCAACCTGCTGACCTCGTTCGATGGAACGCTGCAGGCGGCCATTGCCGCCGCCCGTGCGCACGACGGACGACCGGACTATGCGTTCGCACTCGCAGTCCTCTGCGCTGTGATTGCCGTCGCGCTCGTTCTGCTGTCGTGGCTCGGGCCCGAACGGTGTAACGTGCAATTCGAGTCCTGACCATGCGCCCCTGCGGGCGCGGTCCGCACCGAGACCGGGTAATGCATCACGGCCTCGAATTAAGTCAAGCCATGAAATTTCGCGCCCCTCGGGATGATTTGGGCACTCGCCATCGTAGTTCTCCCTGAAGGTCGCGGATGGGCCGCGGCCTCAAGAGGAGAGCGACATGAAATCACATCTTTTCGCGAGTGCCGCCGTTGCCGCCGTGTTTGCCTTCACCACGCCGGCCCATGCCCAGCTGCTGGGCGGCGGAGTGGGAGGCGCCGTGGGCGGCGCCCTCGGCGGAGCGCTCGGGGGCGGCCTCGGCGGCGGGTTCGGGCCAGGCGGGATGATCAATGGCGATGGCAGCGGGTTCGGCGCCCTGGGGGGGTCGGCCGCGGGCCAGACCCGCGGGATCGGGCACTTGCAGGGCCAGGTCACAGGCGCCGCCCAAGGAGCGGGTCAGGCCGCGGCTCAGGCCGCTGGCGCAAAGAGTGCGGCCCAGCAGACCGGCAGCATCGCGGGCGCTGCGAAGGGGGGGACCCAAGGTGCCGCTCAAGCAGCGGCGCAGCAGGCCGGGAGCGCGACGGGCAGCGTCGCGGGCGTCACCAACCCCGGTGCCCTGAGTGGGGCCCTGAACGCAGCGGGCAATGCAGCCGGCAATGCCGGCGAAGCTGCCAACTCCGGTACATCGGCCCCCGGCGACACCAATGCCTCGGGTGCTCTGAATGATGTCATGAGCCCCGTGTCGGGCAACGCCGCAGGCGACGCGAACTCCAATGCGTCGGCAGGCGCTGCCAGCAATGGGTCCCTGACGAGTGCGCTGAGCTCGGCGGGCAACGCGGTCGGCAGCACCGAAGGTGACGCGGGTTCCGGTGACTTTTCGGGCAATAGCAATGCTGCCGGCTCACTGACCGGCGCGCTCTCGGGAACTGGCCAGGCGGCGGGGTCCTCGCAGCCGCAGCATTCCGGCACGGCTCACGGGAGTCCGACCCGGGGCCGCAGCCGTGGCCCGAGCCGCACCGAACGGCCATCCGGGATTATTGCCAGCAACAGCGCCGGCAGTAACGCCAGTGGCGGATTCAACACCGGATTTGGCGGCGGCGGTACGGCCCGGGGCCCGACCGGTAACGCTCAGGCTCAGGGCGGCTCCTCAATGAGCGGTCAGGCCACGGTGTCGCGGTCTCCCTCGGCTTCGGCTGCCGGCTCGGCGCAGGGCAGCGGCTCGGCGAGCGGGTCGATCCAGAATTGAAGCGCTCCGGCGAAGGAGTGACCTCAAACGGCCGGGAGGTGGGTTCCCGGCCGTTATCCTGTCCGCCGCGACACGCGCTTCAGGGTCTGCCGACTCGACCTGGACCGCAGTTCGGCCATCAGCGGTCATCGGCTCAAAGTTCACTTCCGACGCTCCACCGATCGCACGGACGTGAATGCCAGAACGCAATCCGCCCGGTTTGTTTCCGAGGAAACTACTTCCAGAATCCGAGCACCCGTGCCCGGGTGAGGATGGCGGGCGGACGCGCGCGCCCGCTCGCCGCAGGCGACCTGCGAATGAGGTCAGCCGCCGAGACGTCTCGACCGTCCTGACGCTGTACGTCAAGCTGCGGGTGATCAGCAGCGCTGGTGCTGAATCGCGTCCGCGACGCGCTCCGCGATCGCCAGGGCCGCCGTGAGGCCTGGCGATTCGATCCCGTAAAGATTGACGAGGCCGCCCACTCCATGGGCTTCCCGACCCTGGATGAGGAAGTCCGCGGCGCCGGCCGCAGGCCCGCCCAGCTTGGGGCGAATGCCGGCATAGCCCGGATACAGAGAGCCGTCCGACAGTCCCGGCCAGTAGCGGCGGATCGCGCGGTAGAAGCGTTCCGCACGGGCGGGATCGACGGTGTAATCCAACTTCTCGATCCACTCGACGTCGGGTCCGAATCGCGCCTGGCCCGCGAGATCCAGCGTAAGGTGCACACCGAGGCCGCCCGGCTCCGGGACGGGATAGATCAGATGCCGGAAGGGAGCCCTGCCCTGCAACACGTAGTAATTGCCCTTGGCGTAGCGCGCAGGAGGAATGCTGTCCGGCGGCACGCCCTCCAGGCACCGCGCCAGCGCCTGCGCATGGAGGCCCGCACTGTTGACGACGATCCGCGCCTCGAGCTCGAAGCGCTCCTCCACCCCAGCCTCGAGCAGAATGCCATGCGTGCCGCAGCGTCCACGCCTCACCGGCGCTCGAAGGGCCACCATGGCACCTGCCGCTTCGAGATCTGCCTGCAAGGCGAGCATGAAGCCGTGACTGTCCACGATGCCGGTGGACGGGGAGAGCAGCGCTGCGACACAGCTGAGGGCAGGCTCCATGGCTTTCGCCTCGGCGGCGTCCAGCCAGCGCAGGTCTGCCACCCCGTTGGCGCGGGCAGTCGCGGCAATGCGCTCGAGCGCTGTCACCTGCTCCTCGTCGGCGGCGACGATCAGCTTGCCGCATCGACGATGCTCGATTCTTCTCGCTTCGCAATACGCGTATAGAAGATGCTTACCCCGGACGCACAGCTGCGCTTTCAACGACCCCGGGGGATAGTAGATTCCCGCATGGATGACTTCGCTGTTGCGGGAGCTCGTGCCGGTGCCGATGGCATCCTCGGCTTCGAGGACCAGAGTCTCGCGGCCGCGAAGCGCCAATGCCCGCGCCACCGCCAGGCCGACGATGCCGGCGCCGACCACGACGCATTCTACCTTCTCAGTCAAACGGCACCGGCCACTCAGCCCGAGGCCGCGCGCTTCGGCCGCCCGCGCGGCCGGTACCGGCGCACAGCCACCGGCGCGGACTCGTAGCTTGCGCGGGCGTCGGCAACACCTGTCGTGAAGGGATTCAGCGCGGTCACCGTGCCGTATTTGCACCCTTCCTGCAGGTCTTCGGTCAACAGCACAGAGCAGGCCTGAAGCTGCGCGGCGGCGACCACCAGACTGTCCCACCAGGACAGCTTGTGGCGCTCCTCGACCGCTCGACCCCGTTCCAACAGAGCGCGATCGACCGCCTGCGGGTTCCAGACGAACAGCGCGCCAACGCAATCCCACGCCTCCTGCGCAGGGACCGCAGGCTTCATCTTGCGAGTCAGGGTGCTGTAGTACTCGGTGAGCACCTGGACACTGGTGCGTCCAAGCTGCTCCCGCCACAGGTAGTCCAGCCATTGACGAGCCCGTGCCATCTTCTGCGGCTCGCGGGCGTCGCGCGAATATACGAAGACATTAGTATCGACGAAGAGTGTCCCGGTCATGCAGGTCCTCCCGCGTGGGGCGACGGCCGTCGGTCCAGGCAAACTCCAGGGGCTTCTCGCTCAGGAAGCGGCGCATGGCCTCCTCGTATGCACGCGCGTCGCCCATCCGCCGGTGCAGAAGCTCCGCGAGGAAGCGCGAGACGCTCATGTTCTCCTTGGCCGCCTGGACGCGGACCCAGGCCGCCGTCCGTTCGTCCAAGGTGATGGTGACGTTCTTCACGAGACCTCCTGCAGAGGGTCGGATCTCCGCTGGGAGGCATAATACCACGGTTCTCGTGTATTTAGGCGGCAGGGGCACCAGCCGCGCTGGCAGGTGATCCGCGCATCGACTTCCGCTCGCGATCGAATTCGTCCGCGGAACCGGCTCCGGGGCGGGGCGTTGAGCCGGATCGGTCAGACTGCAGAGGGCTCCGCCATGGAAGCCAGCATCACCTTGCGAGTCGATGGCGCGGAGCGCTCGCTGCGGGTGGATACCCGCACGACCTTGCTCGATGCGCTGCGCGACCGGTTGGGGGTCACCTCCGTGAAGAAGGGATGCGACCACGGCCAGTGCGGAGCCTGCACCGTTCTGCTCGACGGCCGGCGGGCGACCACCTGTCTGGCGCTGGCGGTGGCCTGGGATGGGGCCTCCATCACCACGGCCCTCGGTCTCGCTGCGGGCGGCAAGCTCCATCCGATGCAGCGGGCGTTCCTCGACCACGATGCGCTGCAGTGCGGCTACTGCACACCCGGGCAGCTCTGTTCCGCCGTGGGAATGCTGCAGGAGGCCAGGGCGGGACATCCCAGCTTCGTCACCTCCGGTGTCGCCGCGCCGGCAGAGCTCACCGACGATGAAATCCGCGAGCGCATGAGCGGCAATCTGTGTCGCTGCGGCGCTTACGTGAATATCGTGGCCGCGATCCGGGAAGCGCAGGGCAAAGGAGGGGCATCTTGACTCCTTTCGCCTACGAGCGCGCTTCAGACCCGCGGTCCGCGGTCGCCCGCGTCGCTGCGCATCCCAACGCGGCCTTTCTGGGCGGCGGAACGAACCTGGTCGACCACATGCGGCTCGGAGTGGCGCGGCCGGAGCTGCTCGTGGATGTCAGCAGACTGCCGTTCTCGGGCATCGAGACATTGCCCGATGGCGGGATTCGTGTAGGCGCGGGCGTGCGCAACAGCGACCTCGCCGCCGATAAGGTGATCCGCCAGCGATATCCCGTCCTGTCGCAGGCGCTGCTCGCCGGCGCCTCGGGTCAGCTGCGCAACCTCGCGACCACCGGCGGCAACCTGCTGCAGCGCACCCGCTGCCCATACTTTCAGGACGTCACCACGGCATGCAACAAGCGCAATCCGGGCGCCGGGTGCTCCGCGATGGAAGGGCACAATCGCGATCACGCGATCCTCGGCGGGTCGGAGCATTGTATCGCCGTCCATCCGTCGGACATGGCGGTTGCGCTGGCGGCGCTGGACGCGACGGTGATCGTTCTCGGGCCGCAAGGCGAGCGGCGGCTGGCGGTCACGGAGCTCCATCGGTTGCCGGACACGGTGCCGGAACGGGACACGGTGCTGGAGCGTGGAGATCTGATCGTTGCCGTCGAGTTGCCGGCTTTGCCCATGGCGATGAATTCCGCCTACTGCAAGGTGCGCGATCGAGCCTCTTTCGCCTTCGCGCTGGTGTCGGTGGCGGCGGCCCTGGAGGTTCGCGAAGGACGGGTCGCCGACGTGCGCATCGCGTGGGGAGGAGTCGCCACCAAGCCCTGGCGGGCGCTGCGCGCCGAGGCGGCCCTGCGAGACGCCTCGCCGACGGAAGAGAGCTTCGATCGGGCGGCGCAAGCGGAGCTGGCGGACGCGCGAGCGTTGCGCCACAACGCCTTCAAGATCCCGCTGGCGCGCAATGTCCTGCGCCGGGTGTTGGTCCGGCTGGCGCAAGGGGTGTCGACATGATGGAGGGCGGACAGGCCGCAGAGGGCGCACCGAGCGGCATCCTCGAGCCACGGGCGATGGGCAAATCCCTGCAGCGCATGGACGGCATGGCGAAAGTGATGGGTACGGCGCGCTATGCATTCGAGTACGGTCCCGGAAGTCCGGCGTACGTTCATCTCGTGCAGTCCACCGTGGCCCGGGGCCGGATCAGTCGGATCGACGCCGGCGCCGCGAGGTCGCTGGCGGGTGTGATAGCGCTCATCACGCACGAGACGGCAGGCAGGCTCGCATCCGATGAGAACAGGGAGCTGTGGATATTGCAGTCGGACGAGGTACATTTCCGCGGCCAGGTGGTAGCGGCCGTGATCGCTGAGAGTCCGGAGGTGGCGCTGCAGGCGGCCGACCTGGTCGAAGTGGAGTACGAGGCGGCGCACCACGATGCCGCCTTGCGCGCGGACCGCGGCGACCTTTACGCGCCGAAGACCGTCAATGCCGGCTATCCAACGGATACGGCGGAAGGCGACGCGGAAGCGGCGTTCCTGGCCGCCGAGGTCAAGGTTGATTCGACGTACACCACGCCGATGGAGCACAACCATCCCATGGAGCCGCACACCACGGTGGCCGTGTGGGAGCCGCCGAAGCTCACTCTCTATGACTCCACGCAGAGCGTTCATTCGGTGCGCGCGGCCATGGCCAGGACCTTGGGCCTGGACATCGGGCAGATCCGGGTCGTCGCGCCCAGCGTGGGCGGCGGCTTCGGCTCGAAAGGCGAGCCGCACGCGCACAACATCGTGGCTGCGGTCGCTGCAATGCAGGCGCCCGGGCGTCCGGTGAAGCTCGCGTTGACCCGGCAGCAGATGTTTTGCCTCGCGGGATACCGGACGCCGACGATTCAACGCTTTCGGCTGGGCGCCACGCGGGACGGTCGACTCCTCTCGATCATTCACGATGTCGTGGAGCTGACATCGCGGTTCAAGGAGTTCGCCGAGCAGACCGCGGTCCCCACCCGATTGATGTACGCATCGCCCAGCCGCCGCACCCGGCATCGCCTTGCCGCGCTCGACCTGCCGAAGCCGTCGTGGATGCGGGCGCCCGGCGAGACGCCTGGCATGTTCGCCGGCGAGGTGGCGATGGACGAGCTGGCCGTCGCCTGCGGGCTCGACCCGATCGAGCTGCGCATCCGCAACGAGCCCGGGCGGGACCCGGCTTCCGGCAAGCGCTGGGGCAACCGCCATCTGGTCGAGTGTCTGCGCGAAGGCGCGCGCCGCTTCGGTTGGAGCGCGCGGGATCCGAGGCCCGGACAACGCGCCGAAGGCAATTGGCTCGTCGGGATCGGAGTAGCGAGCGCGACATATCCGCGTTACGTGTTGGTGGGTTCGCGAGCTGTCATCCGCGTCGAGAGCGACGGCAGCTATCGCGTACGAATCGGTGCCGCGGACATCGGCACGGGGACATGGACGGCGCTGACCCAGATCGCCGCTGACGCTCTGGAGTGTCCCGTCGAGTCGGTTCGGCTGGAAATCGGTGATACCGACTTGCCCAGGGCCACCGTGGCCGGCGGCTCATCTGGAATCTCCTCCTGGGGATCGGCCATCGTGGCGGCAGCCCGGGAGCTGCGGCGGCTGCACGGCCCACGGCCGGGTTCCGGCGCGGAGGTCTCGGCCGAGACGAGAAAGCCCGCGCAGGATGATACTTTCGCGCAGCATTCCTTCGGGGCGCAGTTTGCCGAGGTGCGGGTCGATCGGGAGACCGGCGAGGTCAGGGTGCCGCGAATGCTCGGGGTGTTCTCCGTCGGGCGCATCATCAACCCGCGCCTCGCGCGCTCGCAGCTCATCGGCGGGATGACCATGGGACTGTCGATGGCGCTTCACGAGCAGAGCGTGCTCGATGAGCGCTTCGGTCACGTGATCAATCGCGACTTCGCCGGCTATCACATCGCGACAAGCGCCGACGTCATGGATCTGGATGCCGTCTGGCTGGAGGAGGTCGACGAGCGCTCCACACCGATGGGATCACGCGGCATTGGGGAGATCGGCATCGTCGGTGCGGCGGCGGCCATCGCGAATGCCGTCCATCACGCGACCGGCAGACGGGTGCGCGACCTGCCCCTCACACCGGAGAAGCTGCTCGTCTGACGGCGGCTGGCCGCGAGTGGGGTGGCGCCGCTGTCGCGGCTGAGTGGCGCCGCAGGCGTGCCTCTGAGGAGCGCGGACTCACCACCAATGCGGCGATCTCCTGCGATCTGGCGTCAAATGTCCAGGTTCGTCACGGAAAGAGCGTTCTTCTCGATGAACTCGCGGCGCGGCTCGACCTGGTCGCCCATGAGCGTCGTGAAGATGTCGTCGGCCGCGACTGCGTCCTCGATCTTCACCTGCAGCAGGCGGCGGGTCTGGGGATTGATCGTGGTCTCCCAGAGCTGTTCCGGGTTCATCTCACCCAGCCCCTTGTAGCGCTGGATCGTCTGGCCCTTGCGGGCCTGATCGAAGAGCCACTTCATGGCTTCCTTGAACGAGCCTATGTCCTGGCGCTCGTCACCACGGGTGACGAAGGCCCCCTCGCCGATGAGGCCGGCCAGGGTGCGCGCGAGATCCGCAATCCGCTGGTACTCCGCCGAATCGAAGAATTCGCGCGGCAGGTATTTGTGGCTGGCGGTGCCGTGCTCGGTCTTGTGGATCATGATGCGGACGGCGTGATCCCCGGAGGCGTCGCTCAGCTCCACACGGTAAGCCCGCGTCGCGTCATCGAGGGAGTTGAGCCGCTGATCGAGATCCTGAACCCAGCTGCGCAACCACTCGAGACGCTCGAAGTCGGCGGCCTTGACCTCCGGCAGATAGATCAGCTGCTCGAGCAGCCGGTCGTCGTAGCGGCGTGACCATCGCTTGATGATCGCATGCACCTCCATGTACTTGCGGGAGAGCGCCTCCAGACCCGGACCCTGCAGGGGCGGCGCGGATGCGTTGACGTGCACCGCGGCATTCTCCAATGCGGTGTTGAGCAGAGCGGCGTCGAGCTCCGCCTCGTCCCGCACGTACAATTCCTGCTTGCCGCGCTTCACTTTGAAGAGCGGCGGCTGGGCGATGTAGATGTGGCCGTGCGCGATGAGCTCCGGAAGCTGGCGATAGAAGAAGGTCAGCAGAAGGGTCCGGATATGGCTTCCATCCACGTCCGCATCGGTCAGCAGGACCACGCGGTGGTACCGGAGCTTGCCGAGGTCGAAGTCGTCTTTGCCGATGCCGCACCCGAGCGCGGTGATCAGCGTGCCGACTTCAGCCGACGCGAGCATTTTATCGAACCGTGCCTTCTCCACGTTCAGGATCTTGCCCTTGAGCGGCAGGATCGCCTGTGTCCGGCGATCGCGGCCCTGCTTGGCCGAGCCGCCGGCGGAGTCACCCTCGACGATGAAGATCTCGGAGAGCGCCGGATCCTTCTCCTGACAGTCAGCCAGCTTTCCGGGCAGGCCGGCGATGTCGAGTGCGCCCTTGCGGCGTGTCATCTCACGCGCGCGGCGTGCCGCCTCGCGGGCGCGAGCGGCATCGATGATCTTGGCGACGATCGATTTGGCTTCCTGGGGGTGCTCGAGCAGGAATTCCTGCAGCTTACCGGCTACCGCCGCCTCCACGATGCCCTTGACCTCGGAAGAGACCAGCTTGTCCTTGGTCTGGGAGGAGAACTTCGGGTCCGGCAGCTTTACCGACAGGATCGCGGTCAGCCCCTCGCGCGCATCGTCTCCCGTCGTGGGCAACTTGTCCTTTTTTGAGGACAACTCCTTCTCGATGTAGTCGTTCAGCGTGCGGGTGAGCGCGCTGCGAAAGCCGGCCAGGTGCGTGCCGCCGTCCTTCTGTGGGATGTTGTTGGTGTAGCAGAACATGCTCTCCTGGTAGGAGTCGTTCCACTGCATGGCGACTTCGACGGAGACCGGGCCGTCCTGCGTCTTGAACCACAGTACCGCGTCGTGGATGGGGGTACGCGCCCGGTTCAGGTAGGTGACGAAGGCTTTCAGCCCGCCTTCGTGCCGAAAGACGTCGGCCTTGTTCTCGCGCTCATCGACGAGCTCGATGCGCACGCCGGAGTTGAGAAAGGAGAGCTCCCGCAGCCGCTTGGCCAGGATCTCGTAGTTGAACTGAATGTGGGTGAAGATCTGCGCGCTCGGCCTGAAGCGCACCACCGTGCCTCGCTCCGAGGTCTCCCCGACGACCGCCAGCGGCGCGACCGGGTCGCCGAGGTGATATTCCTGCCGGTGGACCTTCCCGTCGCGGTAGACGATGAGAAGCAAATAGTCCGAGAGGGCGTTCACCACGGAGACACCCACGCCGTGGAGGCCACCTGAAACCTTGTAGGAGCTGGCGTCGAACTTCCCGCCGGCGTGCAGGACGGTCATGATGACTTCTGCCGCCGACCGCCCCTCTTCGGGGTGGATATCGACCGGAATGCCGCGGCCGTTGTCCGAGACCGTTACGGACTCGTCGGCATGGATCGTGACCACGATCTTGTCGCAGTACCCGGCCAGCGCCTCGTCGATCGCGTTGTCCACCACCTCGAAAACCATGTGGTGCAGACCGGTGCCGTCATCCGTATCACCGATGTACATCCCCGGGCGCTTTCGCACCGCGTCGAGGCCCTTGAGTACTTTGATTTTGCTGGAGTCGTAGACGTCTTCGGCAGCCATGAAAAGGTCCGGTCTCAGGATGGGACATTATACCGGCCCCACCCTCCCCTGTTCCACGTGAAACACCCTGTCCGGAGCGCCAAAGGCGGCTGTTTCCGCCTGCAGCGACGTGATGACCAACTGACAGCCAAGTGCGGCGATCTGGCCGACAAAATATCCCAAGTGCGCGGAATCGAGCTCGGCCGCCGGGTCGTCCAATAGCAGGGTCGGAGTGGTGTCCGAAACGGCCTTCAGCAGCCTCAACTGCGCCAGCGTCAGCGCCACTGCCATGAGCTTCTGCTGGCCGCGTGAGAGGACGTCCCGCGCGAGCTTTCCGTCGACACGGATGAGGACGTCCGCGCGATGCGGCCCGGCATGGGTCACGCCACGGGCTACGTCGCGATCCCTCGAGCTGTCGAGCGCCTCCGCCAGCGAGTGCTGCGCACCCCAGCCTCTGAAGTACTGCAGCTCAGCCGGCGGACAATCCAGCGCGGCAGCTACCTCCCGCCAGTGGGGCTGCAGCTGCTCCGCGAGCTGCCTGCGCGCTTCGGAGATTTTCTCGCCGAGAGTCGCGATTTCCACGTCCCAGGGCTTGGTCGTCCCGCTCCGCGACCGCAACGTCGCATTCCTCTGCCGTATGGCCCGACCATACCGAACCCACCAGTCGGCGAATCGAGGTTCCACGTGGAACACTGCCCAGTCGAGCCAGCGTCTCCTTCGCCTGCCGCTCTCCTCGATGAGCTTGTGAATCTCCGGATCGATCACCTGTACCGGAAACACGCGCGACAGGTCTGCCAGCGAGCCGACGGCCGCCCCGTCCACCCTCGCGCGGCTTCCCTCCGTGCGGTGCACCTCGACCCCAACCGCGTGCACCCAGCCACTCCCCGAAACCGTCGCGCCCTCGGTTCTTCCGAAGACCACCAGCCGGTCTCGTCCATGGCGAACCAGGCGCTCCGAATTTCGGGTTCGAAACGACCTGCCCCGCCCCAGAAGGAAAATCGCCTCCAGCAGCGAGGTCTTACCGGACGCGTTGCCTCCCCAAATCAGATTCCGGCCCGGGTGGAGCGAAAGCTCCGCCTGCTCGATGCAGCGCACGTCGCGAACGGTGAGCTCGCTGAGGATCATGGGATCGCGAACGAGCGGTCGAAACGCATGATCAGCATTCTGACATTCTGGACGGCGGCCCTCACTGCCTTAGCGAGAGCCTGCGGGCGCCCGACGCCGCGCCTCCAGGCTCCTCACGGGGACGATCCTTGGGAGCGCGCGAGGAAGAGCCCACCGCACCCCATCCGCAGGGCCTCAGGCGCGAAGGGAGCGCTCTGTGTCACGCCGGAAATGGAATGACGGGTAATACGCGGCGAACCCGGCCGGAAGCCGGTCGCCGGCCCTGCGGACACCGCTTCCGGCGAGCCCCCCCGCGTAGCATCGCGCTGACCTCCGGCGAAACGTCGGGGCGATACCGCCAGGGCCCGGCCTGGCCAGGAATAAGCCTACAGCCTCATCGGCATGACCACGTATCGGGTCTGAGTCAGCCCCGGTGCGTGAATGAGGCAGCTGCTGTTGGCGTCCGTGAGCCCGATCTCGACCTTGTCGCCCTCGATCGCGCTCAGCGCATCCAGCAGGTAATTGACGTTGAAGCCGATTTCGACCTCCTCGCCGGCGTAGACGACCTCCACCTGATCCTCGGCCTCCTCCTGCTCGGGGTTGTGCGCCTGGATCGTGAGAAGGTCCGTCTTCACTCCCAGCCGAATGCCCCGATACTTCTCGTTCGAGAGAATCGCCGTCCGCTGCAAAGCCTGCCGCAGGAGCTCCCGATCCGCCTCCACCCGCTTGCTCGGGTGACTCGGGATCACGCGCCCGTACTCCGGAAAACGGCCATCGATCAGCTTCGAACTGAACCGAATGTCGCCGACCTGGGCTCGAACGTGATTGGTGCCAATCGCCAGCTCGATCTCGCCCTCGGTGCCCAGGATGCGCTGCAGCTCGAGGACACCCTTGCGCGGCAGGATGACCTGTCCCGCCTTGGCCGGCGACGACAAGGTCATTTCGGACAGTGCCAACCGGTGCCCATCCGTGGCCACGGCCCGCAACGCGCTCTCCTGCGTCTCCAGCAAAAGGCCGTTGAGGTAATACCGCACGTCCTGCTGCGCCATGGAGAAGTGCGTCTTGTCGATGAGCCGGCGGAACTCCCCCTGGGACAGGGACAGCGTCTGCGCCGCATTGATCTCCTCGACCACCGGGAATTCCGCCGCCGGCAGGGTCGAGAGCGTGAAGCGGCTGCGGCCCGCTCGCACGATTACCCGTTCGCCTTCCGTGCTCAGCGTGACGCTCACCCCGTCAGGCAACGCCCGGAAGATATCGAGCAGCTTGCGTCCCGGGACCGTGATGTCCCCCGCCTGCTCGACTCCTACCTTCCTGGCGGCAACGAGCTCGACTTCGAGATCCGTTCCGGTGATCGCCAGCCGATTGTCGCGTGCCGACAGCAATACGTTCGCGAGCACCGGCATCGTCTGCCGCCGCTCGACCACGCCGATCACGCTTTGCAAGGGAGCGAGAAGATCCTCGCGCGTCGCCGTCAGCTTCATATCTATATTCTTTCTTGAGAATCTTAGAGATCAGATTGTAGTAGTCATAGAGCCTGGGGATATCGGGTATAACCCGCTACGCCCCGCAGGATCAACGACTTGGCTCGCCCGCCGAGCCGCAAGCGTTGCGGTACGACCTGCGCGGCAGCTGTGGGCGCCCTGTGCGTAACTTTATCCCCTCCGACGCTCACAGGAAATCCACAGGCCTTTCCCCATCAACCGGTCAGGGTTCTCAACAGGTTCGAGTAATCCTCGCTCATGCGGACCTCGGCGTCGCGCAGTTCCTTGATCCGCTTGCACGCATGCAGCACCGTCGTATGGTCGCGGCCGCCGAAGGCATCGCCGATCTCCGGGAGGCTGTGGCTGGTGAGCTCCTTCGAGAGCGCCATGGCGACCTGGCGCGGCCGCGCCACCGAGCGGCTGCGGCGCTTGGAGAGCAGGTCCGCCATGCGGACCTTGTAGTAGTCCGCCACGGTCTTCTGGATGTTCTCGATGGTGACCAGCTTCGCCTGCAGGGACAGCAGGTCCTTCAGCGCCTCGCGGGTGAAGTCCAGCGTGATGGCATGGCCGGTGAAGCGCGAGTTGGCAATCACGCGCCGCAGCGCGCCTTCGAGCTCGCGGACGTTGGAGCGGATGCGCTTGGCGATGAAGAACGCCACCTCCTCCGGCAGGGGAACGCCCGCATGCTGCGCCTTCGTCATCAGGATCGCGACGCAGGTCTCGAGCTCCGGCGGCTCGATGGCGACGGTCAGTCCCCACCCGAACCGCGACTTCAGCCGCTCCTCCAGCCCCGCGACCTCCTTCGGGTAGCGATCGCAGCTCAGGATGACCTGGTGCTGTCCCTCGAGCAGCTCGTTGAAGGTGTGGAAGAATTCCTCCTGCGAGCGCTCCTTGCCGGCGAAGAACTGGATGTCATCGATCAGCAGCGCATCGAGCGAGCGGTAGGCGGTCTTGAACTCGTTCATGGTGTTGTGCTGCAGCGCACGCACCATGTCACCGACGAAGCGCTCCGAATGGACATAGGCAATGCGCGCTTCCCCATCCCGCTCCTTGATGAGGTGCGCGATGGCATGCATCAGATGCGTCTTGCCGAGCCCCACACCGCCGTAGAGGAAAAGCGGGTTATACGCGCGCCCCGGATTCTCGGCGACCTGGAGGGAAGCGGCCTTGGCGAGCTGGTTGCTCTTGCCCTCGACGAAGGTCCCGAAGGTGAAGTCCGCATTGATGCGGGCGCCCACCACGAGGCCTTCGGCGCGGCGCGGACGCTGGGCCGGCAGGCCTGATCCCGCCGGCGCCGCGGCCGCCACGGAGGCGCGCATCGGAGCACTGCGTGAGCCCACCTCGACCGTGACGATGGGAGCATCGCCCGTGCTCTCGGCGCGCAGCAGCTCCCCGATGCGCGGCAGCAGATGCTCGTTGATCCACTCCACAGCGAACCGGTTGGGCGCGAGAAGCTTGAGCGCGCCGGCACCTTCCACCGCTTGAAGAGGCCGCACCCAGGTATTGAACTGCTGCTCCGGGAGCTCGGTCTCCAAAGCACATTTACACCGAGCCCAAAGCGACGCTTCCACGCGGCAAGCCTCCGCGACCAATTCGACGGGGAAAGGGCTGCGGAGTCTATACCCTAGAGCGTCAGCGCTGAAGGTGTTGCGCTGCCCGCCTTGCTGCGCTCGAACTTCCCGGACCGCGTCAATTGAGCCGAATAAATATTGACACCTTGGTACTCAACGGCTTAGCCTTGCCGCCCCTTTTTTGGAACCCACGGATCCCCTGGAGCCCCCGGTATGAAGCGTACCTATCAGCCGAGCAAGCTGCGCCGCAAGCGTACGCATGGGTTCCGGGCGCGGATGGCGACCCAGAACGGCCGCAAAGTCCTGGCCCGCCGTCGCGCAAAGGGCCGGCGCAAGCTGATCCCTTAACAGGCTCCGAAGAAGGCTCCGACTTCGAGGTTGCCAATTTCGGCCGTACGCTGGGCGCACGGGCCGGCGGAGGTCTGCTGAATCGGCTCCACAGCCCGCTTCAGCCAATAGACTATGCACCGGCTCACTTTCCCGGCGCACAAGCGCTTGCGGCGGAAGTCGGAGTTCGACGCCGCGTACGCGCGCGGCAGGCGCTTTGGCAACGGATTCTTTGCGGTGACGGCTAGCAGCAACGACAAGCAGGGCGCCCGCCTCGGCATGGCAGTTGCCGTCCGCATGGCGGGCAATGCCGTGGAGCGCAACCGCATCCGCCGCATCGTCCGGGAATCGTTCCGACTGCACCAGCACGTCCTTCCGTCTGTCGATCTCGTCGTGAGCGCGAGGCCGAAGGCACGCGGAGCACCGGGCACGGAACTGCACGCGAGCCTGGTCGGCCTGTGGAAGAAGGTGATAGACCGATGCGCTTCCTCGCCATCCTGCTGATCCGCTGTTACCAGTGGACGATCAGCCCTTTCCTCGGCCCCTGCTGCCGATTCCATCCCTCGTGCTCGCAGTACACCCTGGAGGCCATCCGCCGATTTGGCCTGCTGCGGGGCGCCTGGCTCGGCATCCGCCGCATTGGGCGCTGCCATCCGTGGCATCCGGGCGGTTTCGACCCGGTACCCGCCGACGGCGGGTCCGCCACTCATGCGCTGAGCGCAGGGCACACGGGGCTCACCAAGGCGGATCTCGTCCGAGTCGCGGCGCTGGTACGCCGGAAGAGCTCTCGGCCCTCAATTTCTGGCCACGTCCATGAATAACAATCTGCGCTTCTACCTCTGGCTCGCGCTCGCCGGCATCCTGTGGCTCAACTACCACACCTGGCAGACCCAGTTTCCACCCAGCGCTGCACCCCCCGCGGCCGCCGCGGGCCAGGCCGCCCCTGGGCAGCCCGGCTCCCTGGCGAACAGCATCCCCCAGACGCAGCAGCCTGCTGCCGCGAGCACCGCTCCGGCCACTGCGACTCCAGCGGTGCCGCCTCCTGCTCCTGCTCCCGCTGCTGCTACCGCAGGCATCCCCGCGGTGAAGCCTGCGGCAGCCGCAGCCGCACCGCTCATCCACGTGCGTACCGATGTCTACGACATTGAGATCAGCACCCGGGGCGGCACGCTGGAGCAGGTGCGCCTGCTCAAATATGCGCAGGTCAAAGACAAGGCGCCCCGGGTCGAGCTCGAGAACGACGCCAGTCCGCAGACCGTATACCTATTGCAGACTGGTCTCACGGGACCGGGAGGCGCTGCCTACCCCAACCACACCGCGACCTTCACTGCACCGCAGCAGAGCTACCGGATGGACGGCGCACGACAGCTGCGCGTGCCGCTCACCTGGAGCAGTGGCGGCGTCACGGTGACGAAAACGTTCGTCTTTACGAAGGGCTCCTACGGCATCAGCCTCGACTACTCCATCCAGAATCACAGCACATCGGCGTGGCACGCGGCGCCCTACGCGCAGCTCTACCGCGACGATCCCCGTACCGGAAGAAGCTACTTCCACCCCAACACGTACGCGTATCACGGTCCTGCCATCTGGAACGGCAAGAAGTACGTGGTACTCGATCCTTCCAAGTCCGAGTACCAGCACTACTCGAAGCGGGTGACCGACGGCTGGATTGCCGCCACCCAGGATGATTTCGTGAGCGCCGTCGTTCCGCCCAAGGGAGCGCCGTACCAGTTCACTTCCGAGGTTTCGGGGTCCTATTACCTCCTGACGGCCCTGGGGCCCCAGCAGACGGTCGCCCCGGGCGCCACGGCAACGATACGCCAGACGCTCTTCGTCGGACCGATGCTGCATGCGCAGCTCGCGAAGATCGAGCCGAGCCTCACGTACGTCGTCGGCTACGGCATGCTGACCATTCTCGCCGGGCCGCTCTTCTGGCTCCTGAGCAAGGTTCACGCGATCACCGGCAACTGGGGGGTCGCGATCATCGTGGTCACGTTCCTCCTGAAGCTCGTGCTCTATCCGCTGTCGGAGGCGAGCGGCCGCTCGATGGCCAAAATGAAGGCGCTGGGCCCCCGGATCAAGAACATCCAGGAGACCTACAAGGACGACAAGGAGAAGCTCGGCCGCGCCATGATGGAGGTCTACAAGCGCGAGAAGGTGAACCCCGTCTCCGGCTGCCTGCCGATGATCGTGCAGATCCCGGTGTTCCTCGCCTTCTACTGGGTGCTCCTCTACAGCGCCGAGATGCGCCAGGCGCCGTTCGTGCTCTGGATCCACGACCTCTCGGCGCGCGATCCCTATTTCATCCTGCCGGCCATCATGGCAGTGGCCATGTTCGTGCAGTACAAGCTCAACCCGACCTCGCCGGACCCCACCCAGGCCAAGGTCATGATGATCATGCCGATCGTCATGTCGGCCATGTTCGCGTTCTTCCCCGCAGGCCTCGTGCTGTACTACGTCACGAATACCATTCTCGGGGTCGCCCAGCAGTGGAACATCAATCGCCGGCTGGGGGTCACTACGACCGCCCAGAAGGCGTAAGGGCGCGCCGGGCGCAAACCAGCGCTTCAACTCGTGACGCGGCTGCTCCATCAGCGGAACGGTTGAGCGGCTGGCGATGGAGTTGTCGACGGGCGGTCAGCCCAGCTCTTCAACCTGCGCCAGCACGGCGGTAGCCTCACCGGTATGAGCCGCACGGATACCATCGTGGCGGCGGCCACGCCGCCAGGAAGGGGCGGGATCGGGATCGTACGGGTATCGGGCCCGCGCGTACCCGAAATCGCCGCTGTGCTGCTCGGCGAGCTGCCGCTGCCGCGCCGGGCCGGATACGCCCACTTTCTGGACGCGGCGCAGGAGCCTATCGACGCCGGCCTCGCGCTCTTCTTTCCCGGGCCGCACTCCTATACCGGCGAGCACGTTGTCGAGCTGCACGGTCACGGCGGCCCGCTCGTGCTCGAGGCGCTGGTGGCCAGAGTGGTGGAGCTGGGCGGGCGAAGAGCCATGCCGGGGGAGTTCACGCAACGCGCCTTTCTCAACAACAAGCTGGACCTCGCCCAGGCGGAGGCGATCGCCGATCTCATCGATGCCGGCTCGCGCGAGGCGGCTCGGGCAGCGATGCGCTCGCTCCAGGGGGAGTTCTCCGCCATGGTGCGGGGCCTGACCGAGGCGGTGATCGACCTGCGCACGTATGTCGAGGCGGCCATCGACTTTCCGGAGGAGGAAATCGACTTCCTCGCCGACCGCGAGCTCGAGGAGCGGTTCCAGGCCGTGCACGAGCACTTCACCGCCGTCGAGCAGAGTGCGCGCCAGGGACGCCTGCTGCGGGAAGGGATGACGGTCGTGATTGCCGGCCGGCCGAACGCGGGCAAGTCGAGCCTCCTCAACCGGATGGCGGGCTATGACGCGGCCATCGTGACGCCCATCCCCGGGACCACTCGTGACATCGTTCGCGAGCGCATCGACATCGACGGCATGCCCCTCCACGTGCTCGATACCGCCGGGTTGCGGCAGGATGCCGATGTGGTCGAAGCGGAAGGCATCCGGCGCGCGCATGCCGAGATGCGGCGCGCGGACCGCGTGCTCTTCGTCGTCGATGCCGCCGAGGATCCCGGCGCGGCGGCGTACGGCGAGGAAAAAGACCGGCTGCCCTCCGATGTCCCCGTGACGCTGGTGCTCAACAAGTGCGATCTGACCCGGGGCATTCCGATCGCCGATACCGTGTCGGGGCCGCCGCGGGTGGCTCTGTCAGCCCTCACCGGGCAGGGTCTGGATACCCTGCGCGCGCACCTGAAGGCTTGCATGGGATATCAGACGGTCGATGCCGGCACCGTTTCCGCCCGGCAGCGGCACATCGAAGCGCTCGAGCGGGCGCGGCGGCAGATAGCCGAGGCGCAGCAGCGGCTGCGCGACAGCCGTGCCGGCGAGCTGGTCGCCGAGGAGCTGCGCGGCGCGCAGCAGGCGCTCAACGAGATCACCGGGGATTTCACCAGCGAGGACCTGCTCGGCCGGATCTTCGGGAGCTTCTGCATCGGCAAGTAGCGCTCGCGCCGGCTCGGTCTCGAGCTTGTGCCGATCCCGGGCGCGATCCCGTTATCATAGCGGCGCTTCCGCCGGGCCCGTCCATTGCGGGCGCGGCCCCCGGCGGGGCTTGCGGGCCTCGTCGTCCCCCACTGCGGCCCCCGGAAAGGCACCTCGGTGTATCAGCGCATTCTCCTGGCCTACGACGGCTCCATCGAGGGGCGCACCGCATTGCGCGAGGGGGCGCTGCTGGCGCGGCGATATGGCGCGCAGGTCTTCGTGCTGTCGGTCATCCCCGAGACGGCGGGCGCGAAACTGGGCGAGGGAGTCGGCGGCGGCGGCATCGCCCAGCAGCGCGGGGAATTCGAGCGCGTGTTGCAGGAAGGCATGGCGCGGCTCACTGCGCACGGCTTCCAGGCTTCGGGGAAGCTCGTCATCGGCGAGCCGGCGCGTGAGATCGCCGCCTACGCCGAGCAGGTGAGCGCCGATCTGGTCGTGGTGGGTCATCGACGCCTGAGCGCGCTCGGGCGCTGGTGGTCGGGGTCCACCGGAGCCTATCTGAGCGACCACATCCGCTGCAGCCTGTTGGTTTGCCAGAACGTGATCGGCGATGAGCGCTTAGAGGCCATGCTGGCGCAAACCCCGACGGCCGCTTCGCCGGGCGCCGGGCGCGGAGAGCCGGCGGCTGCCACAGCGGCCGCGGAGCCCGGCCGCGGGCCCGCGGTGCATGCCCCGCCGGCTACGGCGGCGCCGTCGCACGCACCTCTGCCGACCTCCCGGCGCCGCCTCCGCGTGGTGCTGTTCGCGCTGTTGCCTCTGATTCTCATCGTCGGCTTCATCGTCTACGCCCTCGGCGGCGGAACCGTCTCCACCGACAACGCATATATCGAGGCGAGCACGGTCGGCGTCTCGACGGACGTCTCCGGGATCGTCGGCCACGTCTACGTCCACGAGAATCAACCCGTCAGGCGCGGGCAGATCCTCTACACGCTGCGCGACCGGCAATACCGCTACGCCCTGGATCGCGCCAACGCTCAGCTCGCCGGGGTGCGCGACCACCTGCTCGCCATGCAGGCGAGCTACAGGGAGATGCAGAGCAGGATCGCGCAGGCAAAATACAACCTGGGCTACAGCCAGGTGCAATTCCATCGCGCCACCAATCTGGCCCGGGTGAACATCGTCTCGCGCACCGGCTACGATACCGCGCAGCGGGATCTCGAGAGCGCCAAACAGGTGGTGGCCTCGCTCGACGAGCAGCTCGCGGGCATCGGCGCCGGTCTCAACGGCCATCCGACGGGTCCGGTCGAGCAGTATCCGCAATACCAGGGCGCACTGGCCGCACGCAACGAGGCCGCGCGCGAGCTCGCCCATACCGTGGTCCGAGCGCCGTTCGACGGCATCGTGACCAGCGTGCCCTCGATCCAGCCGGGCAGCTATCTCGGGGCTTCCGTCACCGCGTTCTACCTCGTCGACACCGATCATGTGTGGGTGCGCGCCAACCCCAAGGAGACCGCGCTGACCTACGTGCGGCCCGGACAGGCCGTCACCGTGACGGTGGACACCTATCCCGGGGACACCTGGCACGGCACCGTCGCGAGCATCAGTCCGGCCGCGGCGCAGCAGTTCTCGCTCCTGCCGGCGCAGAACACGAGCGGCAACTGGGTGAAGGTGGTGCAGCGCATCCCGGTGCGCATTGCCGTCGACACGAGCGACCGCAGCCTGCCGCCGCTGCGTGCCGGGATGAGCGCGGAAGTCAGCATCGATACCGGCCACACGCGCGGCTGGTCCATCTTCTGACAGGCGGCCCACGGATCGATGTTGACCCGTATTGCTGAAGCAGGAGCGAATGACCCCCGCGCGAGGGCGAGGCGGCGATGTCAGAGGAGCTGAGCCCGAGCACTCCGAACCGCGGCGGCATCACGATGTGCGTGATGCTGGCGACTCTCATGCAGTCGCTCGACACGACCATCGCCAATGTGGCGCTGCCGCACATGCAGGGGAGCCTCGCGGCGAGCCAGGACCAGATCGACTGGGTGCTCACCTCCTACATCGTGGCCGCGGCGATCGCGACGCCGCTCACGGGCTTCCTGACGTCGCGACTCGGCCTGAAGCGGCTGTTCATCATCTCCGTCATCGGCTTCACCGTGGCCTCGATGCTCTGCGGCATGGCGCAGTCGGTGACGGAAATCGTGCTCTTCCGCTGGGCGCAGGGCCTCTTCGGGGCTGCCCTGGTGCCGCTCTCGCAGACAGTGCTCCTCAACATCAATCCGCCCGAGCGGCAGGGCTCGGCGATGGCGGCGTGGGGCATGGCGGTCATGGCGGCCCCCATCCTGGGGCCGGTGCTCGGCGGCTGGCTGACCCAGGACTACAGCTGGCGATACGTCTTCTACATCAATCTGCCGATCGGCGTGCTCGCCTTCATCGGCATGACCGTCTTCCTCCCCGAGGGGCGGCGCCGCAGCGATGCCCGGCTCGACTGGACCGGATTCGTGAGCCTCAGCATCGCGATCGCGGCGCTGCAGGTGATGCTCGATCGGGGCCAGGAGCTCGACTGGCTGGGCTCGAAGGAGATCATCGGCGAAGCGGTCATCGCCGCCTCGGCGTTCTACGTCTTCCTGGTGCACACCTTCACGGCGCGCGAGCCCTTCCTCAGGCCCGGGCTCTTTCGCGATCGCAACTTCACCGCCGGGGTGATCTTCGTGGCGATCGTGGGCCTCACGTTCTACGCCTCCCTGGCGCTGCAGCCGCCCTATCTGCAGGACCTCATGAACTACCCGGTCATCACGGCCGGTTTCGTCATGGGCCCGAGGGGCTTCGGAACCATGGCCGCCATGATGGTCGTCGGCAAGCTGATCGGTCGAGCGGATACGCGGCTGCTCCTCGGCCTCGGCCTCGGCCTCTCCGCGTGGACGTTCTATCTGATGACCGGCTGGACGCCGGAGGTGTCGAGTTGGACCGTCATCTGGGTCGGGATCATCCAGGGCGTGGGCCTCGGCTTTCTCTTCACGCCGCTCAGCGTGGTGTCGCTCTCGACCCTGCCGCCCGGGGTTCGGCCGGAGGGCGCCGGCTTCTACAACCTTGCGCGCAACGTCGGCTCGAGCGTCGGCATCTCCATCGTCAGCGCGCTCCTCGCGCGGACCACCCAGGCCAACCACGCGGACATCACGCAGTACGTGACTGCCGCCAACCCCCGGTTTCGCAGTCCCATCGTCGCGCACGCGCTCAATCCCTTGAGTGCCTCCGGCCGCGCCGCGCTCGATGCGATCATCACCCAGCAGGCGCAGGTCATCGCCTACGTCGATGACTACAAATTCCTGATGATCGCCACTCTGGCGGTGATCCCGCTCCTCGTCGTGTTCCAGGGTCGAACCGGCGTGCCGAGCGGGGAGCATTCGACGGTGGCGGAGATCTGAACGCATGCGGCACAGGCTCAGGGACGTGCCGGGCGGGGCAGGAGGATCCAGCGCCGTAATGCTACGGAGCCACCCCCCGCAGTCCCAGGTACTTGCTGTACGTGACGTTCATGATGTTGTTGTACCAGCCCGTGACGCGCGGCTTCACGAGATGCTTGCTGGCGTAGAAATAGATCGGGATGACCGGCTGGTCGTGCAGCATCAGCCGCTCCGCCCGCTCGAGGAGCGCCCGGCGATTCGCGGGGTCGGCCTCGGCGGCGGCGCGGTCGAGCAGCGTGTCGTAGGCCGGGTTGTCGTAGTGGGTGAGATTGATGCCGAAGTCGCTCTTGAAATATTGCGCGAAGCCGTAAGCATCGTTGTAATCGCCGATCCAGCTGGAGCGGAACATCTGCACGTTGCCCCGGTTGATGTCCTGCAGCAGCGACGTGAATCCCTCCGACCTGAGAGTCACCCGCGCGCCGAGCGCCTGGCGCCACATGGACGCGATCGCGATCGCGAGCTCCGAATGCACCTCGCCCGTGTTGTAACGCAACACGAAATGGAGCGGCCGCGCCGCGGAGTAGCCTGCTTCGGCATACAGCCGTCGTGCCTCGGCGACCCGCTGCGCCATCGGGAGTCTGCGCCAGGCCGGTGACTGCGGCGTGTAGTCCGCAACGCCCGGGGGCACCCAGCCGTAGGCGGGCGTCTCGCCCGTGCGCAGCACCAGGCGCACGAGCTTGTCGCGATCGATCACCATGGAGAGCGCGCGGCGCAGTTTCACCTCGCCCTTGAAGGGCGCCCGCTGAAGATCGAAGCCGTAGAAGTAGACCCCGAGCTCCGGAGTGATGTGCAGCTGATTGCCGAGATGCGAGCGGATCCAGCCGTACTGTGCACGCGGGATGACGTCGGTGATGTCGAGCTGGCCCGCACGGTAGAGCGTCAGCTCCGAATTCTCGTCGGACGAGATCACGTACTTGACCCCATCCAGGCGGGTGGCGCTGTTGTCCCAGTAGTATCGGTTCCGCCTCAGGTAGATGTAGGAGCCGTGGACCCACTGCGACAGCACGAAGGCGCCGTCGGACGGCAGGTTGCCTGGACGCGCGTACTCATCGCGGTCGCTGGCCAGTATGACGGGCTCGACGGGACAGGTGCTCGGATGCGCCAGCAGCGCGGGCAGGTACGGGGCGGGGTCGCGCAGCTGGACGACGACGGTGTAGGGACCGGGAGCCGACACACCGAGCCTCTCGGGAGGCTTGTGCCCCGCGACGATGTCGCTCGCGTTGACGATGGCGTTGACGACCTCCGCATATTGCGACCCGGTAGCGGGATCCACCAGCCGGCGCAGCCCGGCCACGAAGTCCGCGCCCACCACCGGCTGCCCGTTGGACCATCGCGCGTCATGGCGCAGGGTGAAGGTGTAGGTCTTGCCGTCCGGACTGACCTGCCACTTCTCCGCGATGCCGGGAGCCACTGCGCCCGACTTGTCGAGAGTCGTCAGTCCCTCGCAGATATCACGGAGCACCCGCTGCGCCTCCACGGAGCGCGCCTTCTGCGGATCGAGCGAGTCGGGCTCGGCCCCGAGGCCGCGCCGGAGAATCGCGGCCGCGTGCGCCTTGCCGCCGGCGGGGGCGCCGCTCGGGGAGTGCGAGCAGCCGGCGAGCGCCGCGACGGCCAGCAGCCCGACGAGCCATGCGCGCACGGACCTTCGCATCAGGCCCGATTACGCGGTGGCCGAGCGGTGGGCATTGATCTCATCCCGCAGCGCGAGTGCCGCCCCCCGGGCCGCGGAGGCGAAGTCGTCCCCCGCGGACGCGTAGAGGATGCTCCGCGAGGAGCTGACGAGCAGGCCCTTGCCGGCGGCGGTCTGGCCGTTGCGCACCACCTGGGCGACATCGCCTCCCTGCGCGCCGACGCCGGGTACGAGCAGCGGCATCTCACCGACTATCCGCCGGATCTCGGCCAGCTCCGTCGGGTAGGTGGCGCCCACGACCAGCAGGCAGTTGCCGCGGGTGTTCCAGCGTACCGCCGCCATCTCCGCCACCACGTGATAGAGCCGCCGCCCGTCCGCACCGACCGGCAGGTCCTGCAGATCGCGCGCGCCCGGGTTGGAGGTGCGGCAGAGCACCACTACGCCCCGGTCCTCGCGCCGCAGGAACGGCTCGAGGGAATCGCCGCCGAGGTAGGGATTCACGGTGACGGCATCGGCTCCGTAGCGCTCGAAGGCCTCGATGGCGTACCGCTCCGCGGTGTTGCCGATGTCGCCCCGCTTGGAATCGAGAATCACCGGTACGCCGGGGTAGGTGCGGCGAATGTAATCGATGGTGCGCTCGAGCTGGTCCTCCGCCTCGTACGCCGCGTAGTGGGCGAACTGCGGCTTGTAGGCGCAGACCAGATCAGCCGTGGCGTCGATGATGGCCTTGTTGAACTGGAAGATCGGCGAGGGCTGGCCGGCGATCTGTGCGGGAAAGCGCTCGATCTCCGGGTCGAGGCCGACGCAGACCAGGGAGTTGCTGCGGGCCCAGGACGCTTCGAGTCGGGTCAGGAAAGCGGTCATGCGACGCGGGCCCGGGCGGCCGCCAGGCTGCGCTTCTTCAGGTGGACCAGCAGCAGCGTGACCGCGGCTGGCGTTACACCCGGCACCCGGCTGGCCTGCCCGACCGTCGCCGGGCGATACTCCGCCAGGCGGCTGCGCACTTCGTGCGAGAGTCCCGCCACCTGGTGGTAGTCGATGTCTTCTGGCAGCTCAGTCTCCTCATTGCGGCGCTGGCGCTCGATCTCCTCGCGCTGGCGCTCGATGTAGCCGGCGTACTTCGCGCGCGCCTCCACCTCTATGCGCACCTGGGGGGGCAGGCGGTCGTCAGGCTCGGGCGGGCCCGTCAGCCAGTCCGGCGTCCCTGCCACTTCCAGCAGGGCGTCGTAACCGACTTCGGGGCGGCGCAGGAGCTCGAATGCCGACGTGTCGCGCGCGAGCGGTCCCGACAGCACTCGCCGCGACCAGTCCTCGGGGATCTCGCCGGGGCGCAGGCGCACGCTGCGAAGACGCGCCGTTTCCTCCTCGGCGAGGCGCTGCTTGGATTCGAAGAGCCGCCAGCGCTCGTCGTCTATCAGGCCGAGCTCGCGGCCGTGCGGAGTCAGACGCAGGTCGGCATTGTCCTCACGCAGCAGCAGGCGATGCTCCGCACGGCTGGTGAACATGCGGTAGGGCTCCCGCGTCCCGCGGGTCGTCAGATCATCGATTAGCACGCCCAGGTAAGCGTCACTGCGCCTGGGCACCCAGGGGTCGCGCCCGCGCAAGGCGAGCACCGCGTTGATGCCCGCCACGATGCCCTGCGCCGCCGCCTCCTCGTAACCCGTCGTACCGTTGATCTGACCGGCGAAGAAGAGGCCCCGCAGCGCCCGCGTCTGCAGCGAAGGGTGCAGGTCGCGCGGATCGAAGTAGTCGTACTCGATCGCATAACCGGGCCGGGTCAGGTGGGCGCGCTCGAAACCGGGAATGCTGCGGACCAGCTCGTACTGCACGTCGAATGGCAGGCTGGTGGAGATGCCGTTGGGATAGATCTCGTGGGTGTCGAGGCCCTCGGGCTCGACGAAGAGCTGATGCGAGGTCTTGTCCGCGAAGCGGAAAACCTTGTCCTCCACTGAAGGACAGTAGCGGGGACCCACCCCCTCGATGACGCCCGTGAACATCGGTGAGCGATCCGCCGCCCGCCGGATGATGTCGTGCGTTCGCTCATTGGTGTGCGTAATGAAACAATCGATCTGCCTGGGATGCTCATCAGCGCGCCCGAGGAACGAAAACACCGGCAGCGGCGCGTCACTGCTCTGGCGGGTCATGGCCGAGAAGTCGAGCGTCCGGCCGTCCAACCGCGGCGGAGTCCCGGTCTTCAGGCGTCCGACCCGCAGCGGCAGCTCCCGCAGACGGCTCGCCAGCCGGTTCGAGGGCGGATCGCCGGCCCTGCCGCCCTGGTACTGATCGAGACCCACATGGATGCGCCCGCCGAGGAAGGTCCCCACGGTGAGCACGACCGCCGGCGCCTCGAAGGCGATTCCGGTCACCGTCACGACGCCGTGGACCGTCTCGCCGGCGACCAGGAGGTCGGCCGCCTCCTGCTGGAAAACCGACAGGTTGGGCTCGGCCTCGAGCAGGGCCCGGATCGCCTTGCGATAGAGCTGGCGATCCGCCTGCGCGCGCGTAGCGCGCACGGCGGGACCCTTGCTGCCGTTCAGGGTCCGAAACTGAATGCCCGCGCGGTCGGTCGCGCGCGCCATGGCCCCGCCCAGGGCGTCGATCTCGCGCACGAGATGACCCTTGCCGATGCCGCCGACCGCGGGATTGCAGCTCATCTGGCCCAGCGTCTCGATGCTCTGGGTGAGAAGCAATGTGCGGGCGCCCATGCGCGCGGCTGCCAGGGCGGCCTCCGTGCCGGCATGACCGCCGCCGATGACGATCACGTCGAAGGGTTGGGAGAAGCGCATGGGTATATTGTAAGGCGTGCCGAACGAGTGCGCCGCACATGCGGTACCCCTGGCCTTCCCCGAGCGAGCCGTCAGTGGCACCGCCCCTACTGTCCCGCCTCCCCCGGGTGCCCTGCCACCAAGGGTGGTCAGTGGCGCGTCCCTGCCTGCTGCTCGGCGCGCCACCGTCCTCCTCCTCCTCTCACTGACCGCCGCCCTCGCGGCTGCGGGCCGCGCTCTGGCCGCCGGACAGATCACGCTCTCACCCTGCGAGCTGCGCCAGAGCCAGGGACTCACGCTGATCCAGGCGCGATGCGGCCGCCTGCCCGTGCCCGAGAATCCCGCCGCGCCGCAGGGGCGGAAAATCGGCCTGCGCGTGGCGGTGGTGCCCGCAATCAGCACGCATGCGCGCCCCGACCCGCTCTTCGTCCTGGCGGGAGGGCCGGGAATGGCCGCCACCTCCTTCTACGCGAGCGTGGCGCCGGTGTTCGCGCGCATCCACCGCGACCGCGACATCGTTCTCCTCGACCAGCGGGGCACCGGTGGCTCGAACGCACTCGCCTGCGAGTCGAGTCAGGAGGATCTTTATCGGAGCACCACGGCGCGGATCGTCACCGAGACCGAGCGCTGCCTGAAGATGCTGCGCGCGCACGCCCACGTGCGGTTCTACACCACGAGCCTGGCCGTGCGGGATCTCGATCGGGTGCGCGCGGCGTTGGGTTATCGCCGGATCAACCTCTACGGATCCTCCTACGGCACGATCGTCGCGCAGGAATACATCCGCCGCTATCCCCATAGGGTCCGCAGCGTGATCCTCGACGGCGTCGTGCCGCCCCAACTGGCGCTCGGGGCCACGAGCGCCCTCGATGCCCAGGCCTCGTTGACGGGCATCTTCTCCCGCTGCGCGCGCGAGCCCGCCTGTCATGCGCGCTTCGGCGATCCGGCGGCATCCTACCGGCAGGTCCGCGACGAGCTGGGCGGCCATCCGCGCTGGGTGGATCTGACCGACCCGACGAGCGGCGAGCCCTACCGACTGCAATTCAACAGCGATCAGCTCGCGATGATCCTGCGCCTCGCGAGCTACACGCCGCAGCTCGCCGCGCTCCTGCCGCTCGACCTGCACGAGGGCGCATCGGGCAACTTCGCTCCGCTCGCCGGCCAGTTCCTGCTCATCGATCGCAGGTACGGGAATGCGATAGCGGAAGGCATGAACGACACCGTGGTGTGCTCCGAGGACGTACCTTTCTATCACGTGACCGCGAAGCAGCGCGCCGAGCTCGCCCGGACCTTCCTCGGCACCTCGCAGCTCGATGGGCTCGAGGCCATCTGCAAGAACTGGCCGCGCGGTCCCGTCGATCCCGATTTCCACCAGCCGCTGCACTCGCACGTGCCGGCGCTGCTGCTCTCGGGGCGCAACGATCCGGTCACCCCGCCGCGTTACGCCGCGCTGGCGAGACGCGGCTTCGCGCAGAGCCTCAGCCTGGTGATTCCGGGGTTCGGGCACGGACAGCTCACCGATCCCTGCATGGGCCGCGTGATGTCGCAGTTCGTCCGCCTCGCCTCCGTCGTGGGCCTCGATACGGCCTGCACGCGGCGACTCTCCCCCATGCCGTTCTTCCTGACGCGCAACGGGCCGGCCCCTTGATCGAGGCCAAGGGTCGCGTCAGACGCTCCGGGGCGGCCGCCGCGGCCGGGGTCATCTACCGCGTCTTCGCCAAGGAGTTCATCGAGAATCTGCGCGATCGGCGCACGCTGATCTCGGCGTTGATCCTCGGGCCGCTCTTCGGTCCGCTCCTGGTGGCGACCGCGCTGTCCCTGACCTTCCGCGGCGCGGGAGCACAGAGCAACCGCCCGCTGCACCTGACGGTGTCGCATGCGCAGCGCGCGCCGGACCTGCTGGACTTTCTGCGCGAGCACGATGTCAGGATCCGCAGCGTCGATGAAGATCGCGCCGCGGCGCGGCGCACGGTCGCCACCCACCGCCGCGAGCTGATCCTGCTCATCCCGAGAGACTTCGGCCTGCGGCTGCAGGCCGGACAGCCCTCCCCGTTGCCGCTCTTCGCCGACGAGGCCGATACCGCGAGCGCGAGAAAGGTCGAACGGCTCGCCGCCCTCGTCGGCCGATACGGCGCGACCATCGCCCGTCTGCGCCTGATCGCGCGCGGGCTGGATCCGCTGCTCACCGTGCCGATCGTTCTGCAGCCCATCGACATCTCGACGCCCGCCGCCCGCTCGGCCCTGGCGCTCGGGACGCTGAGCTACCTCGTGCTGCTCACCATGCTGATGGGCGGCATGTATCTCGCGATCGACGCCACCGCCGGCGAGCGGGAGCGCGGCTCGCTCGAGCCCCTGCTCACCGCGCCCGTGCGCCGCGAGCATCTCATCTACGGCAAGATCCTGGCGGCGTGCGCCTACATGGCGTTGTCGCTCATACTGACGGTGAGCGCGTTCGCGATAGCGCTCAGGTTCGTGGGTCTCGAGCGCTTCGGCATGAGCGCCGACTTCGGGCCATCGGTGGCGCTCGGCATCGTGCTCGCGTGCCTGCCGCTGGTGCCCCTGGGCGCTGCGCTCATGACGCTGGTGGCCGCGTACACCCGCAGCTACCGGGAGGCGCAGACCTACGTCGGCCTCGTCCTCCTCGCACCCACGCTGCCGCTCGTATTCGCGGGCATCCTCGGACTGCAGCCGCGGGCGCCGCTCATGGCGATACCGTCCCTCGGCCAGCAGTTCATCATCCTGAGCCTCATCAGGATGCAGCCGCTGCCCTCATCCTACGTGGCGCTGTCGGTGTGCTCCACGCTGGCGCTCGGAGCGGCGCTGGTCTTCGCCGCCGGCCGTCTCTATCGCCGCGAGGCGTTGCTTGGCTGAAGAGCCTCCTTGCGGCGCAGCGCGTGAACATGCCTGTCGGCGAAAGCGCGGGCCTCGACTTCGAAACGGTTGTTCCAGTAGCCGCGGCGCAGCCACTCCAAGGCGTATCGTCGCAGGGTCAGATCGCCGGGCTCCCACTGTTTGAGCACGTGGCAATACTCGTGCAACATCAGCCAGTGATTCCCGAAGAAATCCTGGGCGCAGCCGCGCAGGTAAATGCGCCGGCGCCGGGTCGTGGCGATGGCGCGCGGATGCAGCCGCGCATAGAGCGAGTACTCGACGACGCGCACGCGGGAGACGTCCTGCCCCAGCACGGACTCGAGCGCCGTACGGAGAGGGCTCGGGAGCGTCACGGCGCGTCCGATCCTCAGCATGCGGGCGTGTAGAATGACCCCAATGAGAATACTCCTCGCCGCCGCCTTGATTGCCGCCTGCTCGTGGGCGCCCGCGCACGCGGCTTCGCCTGCGCCGCCAGGCCCGCCGCCAGCCACCCTCCACGTGACCGGTCGGGCCAAGGTGTCGGAAACACCGGACCGAGTCTACATCGATATCGGCGTGACGACCCGGGCGCGCAGATCGGAGGCGGCCGCCTCGCAGAATGCGCGGCAGCTCTCCGCCGTGATCGGGGCGGTCAAGCGAGCGGCGGGGCCTGGCGCGCTGCTCACCACTACGGAATATTCCGTCAGCCCGGACTACAACTATCCGCCGCACGGCTCGCCGGTGATCGCAGGATATACGGTGAGCAACGTGGTGCGGGTCAGGCTGGACGAGCTGCGGAAGATCGGCGCCGTCCTCGATGCAGCGACGCGCCAGGGATCCAACAACATACGGGACATCCGCTTCGCCGTGCGCAATGAGCAGGCGCCGCGGGACGAGGCGCTGCGCAGGGCGGCCGTGAGCGCGCGCCAGGATGCGCAGGCGCTGGCGGACGCGCTGGGCCTGCGAATCGTCCGGGTGCTCAGCGTGGACGAGCAGAGCCCCGCCCTCGCGCCCCGCCCCATTTTCATGCAAGCCGGCCGATTTGCGACCGCTCAGCCCGCACCTGCAGCCGCTATCGAGGCTGGAGCGATCGCGGTAAGCGCCACCGTCAGCCTGACAGTGGAAGTCGCACCCGCGAAGCGCTAGGCTGTGTTCGTCCTATCGAAAGGGAATGGATCGGCGGGCGCAAGCCCGCGGGTTGGGAAGAGTCCTTCGGCGGGCGAGCGCGAACGGCCGCAGGCCAGTTCGAGCCGGTGGAGGTCAGATCATGGTTACCGTGCGTCACCTGCTCGACCGCAAGGGTCGGGCGCTCTTCAGCATCGAGCCTGAGGACCCCGTGCTCGAGGCGATTCGCCTGATGGCGGACCGCCACGTGGGCGCGCTCCTGGTGATGCGCGGCACCGAGCTGGCCGGCATCGTCTCGGAGCGCGACTACGCCCGCAAGGTCGTTCTGCTCGGCCGCTCGTCGGCCGAGACACCCGTCTCCGAGATCATGACCTCGCCCGTCATCACCGTGCCGCTCGATGCTTCCGTGCAGGACTGCATGCGCATCGTCACGGACCGGCGCATCCGCCATCTGCCGGTTTTGGAAGGCGGCCGCGTCGTCGGCATGGTCTCGATCGGCGATCTGGTGAAGGCCGTCATCGAAGAGCAGCAGCACACGATCGAGCAGCTGGAGAGCTACATCCACAGCTGA
>DASTAC010000173.1:0-28599 GCA_035713045.1 Steroidobacteraceae bacterium
TTTCCGAGATGAAGATCGATCTCGGTCCCGGATACAGAGTCTACTTCACCGTCCGCGGCCGAGAGGTCATTGTCCTCCTCGCCGGTGGAGACAAATCCTCTCAAACGGCTGATATCCGACGAGCCCATGCGCTCGCCAAAGAGGTCTGACTTATGCGCAAGCGTCCATCCAGACACGAGAAGCTGATCCCGTTCGACATCGCGACGATTCTGGACAGCGACGAGGCCATCGCCGAATACCTTTCGCAGGTGATCGAAGACGGTGACAGCGAGGAGTTCATCCGTGCTCTCGGCAACATCGCAAAAGCCCGAGGCATGACGGAAATTGCGGAGAAAAGCGGGCTGGGCAGGGAGAGTCTTTACAAGGCACTGCGACCCGACGCCTCTCCCCGCTTCGACACCATCCGCCGGGTATGCTTGGCGCTTGGGGTGAAGCTGCGCGCCGTGGCGGCCTGACTTCGAAGGTACATGGCGCCGACAGCTTATGGACTCCCGCGACGCACGAGCCCATTACGTGGCCAGAGACCGCCCACATGCCACTGAATAGCTGGTGGAAAGGGAGGGACTCGAACCCTCGACCCCGGCATTATGAGTGCCGTGCTCTAACCAGCTGAGCTACCTTTCCACTGTTCTTCGGGGCCGGACGCCATGCTTTGGGATCGCGAACGGGCGGCCTGCCGGGAGGGGGGCGCATTGTCCTTGGGGTACGGCGGAAGTGTCAACCCGACCGGCAGGGCGGGTACCTTCCCGGGGCTCGGCAGGGCTCTCACGGCCTCGGCGCCCCGCCTGCGCGTCCCACCCGCGGGGATCGCCGGGTACCGGAGTCCGCCCCGTCCTGGCCGTCTGCTCCGTCCGCGTTCCGGCTCGATGGGGGGGCGATCGCATCCGCGGCGCGGTCTAGGGAAAGCGCGCTTCGGGCGTGTGCGCCAGCAGCGCCTCGAAGGCTGCCGCCGCCAGCGGCGGACTGTGCAGGTACCCCTGCGACTGCTCGCATTGCAGGTTCCTGAGCAGAGCCAGCTCCTCTTCGCGCTCCACCCCCTCTGCGACGGTGCTGAGCTCGAACGCGCGCGCCAGCGAGACGATGGTGCTCACCACCGCCTGTACGGTCTTGTCGCCCGCGAGCCGGCTGATGAACGAGCGGTCGATCTTCAGGGTGTCGACCGGCAGGTCGGCCAGGCGGCTCAGCGACGAGTAACCGGTCCCGAAGTCGTCGATGGCGACCCGGACGCCCTCGTCCCGCAGCACCTGCAGCCTGCGGCTGAGGAACACGGTGTCGTCGAGGAGTGCGCCCTCGGTGATCTCGATGTCGACCCCGGCGCCGCTCCCCTTAGGCCGGCCCGCGGCCGCGAGAAAGCGCGCGCAGAAATCGCGGTCCCGCAGCTGCAGGGGCGATACGTTGACGGCCAGCCGGATGGGTTTGAGCCCCTGAGCGTCCCATCGGGCGAGATCGCGCGCCGCCTGCTTCACGACCCACTCCCCGACTTCCACGATGAGACCGGTCGACTCGAGCACCGGCAGGAACACCGCCGGGCCCACGATGCCGCACTGCGGATCGTTCCAGCGCAAGAGCCCCTCGGCGCCGACCAGCTCGCCGGTCGCGATGCTGATCTTCGGCTGGTAGTGCAGCATGAACTGGTTATCCGCCAGCGCGGTGCGCAGCCGCCGCTCGAGCGCGAGGCGATTGGCCACCTCCGAGCTGAGCTCGCGCCGATAGCGCAGGAACCGCTCCCCGGTGTTGCGCGCCTTGTGCAGCGCCGCCTCGGCGTTCTGCAGCAGCCCGTCTGCGTCGGTGCCGTTCTCCGGATAGCGGGCCAGGCCGGCCGTGACCGTCACCGGTATCTCGTGCCCGGCGAGCGCGAGCGGCTTGCCGAAAGCGGCGGTGATGCGGTCATGGATCAGTCGCACGGACTCCTCGTAGGAGGCGCAGCCCGACACCGCGGCGGCGAAGCTGCCGCCTTCTAGGTGCGCCAGCCACTCGCTGCCGCCGAAGTTGCATCTGAGCGCATCCGCTACGAATTGCACGACGCGGTCTCCGACGTGCCGGCCGAGCGAATCGTTGATCGCCCCCAGGCGCTCCACGTCGAAGGCGACCACCACCACCTCCTGGCTCTCCCCCGCGTGCCGCCCGAGAGAGCGCGCCAGCCGCTCGCAGAAGAGCGCCCGCTTGGCGAGCCCCGTCAGAGAATCGAAGTACGAGAGGAATCGGACCGCATCCTCCTTGTGCAGGTACTGGAGGGCGAAGGAGAGGTTGGCTGCAACTTCCTGCAGCATCCGGACCTCCTCCTCGCCGAAGGTGCCGGCTTCCCCGCCCCCGACGGTGAACGCCCCGACCGGTGTGCCGTCGATGAGCAGCGGAATGGAGGCGAGACAGCGGATGTCGAGCACCTCGATCGTCTCGGCGAAGCGCCATGAACCTGAGAACTGGGTGACGTCGTCGCAGACGGCCGTCTCCCCGGTACGCAGCGCCCGGCCCGTAATGCTCTCTCCCTTCTCGCTCGTGGCGCTGTCCTCGAGACGGAAACTGAACTCGTCCTTGCGACCCGAGCCGGCGCCGGCCCAAGCCGCGGTGCTGGCGATTCGGGTATGCGGGTCGATCAGCACTACGAATGCGCAGACGTACCTGCCCACGGCATGAGCGATCCGGCAGGCTTCCTCGAGCAGCTGCGAGCGATCGCGGACCCGCACCACCGCCGTGTTGATCCCGGAGAGCATCTGCAGAACGCGGCTGAGTCGGGCGATGCGCTCCTCCGCCTGCTGCTGGGCGCGCCGCGAGGTTGCCTCCTGCAATGCCCGTCTCACCGCCGGCGCGAGCCGGGCGAGATTGTCCTTCAGGACGTAATCGACGGCGCCGTGCCTCAGCGCCTCGATCGCCCGCTCTTCGCCGATCGTGCCGGAGACGAAAATGAACGGCGTGCCGGGCGCCTCCGCCGTGGCGATGGCAAGGGCCGACATGCCATCGAACCCGGGGAGGGAGAAATCCGACAGGATGAGATCCGGCCGCAGCTCGCCCAGTCGCGCGCGAAATTCCGTCTCGTTCTCGACACGGTGCCAGGCGCAGTCGAGACCGTCCGCCGTAAGCGCTCTAACGGTGAGCTCGGCTTCCGCAGCGACGTCTTCGAGAATCAGCAGGCGAAGCTGCCGGTCCATTTCCTCGTACCTCGGCCGGACGAGAGCCCACCATACGTAGCCGGGACACGGCTGTCATCGGGTGATCTGACAGAATGCGGCGTGCGCGCGTGACCCGCTTCTCAAACATTGAAGCGGAAGTGCACCACGTCTCCTTCCCGCATGACGTACTCCTTGCCTTCCAACCGCAGCTTCCCGGCCTCGCGCGCGCCGGCCTCGCCGCGCAACCCGACATAATCCTCGAACGCGATGACCTCGGCCCGGATGAAGCCGCGCTCGAAGTCGGTGTGGATCACGCCCGCGGCCTGGGGAGCGCTGGCGCCCTTGCGGACGGTCCACGCGCGCACCTCCTTCGGGCCCGCGGTGAAGAACGTCTGCAACCCCAACAGCCGGTAGGCGGCACGGATCAGGCGGTCGAGCCCCGGCTCCGTGAGCTTGAGCTCTGCGAGAAATTCCGCTCGGTCGCCCTCATCGAGCTGTGCGATCTCCGCTTCGATCGCGGCGCAGACCGGCACCACGGCCGCTCCTTCCTTCGCGGCGCGAGCCTCGATGGCCTCGAGGAGGGGGTTGCCCTCGAATCCGTTCTCCGCCACGTTGGCGACATACATCACCGGCTTGGCGGTCAGGAGGTGCAGGTCCTTGAGATCCCGCTGCTCCTCCTCGGTCAGGTCGAGCGCGCGCACCGGCCGCACCTGATCGAGCTGCAGCTTCACGCGCTCGAGCAGGGCGCGGCGCCGCAGGGCTTCCTTGTCTCCCGCCTTGGAGGCCTTGGCGGCGCGGTCGAGCGCCTTCTCGAGCGTGCCGAGATCCGCGAGAGCGAGCTCCGTGTCGATCGTCTCGATGTCGGCAAGCGGATCGACCTTTCCCGCAACGTGAATGACATCACCGCTCTCGAAGGCGCGGACCACGTGCGCGATGGCGTCCACTTCGCGGATGTGCGAGAGGAACTGGTTACCGAGTCCGGCGCCCTCGGACGCGCCGGCCACGAGGCCTGCGATGTCGACCAGCTCGACGGCGGCCGGGATGACCTTCTCCGGATGCACGATATCGGCCAGCCGCTGCAGGCGCGGGTCCGGCACGGGAACCACGCCGACATTCGGATCGATCGTGCAGAAGGGATAATTCTCGGCGGCGATCTGCGCTCTCGTGAGCGCATTGAACAGCGTCGACTTGCCGACGTTCGGCAATCCTACGATGCCGCAACGGATGGACATGGAAGAGACTCCTGTTGGCGCCGCGGGCTCACGCCGCGGGGCGCGGGGAGGGACCTGAGGTTCCTCGGACGTGCAGGCAATTCATCGCCTTCTGCGCGCCGTCGGTCAACATCATCGGGACGGCATCGGCGGCCGCGAGCACCGCCTCGTGAATGAGCCCGGCCTCCGCAGCCGGCGGCCGCCCCAGGACATAATCCAACACGGCGTCGCGGTCGCCCGGATGGCCGATGCCGATCCGCAGCCGCCAGAACTTGTCGCCGAGCCGCGCGATGATGTCGCGCAGCCCGTTGTGGCCGCCTGCGCCGCCGCCTTCCTTCAGGCGCACCACCCCCGGGGGGAAGTCGAGCTCATCGTGAGCCACGAGAATCGCCTGCGGCGCAATGCGGTAGAAGCCGGCGAGACTGCCCACGGACTGGCCGCTCAGGTTCATGTACGTCATGGGCTTCAGCAGCCATACATCCGTGCCGGCGATGCTGGCGCGCGCCACCTCGCCCTGGTGGCGCGCCTCCCGGCGCAGGCTGGCGCCGGTGCGGCGGGCAAGCTCGTCGATGAGCCCGAAACCGGCATTGTGCCGGGTGCGCTCGTACGTGGGGCCCGGATTCCCGAGCCCCACGATGAGCATGAGCGGCAGGCCCGCCATGTGCCGCCGCTACTTCTTGCCACCCTCCTTCTTGGCGGGAGCGGCCTCCTTCTTCTCCTCGCCCTTCTTGGCCTCCGCTCCACCCGCCGCCGCTGCGGGCGGCGCGGCACCGGCGGCGGCTGCGCCCTCTGCGGGCGCCGCAGCCGCGACTTCGGCGGCCACCGGCTCCGGCTCCGCCGCACGCGGGCTGTGGATCGAGACGACCGCCGTGTTGCGATGCGCGAGCTCCGGGATCGTGACCCCGGGCGGCAGCGGAATATCGGCCAGGAACTTGGTCTCGTTGAGATTCATGTTGGAGAGGTCGAGCTCGAGGAACTCGGGCAGGTCCTTCGGCAGGCAGCTCACCTCCACCTCGGTGCGCATGTGCGAGACGATGCCGCCTTCCGTCTTCACGCCGGGGCTGACGCTCTCGCCTCTGAAATGGATCGGCAGGCGCAGGCGAATCGCCTCGTTCTCGATGACGCGCTGCAGGTCCACATGCACGACCACGTTCTTGGCCGGGTGCATCTGTACGTCCTTGACGATCGCCTCCTGCGCCGTGCCGTCGATCTTGAGCTGCACGATGGAGGAGTAGAACCGCTCGTCCCCGATCATCGTGAGCAGGTTCTGCTGGTCCAACACGAGCGACTGCGCCTCCTTGTGGCCGCCGTAGAGAATGGCCGGAACCTTGCCGGAGCGACGCAGGCGGCGGCTCGCACCTTTGCCTTGCGCCCCGCGCGGGTCCGCGCCGAAGCTGAATGAGATACGCATGATGTTCTCCGAAGTTGCCAAACACGCGCCGGAGCCCGCGACCAGGCCCGGCACACCCAAAAATCTCAATCCACGTACAGGGAGCTCACCGACTCCTCGTCGCGGATGCGGCGGATCGTCTCCGCCAGCAGCGCCGCCACCGAGAGCTGGCGGATGCGGCTGCAGCCGCGCGCGGCAGCCGACAGCGGGATGGTATCGGTCACGACCAGCTCATCGAGCGCGGAGCGGGAGATCCGCTCCACCGCCTCGCCCGAGAGCACCGGATGCGTGATGTAGGCGACGACCTTCGCCGCGCCCTCGTCCTTCAGCGCCTGCGCCGCGTGGCAAAGCGTGCCCGCCGTGTCGATCATGTCATCGACCAGCACGCAGGTCTTGCCCTTGATGTCGCCGATGATGTTCATCACCTTCGACTCGTTCGGCCGCGGCCGGCGCTTGTCGATGATGGCGAGATCCGCATCGTCGAGGCGCTTGGCGAAGGCCCGCGCCCGCACGACGCCGCCGACGTCCGGGGAGACGATCACCACGTTCCGGTACGCCTGCTTCCAGGCGTCGCCCAGCAGCACCGGCGAGGCGTACACGTTGTCGACGGGGATGTCGAAGAAGCCCTGGACCTGATCCGCATGCAGGTCGATCGTGACCAGCCGGGTCACTCCGGCGCTCGCGATCATGTTGGCCACCAGCTTTGCCGTGATCGCCGATCGGGTCGCCCGTGGCCGGCGATCCTGCCGCGAGTAGCCGAAGTACGGCACGACCGCGGTGATGCGCACCGCGGAAGCGCGGCGGCACGCGTCCACCATGACGAGCAGCTCCATCAGCGTGTCGTTGGCGGGCGGGCAGGTCGGCTGCACGATGAAGACGTCGCGGCCGCGCACGTTCTCCATCAGCTCCACGTTCACCTCGCCATCGCTGAAGCGGCCGACATAGGCGCGGCCCAGCGGCGTCTGCAGGTGCCGCGCAATGTCCGTTGCCAGCGCCGGATTGGCATTGCCGGCAAACAGCGCCAGCGTGTCGCTCGTCGTCATAGGGTCGTCAGGGCCGCCGTGTCAAAATGAATGGCTGGGGTGGAAGGATTCGAACCTCCGAATGGCGGGATCAAAACCCGCTGCCTTACCACTTGGCGACACCCCAGCAGCTGCTGCATCAACTACGTCAGGGAACGATGCGCCGGTGAGATATCCAGTCCCCGCGCCACGAAGCTCGTCCACTCCTCCGGTACGCGCGCCGCGATGCGCTCCGCCTCGATGGCGCTCGCGCAGGGGGCAAAGATACAGGACCCGGTTCCCGTCAGCCGTGCCGGAGCATATCGCGACAGCCAATCGAGCGCCGACGCCACCTCGGCATAGCGCGCCCGCACCACCGGCTCGCAATCGTTGCGACCGCCGGCCTCGAAAAAGGCGCGTATTGTGATGAGGGGGGAATTTCGTGTCAATTCAGCACTCTGGAACACGTCCCGGGTGCTCACCCCGACTCCCGGATGGATGACCACGTACCAGCGCTCGGGCAGCTCGATCGGCGTCAGCCGCTCGCCCACCCCCTCCGCCCAGGCCGAAAAACCCCTAACGAATACAGGCACATCCGCGCCGAGCGGCAGCCCGAGCCGCGCCAGCTCATCGAGACCCAGCCGGCAGTCCCAGAGCGCATTGAGCGCCAGCAGGGTGGTGGCCGCATCGGAGCTGCCGCCCCCGAGCCCCCCTCCCATCGGGATGCGCTTGCGCACCCGCAGCGTCGCCCCGAGGCGCGTGCCGGTCGCCGCCTTCAGAGCGCGCGCCGCCCGCACCACGAGGTCCGATTCCGGCGGCACTCCTGCCGGCCCCTCCGGCCGCTCGATCGCGCCGTCCTCGCGAACGGCTACGTGCACGGTGTCGCAGAGATCGATCAGCTGAAAGACGGTCTGCAGCTCGTGGTATCCGTCCGCGCGCCTGCCGGTGACGTGAAGGAAGAGGTTGAGCTTGGCCGGTGCCGGCCAGAGCGTCTCGCCGTGACTCAAAGCTGCCATGCCTCGACGATCATCCGCACCCGCACTCCCGCGCGGCGCAGCGTCAGCAGCCGCGGCAGCCATTCCGCGCCCACCGGCATGTAGGAGGTGTATTCGACCTGCCATCCGTCCTGTGTCAGCTCGGTCAGACGCTGTTGGGAGTCTAGCCGCACGGACGCGGGCGTGCCGGGATCCGGCACGCCGAGCACCCAGTATCGAATGCTCGTGAGCGGCGGCTCGAAGCCGAGCTTGTCCTGCAGCTCCTCACGCGCCGCGGCATTGCCCATGCGCTTGCCGCTCGAGGTGATGACGCTGAGATTCCCGCCGTCCGCGGTGACTTCCACGCCCCCGGCGCCGAGCGGTCCGGTGAGCGTAAGGCGCGTCGTCGCGCCGGACTGCGCCCAGCGGACCCCGGCATTGAATCCCTGATTGCCGACAGCCACCGCGACGCGTCCGTTGAGGCCGAACCGGCTGAGCGTCTGGAGCGCCGGGCGCCGCACGCTCCAGGCGACCGTCGGCGCCGGAGCGATGGGCACGGTCTGACAGCCCGCGAGCATCAGCGCCAGCACCGCGCCGGTCCACAGGATCCCGCGACGGGGGAATTGGATGTTATTTCGCATTCGGGATGAACCGGGCGACCACCGCCCGCAGCGATTGGGAACCGGGATTGCGGGCCAGCGCCTCCGCCCAGACCTTGCGGGCGGCCTCATGCCGGCCGGCGGTCCACAGGGCCTGGCCCCAGTGCGCCGCGATCTGCGCATCGTGGCTGATTCCGTACGCGCGCTGCAGCGGCGCCAGCGCGCCGGCCGCATCGCCCTGGCGCAGACGCACCCATCCCAGGCTGTCGAGCACCGCGGGATTGTCCGGCATCTGCGCGAGAGCGCGGCGGATCAGCGACTGCGCCCGCGGCAGCTGCAGGTCGTGATCGGCGAGCGTGTAGCCGAGCGCGTTCAACACGGCGGGATCGTCGGGCCGCTCGGCGAGGAGCCGCTCCAGCGCCCGCACCGCCCGAGTCACCTCGCCGGCCTGCTCGAGGACGATGGCGCGCTCATACTCCAGAGCCGGATGGCCGGGATGGGACTGCAATGCGGCATCCAGCAGTCTCAGCGCCGTCGTGGCGCGGCCGTGACTGCCCAGGACCTGGGCCTCCGCGACCGTCAGCTCGACGGTGTCATCGGGATGCTGCCGCGCGTAGCCCTGGAAGAGGGCCAGCGCCGCGGCGTCGCGATGAGAGGCCAACAGCAGCGCCGCCGCCTTCTCGCGCGCCTGCAGGGCGAGTGGCGAGTCAGCGAGCTTGCCGTAGCCGGCGAGCGCCGCCTCGATATCGCCCTCCCGGGCCGCGATGTCCGAGAGATACATGAGCACGCTCTCGCTCGCCTCGCCGCTCTGGGCCAGAGCGGCGAATCGCTGCTGCGCCTCGCGCAGGTCGCCGGAATCGTATGCCAGCACCGCGAGGCGCCGGTCGACCTCCGCCCTTGGGGCGCCGCCGGCACGCAGCCGCTCGAGCTCATCGTGAGCATCCTCGACCCGGCCGAGCGCCTGGTAGACGTCCGCCAGCTCGAACAAGCCCCGCTGCGGGGCCTCCCGCATGAAGGCCTGTGCCGCCGCGATCGCCTGAGAGGGCTCGCCGAGCACCACATAGGCTCGCGCGAGCAGGCGATTCGCGGGGAAATCCTTCGGGCTCTCGCGGACCGCGCGCAGCGCGTAGTCTCGCGCCGCGCGAGCGTCATAGGCTGCGAGCGCGAGCTCCCCGAGAAGGGTCAGCCGCGCAGGGGGCGCCCTCGTGGTGTCGACCACGCCGCGCAGCGCTGCAAACACCTCCGGCGGCTCGCACTCCTCGAGCAGCAGAGTGACCAGCTCGGCCAGGCCGCGGTCGGCGGTGTTGGCGCTCGGCAGACCCTGGCGCCCCTGGGCGCTCCGACCTGCCTCGGGCGGCTGACTCTCCCGGAGGTACTCCTTCACCGCCGCACGCGCCTCGGCGATGCGATAGAGCTTAAGCGCAACGGCCGCGTACATCGCCTGGGCTTCCCGGCTCCGGGGGGCGAGCTCGCGCCAGCGTTGCACGGAGGTCCAGGCCGCGGGCAGGTCCTCGCAGGCGAGCCCGACCTCGCTGGCCCGCTGCGCAACCGGTGCGGAGGCGAGCAGCGCAGCCTTCGCGTAGGTCTCGGAGGCGGTCCTGCAATCGCCGCGCTGCAGGGCGATCTCCGCCACGATGGTCATGGCGGCGGCATCGGGCTTAGGCGCCGGCGCCGCCTTCTCGGGCGCGGTGGCACAGCCCGCCGCGAGCGCTGCGCAGAGGGCGGGAAGGAGAATGCGGCCGGGGCTGATCAGAAGACGCACACTCACCACTATAGAGCCTCCCCGCCCCGTGCGCATGGCCTACAATGCGCGCCGTTTCCCCGGTACCCCCTCGCGCGAGCGCGTCTCACGGCCGTTCCCGGAGCACCTGTCTGAAATAGCCATCCGATGAAGGAATCCATCCGCCAGCGGCTCGAGAAGCTCTCCGATCGGTTCGAGGAGGTCGGACGCCTGCTCTCCACCGCCGACATTGCCGGAGGCTCACCGCAATTCCGGGACCTCTCCGTCGAGTACGCGCGCCTCGAGCCGCTCGCTGAGCGCCTGCGGCATTACCATGAGCTCGAGCGTGATCTCGCGGCGGCGCAGGACATGCTCGCGGATCCGGACGCGGGCATGCGATCCCTCGGCCAGGAAGAGGTCGAGCGCCTGAAGACGGGCCTCGCCGCGACCGAAGCGCAGCTGCGATCGCTCCTCATCCCCAAGGACCCGCGAGACGACAAGGGCCTCTACCTCGAGGTGCGCGCCGGCACCGGCGGTGACGAGGCAGCCCTGTTCGCGGGCGATCTCTTTCGCATGTACTCGCGTTATGCCGAGTCCAAAGGCTTCTCGGTCGAGGTGCTGAGCGAGAGCCCGGGCGAGCACGGCGGCTACAAGGAGATCATCAGCCGCATCGCCGGCCGGGGCGCATTCTCACGCCTGAAGTTCGAATCCGGCGCTCACCGGGTGCAGCGGGTGCCCCAGACCGAGGCGCAGGGCCGCATCCATACCTCGGCGTGCACCGTCGCGATCCTGCCGGAGCTCGACGAGGTCGAGGAGGTGGCGATCAACCCAGCGGACCTGCGCATCGACACCTACCGCTCCTCGGGCGCCGGCGGACAGCACGTCAACAAGACCGATTCCGCCGTGCGCATCACCCACCTGCCGACCGGCATCGTGGTGGAGTGTCAGGATGAGCGCTCGCAGCACAAGAATCGCTCCCGCGCGATGAAGCTGCTCAGCGCCCGGCTGACCGCGGCGGAGGAGGAGAAGCAGCGCAGCGCGCAGGCACAGACGCGGCGCCTGCAGGTCGGCAGCGGCGACCGGTCGGAGCGCATCCGCACCTACAATTTTCCGCAGGGCCGCGTCACCGACCATAGGATCAATCTCACGCTCTACAAACTGGACCAGGTCATGGACGGCGATCTCGACGAGCTGCTCGATGCGCTGCAGCAGGAGCACCAGGCGGAGCTCCTCGCCGACCTCGAGTGACGGGGGCTGCGCAGCGCAAGCTCCGGATCCAGCGCTCGGCCAATTGCCCATGGACGCACATTCATCCCGAATGATGGTGCGGCGCGACCGAGCGGCAGGCACAGCGAGGTGCCCGGCCGCCGCAGGGCGAGGCGGTGCCTTTGAGCGAAGCACTGCTTCGCCCGCCGAGCGAGTCTCGGGTAAAAACCACGCTTTTTGCCCGAGACGGCGCTGGGCCGGGCAGGGTGCGACGCATGCGTCGCACGGGTGGCCAGGGAAGGCCACCCCGGGCTTGCGCGGCGCAGGATCGCGCAGCGCAATGCCCGGATCCAGCGCATAGACTAGGCCTCGATCCGGATGCGCCGGAACCAGGCTTCCGTGCCATGGTGCTGCAGGGCGATGTGCCCTTCTTCCAGGCGCGCGAACTGCGGGCAGTCGCGGAACTTGCTGCGCGCGATCCGCTCCCTCAGCTCCTCGCTCCCGAGGTCGTAGCCGAGCACCTGGACGTCATCGATCCAGTGCTCGACCCTGCTGCCCCGAACGATGAGCTTCCCGCCGTGGTAGGCGTTGGCGATATCGCGCTGATCGTGCCACGGGGCGATGAGGCCATAGAGCGCTCCGCAGGAAGTGAGCGCGTTGGCGCCGTCCTGGTGGTGCTCGTCGTCGAGGAGCTGCATCTCGGGCCCCGACTGCCACGAATGCTCGAGCTGCTCGCCGACCCGGTAGAGGACCCCGGAGTCGCCTCCCCGCGGCAATCGCCACTCGAGATGAAGCGTGAAGTCGCGAAAGCGCTCGCGAGTGACGAGGTCCACCCGGGGACCCGCCGCCACGGCGCGCAGCACATTGTCGTCGAAGCTCCAGCTTCCCTGTGGAAACTGCGCCTCGGAGTAGCCCCGCCAGTCCGCGGCGGTCAGATCGCGCTCGGCCATGGAGTTGGTTTCATCTGCGCAAGGGACAGCCGGAGCCCGCAATGGCCGTACCCGCGGCCCCCGGATCGGCCGCCGCGTGGCGGCGGCGCTATGGGCCCTGTCTGACTTCCCGCAGATAGGCCGTGCCGCCGAGATTGCGCATCTGGGTGAGGATCCACTGCTGCTTCCACGCCACGAATCGGGACGGCCGCTCGACGTGCCAGTGCACCGGGTCCGGCAGCACGGCCGCCAGCAGCGCCGCCTGGCCTGCCGTCAGGCGGCTGGCGGGCTCGTGATAGAAGCGGCGTGCCGCCGCCTCGACGCCGTAGATGCCGCGCCCGAACTGCGCCACGTTGAGATAGACCTCCAGGATCCGCTCCTTCGGCCAGAGCACCTCGAGCAACACGGTGAAATACGCCTCGATGCCCTTGCGCACCCAGCTGCGGCTCGGCCACAGAAAGAGGTTTCTCGCCACCTGCTGGGAGATCGTGCTCGCGCCGCGCAGCCGCGCGCCGTGCTCCGCCGCGCGTACCGCGCTGCGAATCGAATGGAAGTCGAACCCGTAGTTGTAGGGAAAGGTCTGGTCCTCGGACGCGATCACCGCAATCGCGGCCTGCGGCGAGATGTGCTCGAGGCTCACCCAGCGGTAGTCGGTGCGATAGCCTTTCTCGCCCGCGCGCAGCGCCTCGATGCGCGCCTCGAGCATGAATGCGCTCGTGACCGGCCGTATCCAGCGCAGCAGCAGCACCGGCACGATCGTCAGGACCAGCCACGCGGCGAGCGCGAGCAGCACCCAGCGACGAGCCCGCCGCCCGAACCCCGCGCGCGCCATGCGGATCGATCTACTTCGCCTGCGGTTCCAGCCGGCGAGCCGAGGCGATCACCACGTCCTCGAGCGGCGCATCCTGATAGCCCTGCCGGCGTCCGGTCTTGACCTTGGCGATCGTGTCGATGACGTCCATGCCTTCCGTGACGCGCCCGAAGACGGCGTAGCCGAAGTCGCGCGCGCTGTGATCGAGGAAGGCGTTGTCGGCGAGATTCACGAAGAACTGCGAGGTGGCGCTGTCGACCTCGCTGGTGCGCGCCATGGAGAGCGTGCCGCGCAGATTCTTCAGGCCGTTCTTCGCCTCGTTGCGGATCGGCGCGTGCGTGCGCTTGTTGCGAAACTGCGCATCGAGCCCCCCGCCCTGGATCACGAATCCCGGCACGATCCGGTGGAAGATGCTGCCGTCGAAATGCCGCTCATCGACATAGCGCAGGAAATTCTCCACGGTGACCGGCGCCTCCTTCGCGAGGAGCTCCACCGTGAAAGCGCCGTGCGAGGTCTCGAATCGAATCAGGGATGTGTTGTCGGCCATTGGCCCTCCGTCATGCGCTCGCGCCCGGCGAGATCGCGGTGCGAGCGTACTTGAGCGAAGCCGCGGGCCACAAGCGCGCCCGCGACCGCGGCAGCCTGATCTGCGCCGTGCTCGAGCAGCAGCCAGCCGCCGGGCTCCAGGTGATCGGGGCCGCTCTCGATGATCCTGCGCAGCGCGGCGAGGCCGTCCTCGGCCGCGACGAGCGCGAGTCGTGGCTCGTGCATCAGCTCCGGCTGGCCGAGCGCCGGATCGTCGGCGGCCACGTAGGGCGGATTGCTCAGCAGCAGACCGAACCTGCGTTCCGGCAGGCAGGCGAGCCAGTCGCCCTGGATCATCTCGACCCGCTCGAGACCGAGCGCAGCGGCGTTGGCACGCGCCACGACGAGCGCTGCTGCGGAAAGATCGGTGGCAACGATCCGCCATTGCGGTCTGGCGCTCGCGAGGGCGAGGGCAATCGCGCCGGACCCGGTGCCGAGGTCCGCAACGGCCGCCGCGCCGGGCGGACCCAGAGCAAGCGCCCGCTCGACGAGCAGCTCCGTTTCGGGGCGCGGGACGAGAACGGCGGAACTGACGCCGAGCTCGAGAGTCCAGAAGCCCTTGCGCCCCAGGATGTAGGCCACGGGCTCGCCCGCGGCGCGCCTCTCGATGAGCGCGAGGAAGCGCGACGCGGCTCCGGCGCCGGGAACGTCCTCCGGATGGGACCGCAGCCGCGCACGCCCGGCATCCAGGGCATGCGCGAGGAGCAGCTCCGCATCGAGGCCGGGCGTAGCGGCCGGATCGCGAGCGGCGAGCGCCAGCTGCAGACGCCGCGCTCCCGCCGAAAGCAGCTCGCCGACCGTCAGGGTCCCGGATTGGATAGCCGTCGAAGTCATCGTGAAGCTAATATGCCGCCATGCCAAACGCCCTCTACCCCCCGCTCAGGCCCCGGTCCTTCGGGGAGCTGCTCGATGCCGTGCTGCAGATCTTCCGCCTGTCGCTGGGCAAGTGCATGCCGTACGCCACGCTCGCCATCATCGCCGGACAGCTGTCGACGTTCTACTATCTCGCGCGCGGCCGCCTGCCCGTCCTCGACAGCAACGACCCGATCGGAGTTACGCTCTACGGCGCTGGCACTCTGATCGCGGTGATTCTCTGGATGGCGCTGCTGCGCCGCCAGTCCGCGATTGCCGCGGGCCGTCCGGCGGCGGGCTTCGCCGACCTGCTCGATGCGCTGAAGCGCGCGCCCGCGATCGCGGCCATCGCGCTCCTCGGCGGCGCCGCGGCCGCCGTATTCGTGTTGCCGGCCCTCGCTCTCGCTCCGCCGTACCGCACGGCGGGGATCGCCCTGATGCTCGCGCCCGCCATCTACGTCTCCATCGCCCTGTCCCTTTCGCTGCCGGCGCTGGTGCTCGCGCGCAAGGGCGTGCTGGCGAGTCTCGCCTACAGCTTCAGGCTCGTACATGGTCACTGGTGGCGCGTGGCCGGAGCCTACCTCGTCGGCTCCGCGGTCATGCTGACACTCTGGTTCCTGATGGCCACCGTCGCCGCCATGGCTTTTTCCGGCAGCGGGGCCAGCGACGCCGCGGTCACGCGGGCCATCACCTCCGCCGCGATTCTCGCGGTCCTGGCGATCGGGCTGACGTTCTACTCGGCGCTGACCCTGGCGCTGTTCGGCGATCTGGAGGCTCGCCGGATGACGGGCCGGCCCCCGGAGTAGGCGCCGCGCCGGGCCTCACCCGCTGGCGGCGCGCGGCAGCGCGTCGCCGGTGTCCGCGCTCTCCCCGGTCTCGCCCTCCGCCTCCACGAATTCTCCGGCCCGGGCCAGCCGCGCGAACGGGCCGTCCCGCAGCACCAGCTCCTCGTAACGGCCCTGCTCGACGATCTCGCCGTGCTCGAGAACGAGGATCAGATCGGCATCGCGGATGGTCGACAGCCGGTGCGCGATCACGATGGTCGTGCGGCCTCGTGTCAGGGTCTCGAGCGCCCGCTGGATGCGAAGCTCCGTTGCGCCGTCGAGCGCGCTGGTCGCCTCATCGAGCACCAGGATCGGGGCATCCTTGAGCATCGCGCGCGCAATCGCGATGCGCTGGCGCTCGCCTCCAGAGAGCGACCGTCCGCGCTCCGCGACGAGTGTCGCGTAACCGTCGGGCTTCGCGCGCACGAACTCGTGAGCTTCAGCGGCACGCGCGGCGCGCTCGATCTGCCCGGCGCTCGCGCCCGGCCGGCCGAGCGCGATGTTCTCGGCGATCGAGCGATAGAGCAGGCCCGCGTCCTGGAAGACGACCGCGACGTTGCGGCGCAGAGAGCTCAGGCGTACGGAGCGGATGTCGATGCCGTCGATGGTGATGCGCCCGCCCGTCGGATCGTGCGCGCGATAGAGCAGGCTGGCGGCCGTGCTCTTCCCCGCGCCGGTGGGGCCGACGATGGCGACCGTGGCGCCGGCCGGCACCCGAAAATCGAGATGTCTGACCGCCGGGCCGCCGGAGGCATAGGCGAAAGAGACGTCCTCGAACACCACCTCGCCGCGCAGCGGCGGCAGTTGCGGGGCATCGGGCCGCTCGTCACGGGTCGTGGGCAGGTCGAGCACTTCGAAGAAATCGCGCAGGGCGGGGGCGTGATAGAAGAGCCCCGACGCGAAGCTCGCCAGCTGATCGAGTCGTCCGATGATCGCAAGCGAGAAGCCCGCGAACGTCACGACATCCCCGATCGACGCCTCGCCGCGGCTCACGAGCCATGCCCCGAGCGCCAGGATGGCCACGACCGTCAGGGTGCTGGCCGAGCGGTTGGCCACCGTGAGCCAGGCCCAGCTGCGCAGCACCGGATATTGCGCGGCGAGAGCGCGCTGGGAGAACCCCCGCACGGCCTCGACCTCGGCCTCCTGCCGGGTGAAGCTCTGCACGATCGCGGCGTTCGCCATCACATCGCCGGCGCGCTCGGCCAGTGCGCGATGGAGTTTCTCGACCTCCCGCTGCGCGCCGGCCGTGCGGCGCATCGCGAGACTCATCGAGATGAGGAAGCAGACCAGCAACGCCGTCATCAGCGAAGCGAGCTTCCAGTTCATCAGCATGGCGACCGGCAGCATGACCACGATCGAGAGGACCGTCGCGAGATGGCTGCGAAGGAATCCGAGCCACAGCGTGAAGAGGTTGCTCGCCCCGGTGTGCATGACGCGCAACAGGCCGCCCGAATGATGCTGCGCATGGAAGCCCAGCGGCAGCGCCAGCGCGTGCTCGAAGAAGGCGAGGATCGCGCCCTGACGGCGCCGATGCGACAGCCGGTCGGCGTACAGCGAGACCCACACATTGAGAGCGATCCCGAGAAGCCCGAAGCCGGCCCATTGTCCGATGTAGCGCCAGACCTGCTGCGGCGCGCCAAGGAGCTTGCCGATGACCTGGCCGAAAAGCCATGACTCGTAGAAGATGAGCACCGCAAGCGCGAGGTTCCCCGCGCATACCAGAAGAAACAGCGGCCGCTCGACCGCCAGCAGGCCGAGCACGCGTCGATAGACGGTAAGCAGCGACATCGCGGGTCCGCCTGCGGCGGGATCGTCGCTGTGGGGGGCCCTCGCTACGGCGACCATGGGCAAACGAGCTCCTGAAACCGGCATCTTGCCGGGAGCGAAGTGAACACCCGGTGAATGCCGGCCGCAGTGCGCTGCCGCAAGAATCCGCTAAATCGGTGCTTCGAGGTACGACGTGCCCCGCCGCCTCAGCCGTTCTCGTATCCCAGATTGGGCGCGAGCCACTTCTCGGCCTCCTCGACCGTGAAGCCCTTGCGGCGCGCGTAATCCTCCACCTGATCGCGCGCGATCTTGCCCACCGCGAAGAAGTGCGCCTCCGGATGCGCAAGGTACCAGCCGCTCACCGCCGCCGTCGGGTACATGGCGAAGGAATCGGTCAGGCGCATCCCGGTAGAGCGCTCGACATCGAGCAGGCTCCAGAGCTTCGCCTTCTCCGTGTGATCCGGGCACGCCGGGTAGCCCGGCGCGGGACGGATGCCGCGATACTCTTCGCGGATGAGCTGCTCGTTGGTGAGCGATTCCTCCGCCGCGTATCCCCAGAGCTCACGCCGCACGCGCTCGTGAAAGTGCTCGGCCGCGGCCTCGGCCAGGCGGTCGGCCAGGGCCTTGAGCATGATGCTGGAGTAGTCGTCGTGGGCGCGCTCGAAGCGCGCGATGTGCTGCTCGATGCCGATTCCCGCCGTCACGGCGAATGCGCCGATGTAATCACGTACGCCACTCGACTTCGGCGCGATGTAATCCGCGAGACACTCGTGCGGCTGGCCGGGGGGCTTGCCCTTCTGCTGGCGCAGAAAGCAGAGCGTCGCGAGCGGACGGCCGCGCTCCTCGTCGGCATAGACCTCGACGTCATCTCCCACCGAGTTGGCGGGGAACAGGCCGATCACGGCCCGCGCCTCCAGCCAGCTCTCGGCGATGAGCTGCTTCAGCAGCCGGCGCGCATCGGCGTAGAGATTGCTCGCCGCCTCGCCGACCTTCGGGTCGGTGAGCACGTCCGGAAACTTGCCGCTGAACTCCCAGGCGTTGAAGAACGGCATCCAGTCGATGTGGCCTAGAAGCTCGCGCAGCGGGTACTTCGAGAAGCTGTGCACCCCTGGCACGCGCGGCTCGACGGGGGTGTACGCGGCCCAGTCGATGCGGCGTCTGTCGGCCCTCGCCTGCGCGATGCTGAGCTCCGGGGCCTTCACTTTCCTGCCGGCGTGCTGCTCGCGCCGCCGCTCGTGCTCCTCACCGATCTTGGCGGCGAAGGACGCGCGCTGCGCCGGGCTGGCCAGTGTCTGGCAGACCCCCACGGATCGCGAGGCATCCTTCACGTAGACGACGGTCGAGCGGTACTGCGGGGCAATCTTGACCGAGGTGTGGGCGGGCGAGGTGGTGGCGCCGCCGATGAGCAGCGGCAGCTCGAAGCCCTGCCGCTGCATCTCGCGGGCGACGTTCACCATCTCATCGAGGGAGGGTGTAATGAGCCCGGAGAGGCCGATGAAATCCGCGTTCTCGCGCCGGGCGGTCTCGAGGATCTTCTCGCAAGGCACCATGACGCCGAGATCGATGACCTCGAAGTTGTTGCATTGCAGCACGACCCCGACGATGTTCTTGCCAATGTCGTGCACGTCTCCCTTGACGGTCGCGAGCACGATGCGGCCGTTGGCCCGGTGGCCGCCGGTGCCGCCTTTGCTCTGCTCGATGTAGGGGATGAGATGCGCCACGGCGCGCTTCATGACGCGCGCGCTCTTGACCACCTGCGGCAGGAACATCTTGCCGGCGCCGAAGAGGTCGCCGACGATGTTCATGCCGTCCATCAGCGGCCCCTCGATCACCTGCAGCGGATGCTCGGCGGCGAGGCGCGCCTCCTCGGTGTCCTCGATGACGAAGTCATCGATGCCCTTCACCAGCGCGTGCTCCAGCCGCCTCGCGACCGGCAGCGAGCGCCACTCGAGATCCTCCTTGCGCTTCGCGCCGCCCTCGCCCTTGTAGCGCGCGGCGATCTCCAGCAGCCGCTCGGTGGCATCCGGCCGTCTGTTGAGGATGACGTCTTCCACCGCCTCGCGCAGCTCCGGCGCGATCTCCGCATAGATCGCCAGCTGACCGGCATTGACGATGCCCATGTCCATGCCGGCGGCGATCGCGTGATACAGGAAGACCGAGTGCATCGCCTCGCGCACCGCGTCGTTGCCCCGGAACGAGAAGGAGACGTTGCTGACGCCGCCGCTCACGAGCGCGTGCGGCAGCTCGCTCTTGATCCGCCGCGTCGCCTCGATGAAGGCCAGGGCGTAGCCGTTGTGCTCCTCGATGCCGGTGGCCACGGCGAAGATGTTGGGGTCGAAGATGATGTCCTCGGGCGCAAAGCCCTCGCGCGTCAGCAGGCGGTAGGCTCGCGCGCAGATCGCCGCCCGGCGCTCGACCGTATCGGCCTGCCCCTGCTCGTCGAAAGCCATGACCACCGCCGCCGCGCCATAGCGGCGCACCTTGCGCGCATGCTCGAGGAAGACCTGCTCGCCCTCCTTCAGGCTGATGGAGTTGACGACGCCCTTGCCCTGGAGGCATTTGAGTCCCGCCTCGAGAATGCTCCACTTGGACGAGTCGAGCATCACGGGCACCCGGGCGATGTCGGGCTCGGCGGCGATCATATGCAGGAAGCGCACCATCGCCGCCTCCGAATCCAGCATCCCCTCGTCCATGTTGATGTCGATCAGCTGCGCGCCGCTCGCGACCTGTTGGCGCGCGACTTCGATCGCAGCCGCGTAGTCGCCCGCCTCGATGAGCTTGCGGAACCGCGCCGAGCCCGTGACGTTGGTGCGCTCGCCAACGTTGACGAAGAGCGAGTCCTCGTCGATGGTGACGGGCTCGAGGCCGGCAAGCCGCGTCTTCACCGGCAGCGCCGGGATCGGCCGCGGCGCGCAGGGTCCCAGTTCCCGGCGCAGCAGCCTGATGTGCTCCGGCGTGGTCCCGCAGCAGCCGCCCAGGATGTTGACCAGACCCGAGGCCGCGTATTCGCGCAGGATCTCCGCCGTTTCCTCCGGCGCCTCGTCGTACTCCCCGAAGGCGTTCGGCAGACCCGCGTTGGGATAGGCGCAGACGCGGGTGTCCGCCACCCTCGAGAGCTCGTGAATGTAGGGCCGCAGCTGGCGGCCGCCCAACGCGCAGTTGAGCCCGACCGCCAGCGGCCGCGCATGCCGGATCGAGTTCCAGAACGCCTCGGCGGTCTGGCCCGAGAGAATCCGGCCGGAAGCATCGGTGATGGTGCCCGAGACGATGATCGGCACTTCGATACCGGTCTCATCGAAGAGCGACAGCGCGGCGTAGATCGCCGCCTTCGCATTGAGGGTGTCGATCACGGTCTCGATGAGCAGCAGATCGACGCCACCCAGCAGCAGAGCGCGGGCCGACTCGAGATAGGTCGCGGCCAGCTCGTCGAAGGACGTGCTGCGGTAGCCGGGATCGTTCACGTCCGGCGACAGCGAGCACATCCGGCTGGTCGGTCCCAGCGCCCCCGCCACGAAGGCGGGCCGCCCCGCGGACTTCGCGTACTCGTCGGCGGCCGCGCGGGCCAGTGTCGCGGCGCGGTAGTTCAGCTCCGGCACCAGGGCCTCGGTGCCGTAGTCGGCCTGGGATATCGCGTTGGAGTTGAAGGTGTTGGTCTCGATGACGTCGGCGCCGGCTTCGAGATACGAGCGGTGGATGCCGCCGATGACATCGGGCCGCGTGAGCGTGAGGATGTCGTTGTTGCCCTTCAGGTCGCGCCCGTGCCCGCGGAAGCGCTCGCCGCGGTAGCCCCGCTCATCCAGCCGGTGCTGCTGCACCATCGTGCCCATCGCCCCATCGAGCAGCACGATGCGCTCATCGAGCAGGCGCTTCATGCGCTCGATGCGTTCCTGCCGCGCCGTCTCGTCCGCCGGCGTCACCGCGAAAGGCGATGCCGCCACGCGCGGCGCCGGCTTGCCGGCGGGACCGGGCCTGTCGGCCCTCGGATCGATGTGACCGCAGCCGCTCATGCCGGGACCCCCCCGATGCGCAAGTCCGCGGCCGGCCGCGCGGCCGGCCGCACGCCGAGCGCATGACAGATCGCGTAGGTCAGCTCCGCGCGGTTCAGCGTATAGAAGTGAAACTCGCGCACGCCATGGCGCTCGAGCGTATGAACCTGATCGATGGCGACGCTGGCGGCGATGAGGCGCCGGGTCTCCGGCTCGTCATCGAGGCCGTGAAAGCGCTCGTGCAGCCAGTACGGGACGCTGGCGCCGCAGCGCGCGGCAAAGCGCAGCACCTGCGGAAAGCGGGTGATCGGCAGGATCCCCGGCACGATGGACGCGCGTATGCCGGCGGCCGCGCAACGGTCGCGAAACCGCAGGAACGCCTCGATGTCGTAGAAGAACTGTGTGATGGCGCGGGTCGCGCCCGCATCCAGCTTGCGCTTGAGGTTCTCCAGGTCGAACTGCGGCGACGGCGCCTCCGGATGCACCTCCGGATAGGCCGCGACGGAGACGTCGAAGTCGGCGACCGATTTCAGTCCCGCCACGAGGTCCGCGGCATAGGCGAAGCCGTCCGGGTGCGGCTGATAGCGGTCGCTGCCTTGAGGTGGATCGCCGCGCAGGGCGACGACGTGCCGGATGCCCTGATCCCAGTACTGCCGCGCGATATCCAGGATCTCGCCGCGGCTCGCGCCGACGCAGGTGAGGTGCGGCGCGCCGACCAGCGCGGTCTCCCGCTGGATGCGGGTCACGAGCTGGTGCGTGCGGGTGCGCGTGGACCCGTCGGCGCCATAGGTCACGGAGACGAACCGCGGCGCCAACGGCGCGAGGCGCTGCACGGAGCGCCAGAGCGTGGCCTCCATCGCGGCATCGGCGGGTGGGAAGAACTCGAAGGATACTTTCATGTTTTACCCATGCCGCTGACCGGCGTTCCGAATCCTTGACACGAAGATGCTCTGCAGCTCACGCCGCGCCGCCTGCCGTTACGCGCGGCCGGTCCGCGGAGGGCACCGCGACAGCGGCCAACACATGCTGGCCATCAGCCTCGATCGGACTCATCCGCTCGCAGGTCAGGGCCGCCTCACCGAGGAGCCGGCGCAGCCGTGCGAGCGGATGCTCGACCACGCGCTCGCGGGAACTCTCGAGCGACTCGTAGCGCTGGAAGAGGAAGAGCCGGCCGCCGGGTGAGAGCGCGCGGCGCGCGGCGGCGAAGAGCCTGGCGAGGTCCTCATCGGGCGTGGCCAGCCGATCGAGGAGCACGGCATCGAACGTACGCTCGAGTCGCGCGAGATCCCTTGGGCCGAGCACATCGCCGCCGGCCGCGAGGAGGACGCGGCAGTGAAGCCCAGCGCGCTCGGCGGTCGCTTTCGCTGTCTGCGACGATCGCCGCGAGCACGCGAGCACGACACACTCCGAGCCCATCGCTGCCGCGGTCTCGATGAGCTCCGGATGATCGGCGCCGACGAGCAGCACCGCACCCTCGTGCGCCCTGGCCTCTGCCGAGTCGACGAAGCCCCGCAAGGCTCTCCCGAGGCGCGAGGCCGCAGGCGCTCCCGCCTGCAGCGGACCGCCCTCGATCACGTGCGCCCGTTCCCGGTCCCGCGCCAACAGCGGATCGGCGCGGTCGAGCTGCCCCAGCAGGCCCTGAACGAATCCGGCGGCGGGACCGATGCGCGCGAGACCGTAATGCACCCATTGCCCATGCCGCACACGCTCGATCAGGCCGGCTTCCCCCAGGATCTTCAGGTGCCTCGAGACCCGCGGCTCGCTCTGGCCCACGATCTGCGCAATATCCGAGACGCTGAGCTCCCGCGCCGCGCACAGGGCGAGCAGCCGCAGCCGGGTCGGCTCGCCGGCGGCTCGCAGCCAGGTCACCAGAAGACCATGCGGAAGGGTGGGCACTATATAAATATATAATTGTACAAATCTTTAATTATAGGCTACACGAATCCGCCCTCCGACGCAACCGCCGGGCGATCGTCACGCTGGCGAGTCAATCTCAGTGAATGGCGGACGAATTGCCGCCCGGAGCCGGGCCATCGGCGAAGATCGCCTCGACGTCGCCTTCCTCGAAACGGTAGGGCCGGTGGCAGAACTCGCACGTGACCGTGACCGCGCCCTGCTCCCGGAGCACGTCGCGGACCTCCTCCGGTCCCAGCGCCCGCAGAAGACTGGTGACGCGGCCGTGGCTGCAGCGGCACTCGAACTGAACCGGCGTGCCGCGGAAGAGACGCATGTCCTGGGCGGAGAAGCCCCGGCCCAGCAGCTCCTCCACGGGAGAGCGCAGCAGATCCTCGGCGCTCAAGGTCTCGATGCTCTGCTGCGCCTGCTTCCAGATCTCGGTCATCTGCGACTCGTCCGTGCCGGCCCCCTCCGGCAGCTTCTGGACCAGAACGCCGCCGCCGCGCTCACCGTCGGCTGCCAGCAGCACGCGGGTCGGGAGCTGTTCCGAGCGGGCGAAATACGCCTCCAGCGAGCCTGCGAGAGAATCGCCGCTCAGGGGCACGATGCCCTGGTAACGCGTGTTGCGCTCGTCCGCCTCCACCGTGACGGCAAAGCGGCCCTCGGTACCCACCAGACGACGGAAGACCTCGCCCGACGCACCGGCCGCCGCAAGCTCCGCGACGGCGGCCTCATCGAAGCGTGCGACCGCGCGCAGCCGATAATCATGCGTGCACTGCGCCACGAGAAGACTCACGGCACCGTTGCCCTGGAGCTGAAGCGTCAGCTGACCACGGAATTTCAGCGTAGCGGCGAGCAGCACCGATGCGGCCACGGCCTGCCCCAGCAGCTCGCGCACCGGCTGCGGATAATCGCGGTGGGCGCGCAGCTCGCGCCACGCGCCTTCCAGGCGCACCCAGTGCCCGCGGACCGGGCGGTTCTCGACGATGAAGCGACGAACCTCGTCGCGGGGGGCGGTTTGCGGATTCATCCCCGCACAATGGGGCACCCGCGCCCTTTACTCAACCCGGCCGCGCCTATCCCGAAAGCTTCTTCTTCAGCAGCTCGTTGAGCTGCCCGGGGTTCGCCTTGCCCTGGGTCGCCTTCATCACCTGGCCGACGAAGAAGCCGAAGAGCTTGTCCTTGCCCGCGCGATAGTCGGCGAGCTGCCCCGGGTTCTTCGCCATCACCTCCTCGATGGCGCGCTCGATGGCGCCCGTGTCGGTGATCTGCCTGAGCCCCTTCGACTCGATGATGGCATCGGCGCTCCGGTCGCCCGCCCACATGGCCTCGAACACCTCCTTGGCGATCTTGCCCGAGATGGTCTGATCGGCGATGCGCGCGAGCAGCCCGGCCAGCCGGGCCGCGGGCATCTTGCCCGAGCCGACGTCGAGGTTCTCCTTGTTGAGCGCGGCGGCGAGCTCGCCCATCACCCAGTTGGCGGCGAGCTTGGGCTCCCCGGGCACGGCGCGCGCGACTTCCTCGTAATAGTCGGCGAGCTCGCGGCTCGCCGTCAGCACGCCGGCGTCGTACGCCGACAGCGCGTACTGCGCGGAGAACCGGGCGGCTTTCTCGTCGGGGAGCTCCGGCAGATCCTGGCGCACGCGCTCGATGAACTCGTCGCTGAGCACGAGCGGCAGCAGGTCGGGGTCGGGGAAGTAGCGGTAGTCGTTCGCCTCCTCCTTGGTGCGCATGGAGCGCGTCTCGCCCTTGTCCGGATCGTACAGACGCGTCTCCTGAACCACCTTGCCGCCCGACTCGATGAGCTCGATCTGGCGCGCAATCTCGTACTGGATCGCCTTCTCGACGAAACGGAAGGAGTTGATGTTCTTGATCTCAGCCCGGGTGCCGAGCTTGTCCGACCCTTTGGGCCGGACCGAGACGTTGGCATCGCACCGGAACGAGCCTTCCTGCATGTTGCCGTCGCAGATCTCGAGGTAGCGCACCAGCGTGTGCACCTTTTTCATGTAGGCGACGGCTTCCTTCGCGGACCGCAGATCAGGCTCCGAGACGATCTCGATGAGCGGTGTGCCGGCGCGATTGAGGTCGACGCCCGTGAGGCCGCCCAGACCCTCGTGCAGCGACTTGCCGGCATCCTCCTCCAGATGCGCCCGCGTGATGCCGATGCGCTTGGCGCTGCCATCGTCCAGCACGATCTCGAGAGCGCCCTGCGCCACGATCGGCAGCTCGTACTGGCTGATCTGATAGCCCTTCGGCAGGTCGGGGTAGAAGTAATTCTTGCGCGCGAACACCGACTGGCGGGTGATGCGCGCCCCGATGGCGAGGCCGAACCGGACGGCCATCCGCACCGCCTCGCCGTTCAGCACCGGCAGCACCCCCGGAAAACCGAGATCGATGAGGCTCGCCTGGGCGTTGGGTGGCGCGCCGTAGGACGTCGAGGCCCCGGAGAAGATCTTGGAGCGGGTCGCGAGCTGCGCGTGGATCTCGAGCCCGATGACGGTTTCCCACGAACTCTCGGAGCCGGTCATGCGAAGCGCTCCGGCGCCCGCAGGTGCCAATCGGTCTCGAGCTGATAGCGGTGCGCGACATTGAGAATGCGCGCCTCGGCGAATTGCGGCCCTACGATCTGCAGGCCGACCGGAAGCCCCGCCACGAAGCCGCAGGGGACCGACAGGGCCGGAAGCCCGGCGAGATTGGCGCCAATGGTGTAGATGTCGTTCAGATACATGGTGATGGGGTCGGCGGTCTTGGCGCCGACGCGAAAGGCGGCCGTCGGGCTGGTGGGGCCCACGAGAACGTCGACCTCGCCGAAAGCACGGTTGAAGTCCGCGGCAATGAGCTGGCGCACCCGCTGCGCCTTGAGGTAGTAGGCATCGTAGTAGCCCGCCGACAGCACGTAGGTGCCCGTCATGATGCGGCGCTTGACCTCGGCCCCGAAGCCCTCGCCGCGCGAGCGGCGATACAGATCCTGCAGATCGCGTGGATCCTTGCAGCGGTGGCCGAAGCGCACGCCGTCATAGCGCGCGAGGTTCGATGAGCACTCCGCGGGCGCCACCACGTAGTAGACCGGAACCGAGCGAGGCAGGTTGGGCAGGCTGACCTCGCGCAGGCTCGCGCCCAGCCGCTCGAGGACGGCAAGCGCTTCGCGAATGCGGCGCTCGTTCTCGCGATCGAGGCCCTCGTCGAGGAATTCCTTGATGAGACCGACCCTTACCCCCGCAAGCGGCGCCTCGAGTTCGGCGAGGTAGTCCGGCACCGCGGTATCGACGCTGGTCGAGTCCTTCGGGTCGAATCCGGCCATCTCCCGCAGCATCAGAGCGGCATCCTGCGCGCTCGTCGTGAGGACCCCGCCCTGATCGAGACTCGAGGCGAAGGCGATCATGCCGTAGCGCGAGACGCGTCCGTAGGTCGGCTTGATGCCGGTGATGCCGCAGAGGGCGGCCGGCTGGCGGATCGAGCCGCCGGTGTCCGTCGCCGTCGCCCCGGGCACGAGCCGCGCGGCCACCGCGGCGGCGGATCCGCCGGAGGAGCCGCCGGGCACGAATTCGGTGTTCCAGGGGTTCCTGACCGGCCCGAAGTAGCTGGTCTCGTTCGAGGAGCCCATGGCAAACTCGTCCATGTTGAGCTTGCCCAGGGTGACGGCACCGGCGGCCTTGAGCTTGGCAACCACGGTGGCGTCATATGGCGACACGAAGCTCTCGAGCATGCGCGAGCCGCAGGTGGTGCGCACTCCCGCCGTGCAGAAGAGATCCTTGTGAGCGATCGGCACTCCGGTGAGCGCTCCGCCGCGCCCGGCCGCGATGTCCCGGTCCGCGGCTTCGGCGGCCGCGAGCGCTTGCGCGCCGGTGACGGAGATGAAGGCGTTGAGCGCCGGCTGGCTTGCCTCGATGCGCTCCAGATAGGCGCGCACGAGCTCCACGCTGGAGAACTTCCTGGCGCGCAGGCCTGCGGCGAGCTGGGTGAGGGAATTCCTGTGAATCACGTCGCAGTGCGCCTATTCGATGACTTTGGGGACGAGGTAGAGCCCTGCGGCGACCTGGGGCGCGCACGCCTGATAGAGCTCGTGCCGATCCTCTTCCGTGACCTCATCCGGCCGCAGCCGCTGCGTGAGCCCCGCCAGAGGGTGGGCCATGGGCACGACGCCGGCGGTCTCGGCGCGGTCGAGCTCGCCGACCAGGTCGAGAATCCGCGACAGACTCTCCTGGTAGACCGGGATCTCCGCAGGCTCGAGCTCGAGGCGGGCCAGATGGGCGATGCTTTCGATCTGCGCGCGCGTGAGGGACATGGGTGAAAACGGCGAATGAGAAAAACAGCCCAAAATCATACATGTTGCCTTGCTGAATGTCCCCCCGGTTGCTAGATTACGCGCCACTTTCGGGGGGTCCCCCGCCGTCGCCTCTCTTCGGACGCTTCATGCTCAAACGCTTCCGCGGCTATTTCTCCAGCGATCTGTCGATAGACCTGGGGACGGCCAACACTCTGATCTATGTCCGCGACAAGGGCATCGTCCTCAACGAGCCCTCGGTGGTCGCGGTGCAGGACGAGCCCTCTCGGGGCGGCAAAATCATCGTCGCCGTCGGCGCGGAGGCCAAGAGCATGCTTGGCCGTACGCCGGGCCACATCACCGCGGTGCGGCCGATGAAGGACGGCGTGATCGCCGACTTCACCTATACGGAGAAGATGCTCCAGTTCTTCATCAATAAGGTGCACGGCAACCGGATGCTGAAGCCTTCCCCGCGCGTGCTGGTGTGCGTGCCGTTCGGCTCCACCCAGGTCGAGCGGCGCGCGATCCGCGAATCGGCGGAGGGCGCCGGGGCGCGCAATGTCGCCATCGTCAGCGAGCCGATGGCCGCGGCGGTCGGCGCGGGCCTGCCGGTGCACGAGGCGCGCGGCTCCATGGTGCTCGACATCGGCGGCGGCACCTCGGAAGTCGCCGTACTGTCGCTGAATGGCGTCGTGTACGCCAACTCCGCGCGCATCGGCGGCGATCGCTTCGACGAGGCGATCATGAACTACGTCCGGCGCAACTACGGCATCCTCATCGGCGAGGCGACCGCGGAGCGCATCAAGATCGAGATCGGCTCGGCCTATCCGGGACAGCAGGTGCGGGAGCTCTCGGTGAAGGGGCGCAATCTCTCCGAGGGCGTGCCCCGCAGCTTCACGCTGAACAGCAACGAGATCCTCGAAGCGCTGCAGGAGCCGCTGCAGAACATCGTGAGCGCGGTCAAGCAGGCCCTCGAGCAGACTCCGCCGGAGCTCGGCGCGGACGTCGCGGAGCGCGGCATCGTGCTCACCGGCGGCGGGGCACTGCTGCGCGATATCGACAAGCTCCTCACCGAGGAGACGGGACTGCCCGTCGTCGTGGCGGACGATCCTCTGACGTGTGTGGCCCGTGGCGGCGGCCGGATCCTGGAGCTCATGGACGAGATGGGCCCCGGCCACTTCGGGCTCGAATAGCGGCGGGAGCGCTGAAAGGTTAGTGGCGGGCTTCGCAACAGGGGCCGGTAGACCGCTGCAGGGGCGCGGAGGCTCGCCCGGCTTCCGTTTCGCGCTGTACGCGATCGTTTCGATCGCCTTCATGATCCTCGACCAGCGGTTCAACTGGCTGGAGCGAGCGCACTACGTTCTGCAGGCGGCGAGCTACCCGATGGAGCTCGCCGTGAGCTCGCCCGTCGCGGCATGGCGCTGGGTGCAGAGCAGCTTCGCGAGCCGTGACTCGCTCGAGGCCGAGAACCAACGTT
>DASTAC010000174.1:0-11016 GCA_035713045.1 Steroidobacteraceae bacterium
GCTGCCGCCGCCACCGGCGGCGGCGGGGCACATTGCGCTGCGCAGTCCCTGCTGCGCGCAAGCCCGGGGTGGCCAGCCATGGCCACCCGTGCGACGCATGCGTCGCACCCCTGTGCCTGGGCACCGGCTCGTGCCGTTTCATGGTTCTGGGTCGCGCCATGCGCGATGGGGAACTAAGATCCTCCGAAGCGCCGGAGCCGGGCTCCGGGACGTTCCGACGCTCGATGACAGCGGTCGTCGGCCTTCAATGTGCGGCCGCAATCGCGGCAGAGAGCGCGCCTCCTCGACGTGAACGACGAGGTTTCCGGCGCGGAGAAATGCGATGAGCTCAACGCCCAATGCACCCGGTGGCTCTGGCCGCGAGGGCAGCCTCGAGGCTCCGACGCGGCACCCGCTCGATTGGCGGAATCCCGCGTTCTACGACGACGCGGCGCTCACCAAGGAGCTCGAGCGCGTCTTCGACATCTGTCACGGCTGTCGCCGCTGCTTCAGCCTCTGCAACGCGTTTCCAACACTGTTCGATGCGGTGGACGCCACCTCCTCGGGCGAGGTGCAGGCGGTCGACAAGAGGGTCTTCTGGCAGGTGGTCGACCACTGCTACCTCTGCGACATGTGCTTCATGACGAAGTGCCCGTACGTGCCGCCTCATCCCTGGAACGTCGATTTCCCGCATCTGATGTTGCGCGCGAAGGCTGCCCGCACCCGCAAGGAAGGCGTCAGTTTCCGCAATCGCGCGCTGGCGGCGACGGATACTGTCGGCAGGATCGCCGGCATCCCCGTGATCGTGGAGGTCGTCAACGCCGTAAATCGCTCGACTGCCGGCCGTGCAATCCTGGAGAAGACGCTCGGCGTCGATGCAACGGCGCCCGTTCCCAAGTACTACTCCCGCACCGCGCGCAAGCGCCTGAGCCGCCTGCGCGACGCGGATGGCGTCCAGGCAGTGCCGACTCCGGAGACCACCGGCAAGGTGGCGCTCTTCGCCACGTGCTACGGCAACCGCAACCAGCCGCGGATCAATGAGGATCTGGTCGCCGTCTTCGAGCACAACGGGATCGCGGTGACGCTCCTCGCGCAGGAGCGATGCTGCGGCATGCCCCGGCTCGAGCTCGGCGACCTCCAGGCCGTGGCGCGCCTCAAGGAGCACAACATACCGCAGCTCATTCGCGCGATAGAGGCGGGTTTCGACATCGTCGCCCCCATTCCCTCGTGCGTGCTGATGTTCAAGCAGGAGCTGCCGCTGATGTTCCCGGGCGAGGCGGACGTGCAGCGCGTGGCCAAGCGCATCTTCGATCCGTTCGAGTACCTGATGCATCGCCACCGCGCGGGGCTCCTGCGCACCGACTTCAAGAGCGCGCTCGGCAAGATCAGCTATCACGTGCCCTGTCACCTGCGCGTCCAGAACATCGGCCTGAAAACCCGCGACGTGCTGCGGCTCGTTCCCGACACCACCGTCGAGCCCATCGAGCGCTGCTCCGGACACAACGGAACCTATGGCGTCAAGAAGGAATTCCGCGCCGCCTCGATGAAGATCGGCCGCCCCGTGATCCAGCGGGTCCAGTCCGCCGGGGCGCAGCACTACGCCAGCGATTGCCCCATGGCCGGGGAGCAGATCCAGAGCGGACTCGAGGGCACCCTCGAGTCCGAGCCCGAGCATCCGCTCTCGCTGCTGCGGCTCGCCTACGGCATCTGATTTCAGGCCCATCCTGTGCCGGACCCGGTACTCGCATTGCTTTGGAGAGCGCCATGGACAAGCTGACCCCTGCCGACCTCATGAGCCTCGAGCTCTACGCCCGCGAGCGTCCCGCTTTCCGCGCCCGCGTGCTCGAGCACAAGCGCCATCGCAAGCTCGCGGTCGGCCCCAACGTCACCTGGTCGTTCGAGGACCGGCTGACGATGCAGTACCAGATCCAGGAAATGCTGCGCGCCGAGCGCATCTTCGAGCCCGAAGGGATCCGCGAGGAGCTCGACGCCTACAACCCGCTCATCCCCGACGGCAGCAACTGGAAAGCCACCCTGCTCATCGAGTTCCCCGACGTCGCCGAGCGCCAGCGCCAGCTCGCGCGTCTCATTGCGCTCGAGGACCGCTGCTGGGTCAGGGTGCAGGGTCACGAGAAGGTGTATGCGATCGCCGACGAGGACCTCGAGCGCGAGAACGCGGAGAAGACATCCGCAGTGCACTTCCTGCGCTTCGAGCTCAGCCCGGCGATGATCGGCGCCCTGAGGAGTGGCGCCGCCCTGGCCGCCGGAGTGGACCACGAGAACTACCGCCACTGCGTGGATCCCGTCCCCGAGCCCGTCAGGGCCGTGCTCGTCGCGGACTTGAAGTAGGGGCGCAGCGCGAGATCGCAGGCGGCCACAAGGCCGCGCTCGCCCGGGAAAATCGCCGGGACCGATCTTCGACGGCCGCAGGCCTGCCCGTAGGGCTCGGCCCAGGAAGCGCCGGGCACCCGCCGCAGGCGACTTCGGGCCAATGGAAAAGCAGGTAAGATTCCCGCCTTCAGCGGCAGACCCTCGACACATCGCCCCCTGATGAACAGTTCCTATACTGCCTCCGACATCGAAGTCCTGAGCGGCCTGGAGCCCGTGCGCCGCCGCCCCGGCATGTACACCCACACCTCCCGGCCCAACCACCTGGCCCACGAGGTGATCGACAACAGCGTCGACGAAGCGATTGCCGGCTACTGCAAGCAGATCGACGTGACGCTCTTCAAGGATGGCTCCCTGCAGGTCGCCGACGACGGCCGCGGCATGCCTGTCGACATCCACCCCAAGGAGAAGGTGAGCGGCGTCGAGCTCATCCTCACACGCCTTCATGCCGGCGGTAAGTTCTCCGACCAGACCTACAAATTCTCCGGCGGCCTGCACGGCGTCGGCGTTTCCGTGGTGAACGCGCTCTCCAGGCACCTCGAGTGCTGGATCAAGCGCGGCGGCAAGGAATACAACATCAGCTTCAAGGACGGCAAGATCCACTCCAAACTCGAAGCCGTCGGCACCGTCGGCCAGCGCAACACGGGCACCACCGTGCGCTTCTGGCCCGATCCCAAGTTCTTCGATTCCGACAAGTTCTCCGTTCCCCAGCTCAAGCACACCCTGAAGGCGAAGGCCGTGCTCTGCGCCGGCCTGCGCATCTCCTTCACGAACGAGGCCACGGGCGAGAAGGACGAGTGGTTCTACACCGGCGATCTCGGCGCGTACCTGCTCGAGGAGCTCGCCAACGCCGAGCGGCTGCCGAACGAGCCGATCACCGGGCAGCGCGAGGAGGAGAGCGATGCGGTGAACTTCGCCCTCTTGTGGGCGCCCGGGGCGGAGACCGCGGTCGGCGAGAGCTACGTCAACCTGATCCCGACCACCGAGGGCGGCACCCACGTCAATGGCCTGCGCTCGGGCGTGGCGCAGGCCGTGCGCGAGTTCTGCGAGTTCCGCAACCTGGTGCCCCGCGGCGTCAAGCTCACTCCGGAAGACGTCTGGGACAAGGTGAGCTACGTCCTCTCGGTGAAGATCCACGAGCCGCAGTTCGCGGGGCAGATGAAGGAGCGCCTCGCGAGCCGCGATGCCGCCGGACTCGTCGAGGGTTTCGCGCGTGACTCTGTGGCGCTATGGCTCAACCGTCATCCCGACGCCGGCGAGCGCATCGCTCAGTTCGCGATCGCCAACGCCCAGGAGCGCGCCAAGGCCGCGCAGCGCGTCGTGCGCAAGCGCATCGCCGGCGGTCCCGCGCTTCCCGGCAAGCTCGCCGATTGCGCCAGCCAGGATCCGCGCCGCTCAGAGCTCTTCCTGGTGGAGGGCGACTCCGCCGGCGGCTCCGCCAAGCAGGCGCGCGACAAGGACTTCCAGGCAATCATGCCCCTGCGCGGCAAGATCCTGAACACGTGGGAGCTCGAGCCCGGCCAGATAGGCTCCTCGCAGGAAGTGCACGACATCAGCGTCGCCCTTGGGGTGGATCCCGGCTCTCAGGATCTGACGCAGCTGCGCTACCACAGGATCTGCATCCTCGCGGACGCCGACTCCGACGGTCAGCACATAGCGACGCTCCTCTGCGCTCTCTTCCTGCGGCATTTCCGGCCCCTGGTCACCAACGGCCACGTGCACGTCGCCATGCCGCCCCTCTACCGCATCGATGCCGGCAAACAGGTGTTCTATGCCCTCGATGACGGCGAGCGCGACCAGATCCTCAAGCGCATCGAGAAGGAAAGTCCGCGCACCAAACCCACGGTCACGCGCTTCAAGGGGCTGGGTGAGATGAACCCCACCCAGCTGCGCGAGACCACGATCGATCCCCGCACCCGCCGCCTGGTGCAGCTCACCATCGACGGCGCCGACAACACCGACCAGCTCATGGACATGCTGCTCGCCAAGAAGCGCGCCGGCGACCGCCGCGAGTGGCTCGAGCAGAAAGGCAACCTCGCCGACGTGCAGGTCTGACCGTCGTGCAGGTGGGACTGCAGTACCGACAAATGACTGAGGAGCGTCGGTCGCAAACGGCATTTCCGGGAGCCTCAAAAACAGGAAGTTTTTGCGGCAGCCTACATGGATGTATTCACGGCGGTCCCGGAAATGCCGTTTGCGATCGACGCGCCGGACTGGACATGTGAAATGCAAGATCAGGAACTGAACTTCGAAGGCGTAGAGCGACAGCCGCTGCGCACCTTCACCGAGAAGGCGTACCTCGACTACTCGATGTACGTCATCCTGGACCGTGCGCTCCCGGCGATCGGCGACGGCCTGAAGCCCGTGCAGCGCCGCATCATCTACTCCATGAGCGAGCTCGGCCTCTCCGCGGCCTCCAAGCACAAGAAATCCGCCCGCACCGTGGGCGATGTGATCGGCAAGTTCCATCCCCACGGCGACAGCGCCTGCTACGAGGCCATGGTCCTCATGGCGCAGTCCTTCTCGTACCGCTATCCGATCGTCGATGGCCAGGGCAACTGGGGCTCCCAGGACGATCCGAAGTCCTTCGCCGCGATGCGCTACACCGAGGCCAAGCTCACCCGGTACGCCGACGTACTGCTGGGCGAGCTGGCCCACGGCACCGTGGATTGGACACAGAACTTCGACGGTACGCTCGAAGAGCCGGTCATGCTGCCGGCGCGGTTGCCCAACCTGCTGCTGAACGGCACCTCCGGCATCGCCGTAGGCATGGCCACTGACATTCCGCCGCACAATCTGCGTGAAGTCGCAGCCGCCTGCATTCACCTGCTGGAAGAGCCGGACGCCACGACCGCGACTCTGATGAAGCACATCAAGGGTCCCGATCTGCCGACCGGCGCGGAGATCGTCTCGCCCCGCTCGGACCTCAAGGAGTTCTACGAGACGGGCATCGGCTCATTCAAGGCGCGAGCCACGTACGAGATCGAGGACGGCAACGTCGTCATCACCGCCTTTCCGCACCAGGTCTCGCCCACCCGCGTCCAGGAGCAGATCGCGGAGCAGATGCGCGCGAAGAAGCTGCCGATGATCGAGGACCTGAGAGACGAGTCCGACCACGAGCATCCGGTGCGTCTCGTGCTCGTGCCGCGCTCGAACCGCATCGACATGGTCGAGGTGATGAACCACCTGTTCGCGACGACGGATCTCGAGCGCAACTACCGGGTCAACCTCAACATCATCGGCTTGGACGGGCGGCCGCGCGTCATGGGACTGCGGTCCATATTGACGGAGTGGCTCGACTTCCGCATCGCCACCGTCACCCGGCGCCTGCAGCACAGGCTGGAGCGCGTTCAGAAGCGGCTGCACATTCTCGAAGGCCTCCTCGTCGTCTATCTGAATCTCGACGAGGTGATCCGGATCATCCGCCGCGAGGACGAGCCGAAGCCGGTGCTGATGAAGCGGTTCAAGCTCTCGGATGAGCAGGCCGAGGAGATCCTCAACACCCGCCTGCGCCACCTCGCCCGCCTCGAGGAGATGAAGATCCGCGAGGAGCAGAAGGAGCTCGCCGCCGAGCGCGAGGACCTGGAGGCGCTGCTCAAGAGCAAGGCGAGACTGAAGAAGCTGGTCGCCGCCGAGATCCGCGAGGATGCGGAGAAGCATGGCGATGCCCGCCGCACCCGCATCATCGAGCGCGAGGCCGCGCAGGCGATAGATGAGACCACGCTCATCCCCAACGAGCCGGTCTCGGTGGTGTTGTCGACGGGCGGCTGGGTCCGGTCCGCGAAGGGCCACGAGATCGATCCGCATACGCTCTCCTACAAGAGCGGCGACGGCTTCCAGTCCATGGCACGAGGACGGAGCCTGCAGGCCGCGGTGTTCGTCGACAGCACCGGCCGCACGTACTCCCTGCCGGCGCACTCCCTGCCCTCGGCACGCGGACAGGGCGAGCCGCTGTCCGGCCGCCTGAACCCTCCCGATGGCGCCAAGTTCGCCGGCGTCATGATGGGCGAGCCGGAGGATCTATGGCTGCTCGCGAGCGATGCCGGCTACGGCTTCACCGTCCGGCTGAAGGAGCTCATCACCGATCGCCGCGCGGGCAAGACGGTGCTCAATGTCCCCGCGGGAGCCATGGTGCTCCCGCCGGCACTGGTGCCCTCCCCGGAGTCGCTCGTCGTGGCGGTGAGCAGCGAGGGCAAGCTCCTCGCCTTCCCCGTCGCCGACGTGCCGGAGATGCCCCGGGGCAAGGGCAACAAGCTCTACGACATTCCGGGCAAGAAGGCGGCAGCACGCGAGGAGCTCATGACCGGCATTGCCGTGGTGCCGCCGAAGGGCTCGCTGCTGCTCTGGGCGGGTGAGAAACAGAAGACGCTCGAGTGGAGTGACCTCAAAGCGTACCGCGGGCAGCGTGCGCAGCGCGGCGTGGTGTTGCCGCGCGGCTGGCCGAGGAAAGTGGAGCGGCTCGAAGCGGTCCCGGCGCCAGCGGGCTGAAGCGCTCCGCGCTCGGCCCGGAGGTGATCTACGCGCTGCGCGCGGGGTTCAACGGGGTTCGGGGCGAACCCCGTCAGCGATGCGGCGCTGCGCGCCGAGAGGAAGGCTGCGGCCTCCCGGGGCGCCTCTTCAGCGCTCGGCCCTCAGCACCACTTCTTCGGGGGCGTTGACGAAGTAGCCCTGGATGTACTGGACGCCGAGCTGCCACAGCACGGCCATGGTATTGGCGTCCTCGACGCGCTCGGCGATGGTTTGAATGCTTCGCCCGGCCGCCGTCTCGACCAGGCTGCGCACGCGCTGCTGCAGCTGCGTATCGCGCGCCAGCGACTGCACGAGCGCACCGTCGATCTTCACGAAATCGAGCGGTACCGACTCGATGAGGCCGTCCGGATCGCGGCCGGAGCCGAAGCTCTCGAGCGCGAAGCGGAAGCCGCGCTGCCGCAGCGCGTCCGCAAGAGCCCGCACTTGCGGGAAGGAGGTCGCCACGTCCTCGGTGACCTGGAAGCAGACCCGCTGCGGCTCCGCACGCGTCGAGCGGATATGCCCGTCCAGCCATTCGATGAAGGTGGCATCCCGCGCGGTGTCCTTCGAGAGCCGCACGAACAGGCACTGTGGCCGCCGCTGCGCGGCGAAGGCGAGCGAGGCGCCGACCACCCAGCGATCGATGTTCTTCAGCAGATCGTTGCGCTCGGCCGCCGCCATGAACTCCGAGGGCAGCACCTCCTTGCCCTGCACGTCGACCATGCGCACCAACACGTCCCACATCTGCGGGTCATCGCCCTGCAGGCTCGCCACCGGCTGCTGCGCCAGGCGGAAGCGGTTCTCCATGAGCGCCGACTTGATGTGCTTGACCCAGACCTGGTCATAGGACTGCACGCGGTTGTCGACGTCGGCGCGACCGGAGGCCACCGCCCGGTTGCCGCCTTGCTTGGCCCCTTTGGCGCACGCCTCGACGGCATCCGCCACGATGGCGTCGAGGTTGGGGGAGCTTGGAGGGACCACGGACAGGCCCACCGTGCAGGTGAGCGCAATGGTCCTGTCGCCGATCCGCATCACGTGCTTCTGTATCCGGGCGAGCAGTTGTCTGGCCCACGCCTGAATGTCGTTTTCGTTGCCGCGCTCCAGCAGCGCGAGGAATCTGACGCCGCCGAACCGGCCAACGACCTCGTTAGGGTAGAGGGTCTCCTTCAGGACGCCCGCGAATCCCATCAGCACGTCCTCACTCGCCATGGCGCCGACGTCCCGCTCCACGGCTGCGAAGCCGTCGAGCTTCACAAGCGCGATGGATCGCTTGCCGCCAGGGCTCGGCGCCGCAAGGCGGGCGCGCAGCGCCTCCATCAGCTCCCGCCGATGGAGGAATCCGGTGGTGTGATCCGAGTGGACCGCGTGGCTCAGCTCTTCCACGAGCTTGCGCTCGTCGCGCCCTTTGGCGGGCACCACCAGCCGCACGCTCGGCTCACCCTCGTGCTCGCCCAACGCCAGCACCATTTCCACGGGCGTAGACTTGCCTTCCGCCAGCAGCGCCGTGGCCTTGAGGGTGTGATCGCTCCAGCGGCCCTGCAGACACGCGGCCAGTGCGCCCTTGAGCGCCGGCTGCGAGGCCTCGTCGAACAGATCCATGACGGGCTGGCCGATCAGCGGGTCCTTGATCCCGAAGAGCTCGATCCAGGCCGGGTTGGCGTCGATCACGATGCCTTCCTGGACCTGCACGATCGCATCGTTCGAGCGCTGCAGGACGGTCTCCAGCTGATTGCGCGCATCGTGAGCGGATTTGAGAGTGGACGTGAGCGCGCGCTCCAGGCGGAAGGCGCGCAGCTCCCGGGCCATCACCGCTGCCAGACGGGCGGGATTGGCGAGGGAAACCACATCGCGGGCGCCCGCCGCCATGGCGTCGGCGATGACTCCCTCGTCCACCTTTTCCGCCACCACCACGACGGGCACGGTAGGCGCGACCTGATCGCGCACCTCGATGACGCTCTTGAGATAGTCGCTCGGGCCGGAGACATCGATCAGGAGCTCGGGGTTGATCTGCGGCAGCGCATCCGCAAGATCGCCCAGCGCGGGAATCCAGGTGCAATGCACGGGATGACCCGCGCGGCGCAGGATGCTGTTGATGGCCTCGACCGGATCCCGGGCGGCAGAAAGTACGATGAGCGGAACTGCGTTCTGCTCGGTCAAGGCGCCCTCCGGCAAAGAGTTACGAGCGGTTGGGGACCGCGCAATCAAAATTCTAGCACCGGACCCGAGCGGGCCCGGTTGTCGCGTGTCTCAGAATGTGGCACCCAGGGGGATCTTGGACGGCGCGCCGGCGACCTCGCGCACGAGTCGTGGGACCAGGTATCCGGGCAGTCTCGCGCTGAGCTCGCCGGCCAGGGCGCGGGCGCGCTCGTCCGGCACGATGAAGTGCGCTGCGCCCTTCACCCGATCCAGCGCATGCAGATAGTACGGAAGCACGCCGGCCTCGAACAGGCGCAGCGACAGCTGCGCGAGCACCTCGGCCTCGTCATTGACGCCGGCGAGCAGGACCGACTGGTTCAGCAGCGTCACGCCGGTCGCCCGCAGCCTGGCGCAGGCCGCGATCAACTGCCCATCGAGCTCATTCGGATGGTTGATGTGCAGCACGAAGACGATCGGCAGCGGGCTGCCGCGCAGCCATCGCGTCAGTCCCTCGTCGACCCTCGAAGGCAACACCACCGGCTGGCGCGTATGCACGCGGATCCGGCGTACGTGCGGGATACCGGCGAGCTCGCGGGTGAGGCTCTCGAGCCGCGCATTGCTCAACGACAGCGGATCGCCGCCGCTCAGGAGGACCTCCTCGAGCGAGGCGTCGGCGGCGATCTCGGCGAGCGCCTCGCGCCAGCGCGGCGCCTCCCCGCCCTGCTGCGCGTAGGGGAATTCCCGGCGGAAACAGTAGCGGCAATGCACGGCGCAGGCCGGGGTCGTGATGAGGAGCGCCCGGCCGCGGTATTTCTGCAGCAGTCCCGGCGCGCGCCGCGCGCTGCTCTCGCCGACCGGATCGGCCCCGTATCCAGCCGCGTCCGCCAGCTCCGCGGCATCCGGCAGCACCTGCAGCAGCAGCGGGTCGCGCGGATCGCCGGGCCGCATCCGGGACACGAAGCTGCGCGGCACCTGCAGACGGAAGTGCCGGCCGGCCTCGCGCGCGCCCGCGAAGGCCGCGGGACTCAGGCCGAGCACGGCGGCGAGCTCTTCGGGGCAGGTGATCGCCTCGGCGAGCTCCTGCTGCCAGGTTCGAGTCTCGAGGTGGCGGGGGGGGACCGATGCCGTTATCATACGCGGCCATTTTGTACGGGCCGCGCATTCTGCCGCCCCAGCCGCGAGAAAGAAATGGCCAGCTATACCACCAGCGAGATCCGCTCGGGTCTCAAAGTCCTGCTCGAAGGCGACCCGTACGCCGTGGTCGAGAACGAGTTCGTCAAGCCCGGCAAGGGCCAGGCGTTCAACCGCATCAAGGTCCGCAATCTCAAGACCGGCCGCACCATCGAGCGGACCTTCAAGTCCGGCGATTCGCTGGAGGCCGCCGACGTCGTCGATACGGAGATGCAGTACCTCTACCAGGACGGCGATTTCTTCCACTTCATGGTGCCGGACAGCTTCGAGCAGTACACGGCCAGCAAGGCGGCTGTGGGCGACAACGCCCAATGGCTGAAGGACGGTCTCGTCTGCATCGTCACCCTCTGGAACAACGAGCCGCTGGTGGTGAGCCCTCCGGCCCACGTGGAGCTCAAGATCGTGGAGACGGATCCGGGCCTGCGGGGCGACACGGCGACCGGCGGCCAGAAGCCGGCCAAGCTCGAGACCGGCGCGGTGGTGCGCGTTCCGCTCTTCCTCAACGAGGGTGAGGTCATCCGCATCGACACGCGCACCGGTCAGTACGTCTCGCGCGCGAAGTCCTGACGGCGATCGGGGGCCCGTGCGACGCATGCGTCGCGCAGGTGGCCCGGACGGGCCATGCCGGGCAGGCCCCGTCGGAACCGGGACGTGCGCGGAGCAGGGACTGCACAGCGCAATGCCGGGACGATCCGCCGCTGCGAATCACAGCCGGCTGGCCTGCAGGAAGAGCGCCGCCAGCCGCTCCAGCCCCTGCGCATCGACCTCATCGAACCGCGCCGGCCTGGTGCTATCGAGATCGAGGACGCCGAC
>DASTAC010000175.1:0-7742 GCA_035713045.1 Steroidobacteraceae bacterium
CTACAACACCGGGCAGACGACCCCCTACAAGCTCGGCGGGTTCGGCATCATGAATTTCTCCGCCGCCTATACCTACCAGGTGGATGCGAGCGCGCTGAAGTCCGTCAAGCTCGAGCTGAACATCGACAATCTCTTCAACCGACGGTCGATCTACAACTCGCAGGTGGCGGAGCCGCCCGCCGTGGCCACGCGCTACAACTGGGTGGCCTACGAGCCGCCGCTCTTCGCGGGTCTCACGGTGACCGCGAAGCTGTTCTGATCCTCGATGAGCCGTCGATACCGGCTCTGCAGCGGACAGGGTGCGCTTGAGTTAGGTAGTGTGGTGCTGGCCGCGGCCGCCCTTGCGGGGTGTGCCGCGGCCAGGACGGCTGCCGGACCCGGGCAGGGAATGCGCGGCCGCCTCGATGATCTCGGGGCGGTCACGCACGTCATCGCAACGGGCCGGCGGGTGAGTCCGGTCGGCAGGCTTGCGGCGACGGCGAATTTCCCGTCGAGCATCGTCCTCTCGGCAGGAAATGCGTACGTACTCGCGGACGGCGCTACACACGCGCAATCCGTCGTGCAGTACGATGGGGCTACCCTCGCGAAATCGGCGACTCTCCTCGGGTTCCGGGGCGCCGCGCCGGCGGCGCGGAAGGCAAGGGGTCTGGCCATCCCCCATGCGAGCTTCTTCCAGGGTCTCGCCGCAGGCCCCGGGCACACCTTGTATGCGGCGGGCGGCAGCAGCGATGCGCTGCTCGCGCTTCATACGGGCGCCAGGGGATTCGGGGTCGTCAAACGATACTCCCTGACCTATTACCCGTTTCCCAGGGACCAGTATCCCTACTGGTACCAGGGACTGCGCGGCGGTGCGCGGCATTTCTATCCGGATGGGGTGGCGGTCGGCGCTGGCGGGCGGCATGTGTTCGTGACGGGGTTGCTGAGCAACGCGGTCGCGCGCGTCAGCCTGCGCACGGGAAAGGTGCAGTACGCCAATGCCGGGCCGTATCCTTTCGCGCCCGTGCTGACAGATCATGGCCGGCGTCTCGTAGTCACGGACTGGGGCGGGTGTGGCGCCACGGTATTGAGCAGCCAGACGCTGAAGCTGATCGGCCGCGTCTGCATCGGACCGAAGACCGGTCCGGAAAACAGCGATCCCGGTATCCATCCGACGGCGCTTGTGGCCGTACCCGCAAGCAGCAGGATTGTGTTCACGGCCTCGAATCTGGACGAGGCCGTGGAGGTGGATGCGCGCACGCTGCGCGTGACGCGGGTCTTTGACGATGCACCCTACCCGGGAGCGCCCCCGGGCAGCTACCCCGACGGGCTCGCAATCCACGGCGGCCGACTGTACGTGGCCAATGCGGGTAACGATGACATTGCGGTATTCGATCTGGCGAGCGGCCGTTCCCTCGGGCTGATCCCGACCGCATGGTATCCGACGGGGGTAGCTGCCGGCTCGAGGGCGCTCTACGTGGTCGCTGCGAAGGGCCTTGGCTCAGGACCCAACCTGCAGCACCAGTGGGTTGGCGACATGATGCATGGGGCGTTGCAGCGGATCTCGTACGATCAGATCGGGCGTCAGCTGCCGCGTCTTACGCACATTGCCCTCGCGGACAATGGCTTCACGGCAGAGAGACGCATTGCACTTGCGCGGCAGAACGCCGCCCTGGCTCAAGAGCTGCGCCGCCATATCCGGTACGTCGTGCTCATCCTGCGTGAGAACAAGACGTTCGATGAGGAACTCGGAAAGCTGGGCGGCCTCGGTGAGTGGGCCAACCCTCGTCTGGCTCTCTATGGTCCGCGGGAGCTTCCGAACCTCTTCTCCTGGGCGCGGCGCGATGCGCTCTTCGTCAATTTCTACGCCGACGGCGAGGTCACGGCTCAGGGACATCAGTGGGTCACGGGCGCTTCGGACTCGGACTTCGTCCAGCGCACCTGGCCGCAGTACTACTCGCGCCGCGGCCTGGTCGGCAATCCGGGGTGGACGCAGTCGCTGGTGCCGGCCTCGCAGGCCAAAGGGGCTGGCGGCGAGGGGCCGGTCGGCGGGAAGTTCGTGACGTTCGATCCCTACTCGGACTACATCGATCTGTCGCTGCTCGGCAAATGGTCGAACCCGTGGATCGCGTATCCGCAGCGGCTGTATCTTTTCAACGATCTGCAGGCCCACAAAGTCAGCTTCGAGGACTTCGGCGAGTTCGTGACGCGTACCGAGGCGGGCCACATTCCGGGGGCGCTTCGCTCCCATCTCGCGCTGCAATTCCCGGGCTGGGATCGGATCATCCTCGACACCGAGCGGGCGAAGGTGGCCGTCTCCTGGATGCGCCATCATTCGGGGAGCCTTCCCCGTTTCATGTACATCTGGCTTCCGGATGACCATACGGCTGGACGTGCCCCGTGCTACTACACGCCCGACTACTACGTCGCCAACAATGACCTCGCGACGGCGCGCATCGTCCATTACCTGAGCACCACCCCGCAGTGGAAGCACATGCTGGTTTTCGTCACGGAGGACGATGCGCAGTCGGGTGCGGATCACATCGATGCGCACCGGACTTTCGCGGTGGCCCTGGGGCCCTGGGTCCGCCGCACCCACGCCACCGAGCGGTATTCGCAGGTCAACATCGTGCGCACCATCGAGGCGGTCTTCGGCCTGCCGGCGCTGTCGCAATGGGATGCGAATGCGGCCGTGATGGATGGCATCTGGCGGCAAGCCCCCGATGACTCAGAGGTTCCGGTGAGACCCTCCAGGGTGCCCGTGGCGCTGAATCCCGGCGTCTGTCGCAATCGGGCGCTCCTGCGGCGCATGGCGGCGGCGACCGGGCATGTCCCGACTGAGCCGTGGCTGCAGGCCCACCAGGCGCCTCTGGCGCAGCGCCTGCCTGCCCGCGGCGATCGCTACACCCCCACGAGCATCCTGAAGATCCCTGGAGCAGAGCAGATGCGTCAGGAGTGGATCGGCAGCAAGGGGAGGGCGAGCTACGAGCGAACGATGAAGTACGTGCGAGCGCTCGCGCGCTCCCACGATGCCCCGATCGGCCATTACGTGGCGAACGATGACGGGGATTGAGCGGTGGCCGCGGCAGGGGCGGGTCAGCGCCAGCGCGGCACCCGGAATCGCTCCGGGCAGTTGTCCTGCGCGATCGGCGCGTTCATGAGGGCATGATCGCGCGGGAAGCGCGAAGTCGAATCCGTATGGAGCGTGAACCAGAGCTGCGTCAGCACCACCTCCCCGCGGCGACTGCGTCCGCAGCGAAGCTGCAGCGCTGCGGACTGGCGGGTGCCGAACGCCCGCGTGAATGCCCCGATGATCTCCTCGTGCCGGACCTCGTGCCCTTGCGCCGTCACGGTCAGGTAGCGGCCGAAGGCGCTGTCGATCACGCGGCGGCGCATGCCGAGCTCGGTCCGGAAGAACGTGGCGGCATCGAACCCGAAGCACTGCACGTGCTTGTCGTACTCGTGCTTCAGCAGCGGATCCCTCAGGTGCGGCATGTCGCGATGCAGCCGCTCGAGCATCGAGGCGGGCAGCCTCGGCCCGCGGTCGCTGTGATGGTAGTAATCGCACCCGTGCCGCCACCATTGGGGCGCGCTGATGCCGCGCGCGATCAGCGATTGCGGCCGCGACGCCCAGAGCCCGTGCAGTCCGATCAGCACATCGCGCGGCTGACCGGCGAGGCAGCCGCCGCCGGTGCTGCAGAACCCAGGCTGCCACGTGAGGGCAAAGGTGTAATGCCCGAAATGGGAGTGCCGGGGCGCTATCAGCGAAGTGGCGCGCACGGCGGCGGTCGCGGCGAGGCCGATGACGGCGGCGAGCACCGCAGCGGAGGGAATGCGGCGATGGCGGCGGGGCAAGTCGGTTCTCCAGGCTACAGGAAAGAGACGCCCCGCTCGAGAGGCGGCACGCCGAGATGACCCGCGAGGCTCTGGCCGATGTCGGCAAAGCTGGAGCGCCGGCCCATGGAACCCGCAGCGACCGTGGGGCCGAAGGCGAGGACCGGAACGTACTCCCGGGTGTGATCACTGCCGGGACGCGTGGGATCGCAACCGTGATCGGCCGTGATGATGCCCACATCCCCTTTGCGCAGCGCCGCGCGCAGCGCCGGCAGCATGCCATCGAATTCCTCCAGCGCCCGGGCATAGCCGCCGACGTCACGGCGGTGGCCGAAGTTGGTGTCGAAGTCGACGCAGTTGGCGAAAAGCAGGCTGCCCTCGGGCGCATCCCGCATCGCCTGCAGGAGCTTGGCCATCACCTCGCGATTGCCGTGGGCCTTGATCGACTGCGTCACGCCCCGATGGGCGAAAATGTCGGAGACCTTGCCGACGCAGATGACTTCCCTGCCGGCAGCCTGCAGCACATCGAGCAGGGTCGGGCGATGAGGCGGTGTCGCGAGATCGCGCCGGTTGCCGGTACGCACGAAGCCGCGCTGCGGATCGCCCACGAACGGCCGCGCGATGACGCGCCCGATGCGGTAGGGGTCCACGAGCTCACGCGCGATGCGGCAGAGCGAGTAGAGTCTCTCGAGTCCGAATTCCTGCTCGTGCGCCGCGATCTGGAACACCGAGTCGCCGGAGGTGTAGACGATCGGCCTGAGCGTGCGGACATGCTCCGCGCCGAGCTCCGCGACGATCTGGGTCCCGGAGGCGTGACGGTTCCCCAATACGCCATCGATCCCGCCACGCTCGATCAGGGCGTCGGTCAGTGCCTGCGGAAAGCAGGGCTGGGTGTGCGGAAAGTAACCCCAGTCGAACTCGACCGGGACTCCCATCATCTCCCAATGGCCGCTCGGCGTGTCCTTGCCGCGGCTCAATTCCGCGGCGTGGCCGAAGCGGCCCGTCACCGTCCGCGGCCGCGGTGCCGGCAAAGCCGCGCCCCGAGCCGCTTCCGCGGCATCGATCAGGCCCAGCTCCGACAGGTGGGGTATGCTGAGGACGCCCGAGCGGCCCGTGCCGTCGGCGCGACCGGCCGCGCAGGCTTCGACGATATGACCGAATGTATCGGCGGCGCCGTCACCGTAGGCGTCGGCGTCCGCCGCCGCTCCGATGCCCATGGAGTCCAGCACGACCACGATCGCACGTGTCATCGCCACTTCGTCCTTCCGCGCAGGAACGTTGCTCCTGCGCCATTCGGGCGGCAGTCTAGTCATGGCCTGACCAGACAGTCAAATCGCGGCGCCTGCGTGGACGAATCCTGACTGACACCAACGCGCTGTAGGAGTTGTGGGCTCGTGATTGACTTGGCCGCGCCGCTTCGGGTACCGTGCTTGACCAATTGGTCCAATTCAGAACGTCCGGGGGATTTCCGCTGCGGCGGGAACGCCACATGAGTTCGACTGCCGGTTCAGACCCGAGGATGGCCTTCCCCCGCCGGGTGCCGGAGCGGGCGCCTTCCGCGCCCGAAGCGGCGCCCCACGCGCCGCTCAATACCGGGATCGACTTCGACGCCGGCTGGGTGGACCGGGTGCGGGTGAACCTGTCGGCGGTGGAGCGGAGAGCGGCCACCCTTCCCGCGCGGCGCACCGTCAAGAAGGCCTGGCAGGCCGCGTGGCTCCTGAAGGCCGTCTCCCTCATGGACCTGACGACGCTCTCGGCCGACGACACGGAGGGCCGCGTGGCGAGGCTCTGCGCCAAGGCGCGCGCCCCGGTCCGCGACGACCTGTTGGAAAGGTTGGGATGGGGCGGAAGGCCCCTCACCACGGCCGCGGTCTGCGTCTACCACGAGATGGTCCCGGCCGCCCGCAAGGCGCTCGCGGGCACCGGAATCGCGATCGCAGCCGTTTCGACGGGGTTTCCCGCGGGCCTCTCGCCGCTCGAGCTGCGCATCGAGGAGATCCGCCGCTCGGTGGAGGCGGGAGCGACGGAAATAGACGTCGTGATCAGCCGCCGGCACGTGCTGACCTCCAACTGGCGGGCGCTCTATGACGAAGTGCGCTCGTTTCGCCAGGCCTGCGGACCCGCTCACATGAAGACCATTCTCGGCACCGGTCAGCTGGGCTCGATCGGCAAGGTGGCGAAGGCGGCGGTGGTCGCGATGATGGCGGGCTCGGATTTCGTCAAGACCTCCACCGGCATGGAGCCCGTCAACGCGACCCTGCCGGTGAGCCTCGTCATGATGCGGATGATCCGGGAGTTCGCCGAGCGCACCGGTCAGCGGCCGGGCTTCAAGCCGGCCGGCGGCATCTCGAGCGCCAAAGCGGCCCTGAACTATCTCACGCTGGTGAAGGAGGAGCTGGGCGACCCGTGGCTCGTGCCGCAGCGGTTCCGCTTCGGAGCCTCCCGCCTGCTCGGCGACATCGAGCGCCAGCTCGAGCACCATGTCACCGGCCGATATTCGGCGGCCCACCGCCATCCCGTGGGTTAGCGATCGGTCTGAACCGTATGCAAAGCGTGGCTGAGATATTCGATTCCCTGAGTTACGGTCCGGCGCCGGAAGATGCAGGCGCGGCTCGCGGCTGGCTCGCGGCGCACGCCGACGGCTTTCCGCTCTTCATCGGCGGGCAGTGGCGCGCCTCGCATCAGCGGGAGGCTGCGATTCCCTGCGTGAGTCCGGCGACTGGCGAGCGCCTCTCGAGCATCACCCAGAGCTGCGCGCAGGATGTCGACGATGCGGTGGCCTGCGCCCAGGCGGCATTCCCGGAGTGGTCGCAATCCCCGCACGCGCGTGCGCGCGTGCTGTACGCGCTCGGGCGCCTCATCCAGAAGCACAGCCGTCTCTTCGCGGTGCTCGAGTCCCTCGACAACGGCAAGCCGATCCGGGAGACGCGCGACCTCGATATCCCGCTCGCAGCGCGCCACTTCACCTATCACGCCGGGTGGGCACAGCTCATCCAGCGCGAGCTGCCCCAGCACGAGCCTCTCGGGGTGGTGGGCCAGATCATTCCCTGGAACTTTCCGCTGCTCATGCTGGCGTGGAAGGTGGCGCCCGCCCTGGCTGCCGGCAACTGCGTGGTGCTCAAGCCCGCCGAGGACACGAGTCTCACCGCGCTCTTGTTTGCGGAGCTCTGCGCCGACGCGGGCGTCCCTCCCGGCGTCGTCAACATCCTTACCGGCGACGGGCGGGTGGGCGAGCTGATCGTGGCGCATCCGCGCATCGCCAAGATCGCATTCACCGGCTCGACCGAGGTCGGCAGCATCATCCGGCGCAGCACCGCGGGAACCGGCAAGTCGCTGACGCTGGAGCTCGGAGGAAAATCGCCGTTCGTCGTCCTCGAGGACGCCGATCTCGATGCGGCCGTGGAGGGGCTCATCGATGCGATCTGGCTCAACCAGGGACAGGTGTGCTGCGCCGGCTCGCGCCTCATCGTCGAGGAGAGCGTGCTCGACCCCCTGGTCCGCAAGATCAAGACGCGCCTCACCCACGTGCGCATCGGCGATCCACTCGACAAGTGCGTGGACATGGGGACGCTCATTACGCCCCAGCACCATCAAAGAGTGCGGGGGTTCGTCGAGCAGGCGCAGGCGCAGGGAGCCACCGTGTGGCAGCCGCAGATCCCGCTGCCTGAGAAGGGAGCCTACTTTCCGCCCACCCTGCTGACCGACGTTTCCACGGCCAACATCGCCTGGCGCGAGGAAATCTTCGGGCCGGTGCTCGCGGCGACGAGCTTTCGCACGCTGCAGGAAGCCGTCGAGCTCGCGAACAACACCCGGTATGGGCTGGCCGCGACGCTCTACACCGAGAGCATCAACCGCGCGCTGGAGCTCGGAGGAAAATCGCCGTTCGTCGTCCTCGAGGACGCCGATCTCGATGCGGCCGTGGAGGGGCTCAT
>DASTAC010000176.1:0-7142 GCA_035713045.1 Steroidobacteraceae bacterium
GGCGACCGGCCGCACGTGAAGGATCTGATCGGCACCGTCAAAGTGATGCTGGACGCCTATCGCGACGGCAAGATCGACCGCCTGTTCCTGGTGAATGCCCAGTTCATCAACACCATGACGCAGAAGCCCGTGGCCGAGCAGCTCCTGCCCATCGAATCCATCGACACCGAGGGGCTGCAGGAGCACTGGGACTACATCTACGAGCCGGAGGCCGCGCGGATCCTCGACGGCCTGCTCATGCGCTACATCGAGTCGCAGGTGTACCGGGCCGCGGTCGAGAACGTCGCCTCGGAGATGGCGGCGCGCATGGTGGCCATGAAGGCCGCCTCCGACAACGCCGGCAAGCTCATCAGCGAGCTGCAGCTCATCTACAACAAGGCCCGCCAGGCCGCGATCACCAAGGAGCTCTCCGAAATCGTAGGAGGCGCCGCGGCAGTATGAAACTCATTTCAGGTAGAGACAGACACCATGGCTAACACGGCCGAAGGCACCATCACCCAGATCATCGGCGCCGTCATCGACGTCGAGTTCCCGCGCCACGCCATTCCGCGCGTCTACGAGGCGCTGAAGCTCAAGGACGTGGACCTCACTCTCGAGGTCCAGCAGGAGCTCGGCGACGGCATCGTGCGCGCGATCGCCATGGGCCCCTCGGAGGGCCTGCGGCGCGGCCTCGCCGTGGTCTCCACGGGAGCGCCGATCACCGTCCCCGTGGGCAAGCCCACTCTCGGACGCATCATGGACGTGCTCGGGCATCCGCAGGACAACCGCGGCCCGGTGGAGTCCCCGAACCAGCTGCCGATCCACCGGCGTCCGCCGTCCTTCGAGGACCAGGCCGGCGGCCAGGAGCTGCTGGTCACGGGCATCAAGGTCATCGACCTGCTGGTGCCGTTCGCCAAGGGCGGCAAGGTGGGACTGTTCGGCGGTGCCGGCGTCGGCAAGACCGTCAACATGCTGGAGCTCATCAACAACATCGCCAAGCAGTACAGCGGCCTCTCCGTGTTCGCCGGCGTGGGCGAGCGCACGCGCGAGGGCAACGACTTCTATCACGAGATGATCGAGTCGGGCGTCATCGACGTGAAGGACCTGAACAATTCCAAGGTGGCGATGGTCTACGGCCAGATGAACGAGCCGCCGGGCAACCGCCTGCGCGTGGCGCTCACCGGCCTCACGATGGCCGAATACTTCCGCGACGAGAAGCGTGAGGACGGCGGCAAGGGCCGCGACGTGCTCCTCTTCATCGACAACATCTACCGCTACACGCTCGCCGGCACGGAAGTCTCGGCGCTGCTCGGCCGCATGCCCTCTGCGGTGGGCTATCAGCCGACGCTCGCGGAGGAAATGGGCGTGCTGCAGGAGCGCATCACCTCCACCAAGACCGGATCGATCACCTCGATCCAGGCGGTGTACGTCCCGGCCGACGACTTCACCGATCCCTCGCCCGCGACCACCTTCGCGCACCTCGACGCCACGGTGGTGCTGTCGCGCCAGATCGCCTCGCTCGGCATCTACCCGGCGGTGGACCCGCTCGAATCGACCAGCCGCCAGCTCGACCCTCTCGTGGTCGGCGAGGAGCACTACAACACCGCCCGCGGCGTCCAGGCGGTCCTGCAGCGCTACAAGGAGCTGCAGGACATCATCGCCATCCTCGGCATGGACGAGCTCTCGGAGGACGACAAGCAGACCGTGTACCGGGCGCGCAAGGTGCAGCGCTACCTGTCGCAGCCGTTCAACGTGGCCAAGGTGTTCACGGGTCAGGACGGCAAGATCGTGCCGCTCAACGAGACGATCCGAGGCTTCAAGGGCATCATCAGCGGCGAGTTCGATCACCTCCCGGAGCAGGCTTTCTACATGGTCGGCTCCATCGACGAGGCAGTCGCCAAGGCGAAGACCCTGCAGTGAGCAACCACAGGGCCGACACGGCAGGTTCTTCCGGGGCATCTGCGCGCAGCGCATAAAGGATCCTCTCATGGCCGAGCAGCACACCATCCATGTCGATATCGTCAGCGCCGAGGGCGAGATCTTCTCGGGGGACGCCGCCATGGTGTTCGCGCCGGCTTCCGAAGGGGAGATCGGCGTCGCGCCGCGGCACGCACCGCTGCTCTCGCTCCTGAAGCCGGGTGAGGTGCGGGTGCAGACTCCCGACGGGGAGCAGCACTTTTTCTTCGTAGGCGGCGGTGCGATCGAGGTGCAGCCGTCCCAGGTCACGGTGCTGGCCGACACCGCGCTGCGCGCGAAGGACATCGACGAGGCGGCGGCGCTCGCGGCGAAGCAGCGGGCGGAAGAGGCGCTGCGGGATCGGGCGGGCCACATCACCCAGGCCGAGGCGCTGGCCGAGCTGGCCCGCGCGGCGGCGCAACTGAAGATCATCGAGCGGTTGCGCAAGGTGAGGAGCTGACGCGCTCGCACCGTCACCGGGGCCGGTGGTTGGAGGGCGGCATGGCTGAATCGAACTCAGGGCTCGGGGCTCCGCTGTCGGTCGTCATTCTGGCGGCGGGGGAGGGCAAGCGGATGAGATCCGCGCTGCCGAAAGTGCTGCAGCCGCTCGCCGGCCGTCCCCTTCTCGCCCACGTCATCGATACCGTGCGCTCGCTGCGGCCCGCCGCCATCCATGTCGTCTACGGACACGGCGGCGAGCGCGTGCGGGAGGCCCTCGCGAAAGAGCAGGTGGAATGGACCCTCCAGGCTCAGCAGCTGGGGACGGGACACGCGGTGTTGCAGGCCGTTCCGAAGATTCCGGACGACCACCGGGTGCTCGTCCTTTACGGCGACGTGCCGCTGCTGGGCCGCGTTACGCTGGAGCGCCTGGTCAGCGCGGGCGGCGGCGGCGAGGTGGCGCTCCTGACCATGACGCCGGCGGATCCCACCGGGTATGGACGGATCGTCAGGGACACCAAGGGGCGTGTGGAAAGGATCGTCGAGCAGAAGGATGCCTCCGCGCAGGAGCGCACCATCCGCGAGTGCAATACCGGGGTGATGGCCGCGCCCTCCCGCCTCCTCAAGCAGTGGCTCGGCGGATTGCGGGCCGCCAACTCCCAGGGCGAGTACTACCTGACCGATGTCGTGGAGATGGCCGTCAAGGCGGGCGTCTCAGTGGCTCCCGTGGCCTGCGAAGACCCCATCGAGGCGTCGGGGGTGAACGACAAGGTCCAGCTCGCCGCCCTCGAGGCGGTCTGCCGGCAGAGAGCCGCGCGGGAGCTGATGCTCGCGGGCGTGACCATCGCCGACCCCGCGCGCGTGGATGTGCGCGGGGCCATACAGCACGGCAAGGACGTGTTCATCGACGTCAACGTCGTGCTGGAAGGATCCGTCAGGCTGGGCGATCGCGTGCATATCGGGCCGGGATGCGTCATTCGCGACGCGCAGATCGGCGATGATACGCAGGTGTACCCGCACTGTGTGATCGAGGGAGCCGTGATCGGTCCGGGCTGCAATATCGGGCCCTTTGCCCGCTTCCGGCCGGCTTGCAACCTCGCCGCCGGCGTGCACATCGGCAACTTCGTCGAGGTGAAGAATTCGACGATGGCGGATGGGTCCAAGGCGAATCACCTCTCGTATGTGGGCGATGCGCAGGTCGGTGCGCGCGTGAACATCGGTGCGGGCACCATCATCGCCAACTACGACGGCGCCAACAAACACCGCACGGTAATCGAGGACGATGCTCACACGGGCTCCAACAGCGTGCTCGTCGCTCCCATCACCGTCGGGGCCGGCGCCACCGTTGCTGCGGGATCGACCGTCGCGAATCAGGTCCCGGCGGGCAAGCTCACCATCGCCCGGGCGCGGCAGACCACGATCGAGAATTGGGTTCGGCCCACCAAGCAGAAGAAGTAACCGCCTGGGCAGGCGGCGTGGCGGGACGCCGCGTGACTGCCCTTTCGGCTTCCTCGGCAGGATGGACTGCGCCCGGTCGGATTGACGCTATCCGCCGGTCACATCTGCGATGGGGTGGCGTAGCTTACGCGGCTACCGAAGCCGCCCGCGCCTCAGGACATTGACGAGGCCGACCAGGGCGATGGCGCCGAGCAGGGACACGAGCAGCGTGCTCAGGCTGAAGAAGCCCCGACCGGGGGAGCCGCCGAGGAGGGGAGCGAGCAGCCGTCCCGCGAGCAGCGCCCCCAGGACTCCGGCGGCGACGCTGATCACCGCTCCCCGGCCGGCGTCGGACCGCATGATCAGGCTGCCGAGATAGCCGAACACGACGCCGAGCATCAGCCAGACGAAGAAGCTCATTGAGGGGAGGGGATCTCGAGGATTTCCCGGAAGATAACCAGTTCACAAAGCACGCACCATGCCTGGCCGGGCTCGCGGTTCCGCCGATTGCCACCCTCCGGACTGCCCTGAATTCAGGCAAACTGGGACGCCTCTAAGACCCAGGGCTTGGCCACCATGTGCGGAATCGTCGGCGCCATCGCGGAGCGGAACATCGTCCCCATTCTCATGGAGGGCCTGCGGCGGCTGGAGTACCGCGGCTACGACTCCGCGGGCATTGCCGTGCTCAACGGCAGCGGCCAGCTCGCCCGCCGGCGCACCGTGGGCAAAGTGAGGATGCTGGAAGATGCCCTGGAGCGCTCCCCGGCTACCGGCAGCCTCGGGATTGCCCACACCCGATGGGCGACCCACGGCGCACCCAGTGAGCGCAATGCACATCCGCATACCTCGCTCGACGGCTTGGCGATCGTCCACAACGGCATCATCGAGAACCATGAGGAGCTGCGCGCGGAGCTCGAGCGCCGCGGTTACAAGTTCTCCTCGGAGACGGACACCGAGGTGGTGGCGCACCGGATCCACTCCCACCTGGAGACCCTCGGCGATCTCTTCAAGGCCGTTCGCGCCACCGTGGCGGAGCTCGAAGGCGCCTATGCGCTGGCGGTCGTCAGTGAGAAGGAGCCCGACCGGGTAGTGGCCGCGCGTCAGGGCTGTCCCGTCGTGATCGGCCTCGGCGTCGAGGAGAACTTCGTCGCCTCGGATGTGGCCGCCCTCCTGCCGGTGACTCGCCGGTTCATGTTCCTGGAGGAAGGGGACGTCGCCGAGATCCGGCGCAAATCGGTGCGCGTCATCGACGCCAACGGCAACACCGTCGAGCGGCCGGTGCGCGAAAGCGAGCTCAATGCCGATGCCGCCGAGAAGGGGCAGTACCGCCATTTCATGTTGAAGGAGATCCACGAGCAGCCGCGCGCCATCGCCGAGACGTTGCAGGAGCGGGTCGCCAACGGCCGACTGCTCGAGGCGGCTTTCGGGCCGGCCGCCGCCGAGATCTTCAAGCGGACTGCGGGCGTGCACATCGTGGCCTGCGGAACCAGCTTCCATGCCGCCGCGACGGTGCGCTACTTCATCGAGCAGATCTGCCGTATTCCCTGCGCCGTGGACATCGCGAGCGAGTACCGCTACCGCAATCCCCTGGTGCCGCCCAACTCGCTCTTCGTCACCATCTCCCAGTCCGGCGAAACCGCCGACACGCTGGCGGCGCTGCGGCTCGCCAAGGAATCCGGGTATCTCTCGACTCTCGCCATCTGCAACGTCCCGGAGAGCTCACTGGTGCGGGAGTCGGAGCTCGTCATGCTGACGCGCGCCGGCCCGGAGATCGGCGTGGCCTCCACCAAGGCGTTCACCACCCAGCTTGCGGCGCTCTCGATGCTGGTCATCGCGCTCGCCCGCCATCATGGGGCCGACGCCGAGCGCGAGCGCGGTCTCGTCACCCGCCTGGTGGAGCTGCCCTCGCTGGTCGAGAAGACCCTCGCGCTGGATCCGGTGATCCACCGTCTCGCCGAGCGCTTCGCCGACAAGCACCACACCCTCTTCCTCGGCCGCGGCGCGCTGTACCCCATCGCCATGGAGGGCGCGCTGAAGCTCAAGGAAATCTCCTACATACATGCCGAGAGCTACCCCGCCGGCGAGCTCAAGCATGGCCCCCTGGCCCTGGTCGATGCCGACATGCCCGTCATCGCCGTCGCGCCCAACAACGACCTGCTCGAGAAGCTCAAATCCAATCTGATGGAAGTCCGTGCCCGCGGCGGCGAGCTCATCGTCTTCGCCGACCCCGAGTCCGGCATCCGTCCGAGCGACGGCGTCACCGTCATCGAGATGCCGAAGCACGTCACCTACTTCCAGGCTCCGGCCGTCTACACCATCCCGCTGCAGCTCCTCGCCTACCACGTCGCCATCCTCAAGGGCACCGACGTCGATCAGCCTCGCAATCTCGCCAAGAGCGTGACGGTGGAGTAAGGAGACCCTCCATGAAATTGGAAATGTCGCGTGTAATTAAAATCGCTTCTCGGGAATAGAGTCGTTTCCTGTCGGGATGACATAACCTCTCAGAGCTGATTCAATCCTGCGCACAGCCGGCGTGAATCTCAAGAGAACGCGTGTCGATGAACGGTGCTGCTGCACCAGTGCAAAGTAGGCGCTCTCTTCGCGGGCACCATGTTGCAGCCGCGACGATTGGCAATGCTCTCGAGTTCTACGATTTTATAACCTACGCATTCTTCTCGATTCAAATCGGCCATGCCTTCTTCCCAGCGTCGAGCGCATACAGCAGCTTGATGCTGTCACTGGCGACCTTTGGGGTAGGCTTCGTCACCCGACCTATCGGCGCGATGGTGATCGGACGCTACTCGGACCATGCTGGCCGGCGACCGGCCATGATGCTGTGCTTCCTGCTGATCGGTTTCGCGATTTTCGGCATGGCACTGATTCCGACGTATGCGCGCATCGGTATCGCTGCGCCGATTCTGGCGGTAATCGCCCGTATGGTGCAGGGCTTTTCCCTGGGTGGAGAGATCGGTTCCAACACTGCCTTTCTGCTGGAATCCGCGCCTGTTGAGAGGCGTGGACTGGTTCTGTCCTTGCAGAGTGCGATCCAAAACCTTGCGCTGGTCGCGGGAGGATCGGTTGGCATTCTATTGACTGCGATACTGCCATCTGCGGCGCTAGATGCCTATGGATGGCGCATTGCCTTTTTGCTGGGAGCCGTTGCAGTCCCATTCGGCCTGTGGATGCGCAAGCATTTGCCTGAGACTCTGGATGAGCCTGAGACGGTTGCCGCTATGCCGGTCCCGGGGCCAGACCGCTTGCGGCAGAGCTGCGCGCGGTGGCGCATCATGGCGTTGGGCCTGGTGATCCTGGCTTCCGGAACGATTGCCAGC
>DASTAC010000177.1:0-5184 GCA_035713045.1 Steroidobacteraceae bacterium
ACGCCGTCGATGATCTTGGTGGTGCGCCGGCCGGCGAACTGCGCGCGCGTGCCGACATCCGTGGTGCCGCCGATCTCGTTTTCGTGGCGTGCCACGAGCACGCCGTCGCGCGTCATGACGAGGTCCGGCTCGATGTAGTCGGCACCCTGCTCGATGGCGATGAAATAGGAAGCCAGGGTGTGCTCCGGCGCATACCCGCTCGCGCCGCGATGACCGATGACAATGGGACGAGCAGCGCTCACCGGAGCAACCTCCATGCCATCGATCGGGAAGGAGCCGCGCCTCTTGCCGGCCGGGCCCGGTGGACCGCAGGGCGCGCTCGCCGCGCCGGCCGCCGGCCGGTGTGCCCGGCGGCAGCCCCGCGCCGAGCCCTCCGGGCCGGCTGACGCCGTCCGAAATCGCTGCAGTCGATTTCGTCAGCCGATGAACGGATAGGAATGGGAATTGCTAGACTCGCCAAGTGCTGCTCACCGACCAAGACGTATATCTCTTTCGCGAAGGCACGCATGTGCGCGCCTACGAGAAGCTCGGGGCCCATCTTCTGCCGCGCCGCCCCGATGGCGAGCAGGGCACCCAGTTCGCCGTCTGGGCCCCGAACGCGGCCACCGTATCCGTGGTAGGCGATTTCAACGGTTGGAATCCCACGACCCATCCGCTGTCGGCCCGCGCCGACTCGTCCGGGATCTGGGAGACCTTCGTCGCCGGCGTCCAGGCCGGCACCGTCTACAAGTATCACATAGTCTCCCGACATGCGGGTTACACCGTCGACAAGGCGGATCCCTTCGGCTTCTACTGCGAGATGCCGCCGCGGACCGCCTCGGTGGTATGGGACCTCTCGTACGAGTGGGGGGATGGGCACTGGATGGGCGCCCGCGGCCGCTCCAACGCCCACGACGCTCCCTGGTCGATCTACGAGCTGCACCTCGGCTCCTGGCGCCGCAAGGCCGAGGAGCGCGGCCGCTGGCTGACGTACCGGGAGCTGGCGCACGCCATCGGCGATTACGTGGTGGAGATGGGCTTCACCCACGTCGAGCTGCTGCCCGTCGCGGAGCATCCTTTCTACGGCTCCTGGGGCTATCAGGTCACCGGTTACTTCGCGCCCACGGCCCGCTACGGTACGCCGCAGGACTTCATGTACCTGGTCGATCACCTGCACCAGCGGGGCATCGGGGTGGTCCTCGACTGGGTGCCGTCGCATTTCCCGAGCGACGAGCACGGGCTCGCCTACTTCGACGGCACTCATCTTTACGAGCACGCCGATCCGCGCCAGGGCTTTCACCCGGAATGGAACAGCGCGATCTTCAACTACGGGCGGGCGGAGGTGCGCAACTTCCTCGGCAGCAGCGCGCTCTTCTGGCTCGACGTGTATCACATCGATGCACTGCGCGTGGACGCGGTCGCTTCCATGCTCTACCTCGACTACGGACGGCGCGCCGGAGAGTGGATCCCCAACCGTTTCGGCGGCAACGAGAATCTGGAGGCGGTGGAGTTTCTCAAGCAGCTGAACCTCGCCGTTTACCGCGATCATCACGACACGCAGACGATCGCAGAGGAATCCACAGCCTGGCCCATGGTCTCGCGCCCGACCTACCTCGGCGGCCTCGGCTTCGGGCTGAAGTGGAACATGGGCTGGATGCACGACACGCTCAAGTACCTGCAGACCGATCCGGTGTTCCGCAAGTACCAGCAGAACCAGCTCACCTTCAGCATCTGGTACGCCTTCAGCGAGAACTTCGTGCTGCCGCTCTCCCACGACGAGGTGGTGCACGGGAAAGGCTCGCTGGTCGGCAAGATGCCGGGGGACGAGTGGCAGCAGTTCGCCTCGCTGCGGCTGCTCTTCGGCTACATGTGGACCCACCCCGGCAAGAAGCTCCTCTTCATGGGCGGGGAGTTCGGCCAGAAGCGCGAGTGGCAGCACGAGGAGAGTCTGGAGTGGCACGTGCTGCAGTATCCGCCGCACGAGGGCGTACGCCGCTGGGTGCGGGACTTGAATCACGTCTATCGCCTGACGCCGGCGCTCTACGAGTGCGACTTCACGCCGGACGGCTTTCAGTGGATCGATTGCAACAACAGCGAGGAGAGCGTGATCGTCTATCTGCGCAAGGGCAAGTCAGGGCAGGTCGCTCTGATCGCCTGCAACTTCACGCCGGTGCCGCGCGAGAACTACCGGGTGGGCGTGCCCCGAGGCGGCTGGTGGCGCGAGCGGCTGAACAGCGATGCGACGGATTACGGCGGCAGCGGCATCGGCAACTTCGGCGCAGTGGAAGCGTCGCCTCTGCCGACGCACGGCTTGACTCACTCCCTGACGTTGCGCCTGCCGCCCCTTGCCGCCGTAGTGCTGACCCCTGACTGACCCCCGGGTCGCAAGACGGATGAGCAAAGCGCGCGTCGTCATCGAGGGGTTGAGTCCGCAGGTGGACTGCGGACGGTTCCCCGCGCGGCGCGTGCTCGGGGATGAGGTCGTCATAGAGGCGGACGTGTTCGCCGATGGACACGACGCGGTTGCCTCGGTAGTCCTGTACCGGCACGAGAGCGAGACGCAATGGCACGGAATGCCGATGCGATTCCTCGGCAACGATCGCTGGCAAGGGCGGTTCACCGTCTCCACGCTGGGACGATATCTCTTCACCGTCGAGGCCTGGGTCGATCACCTCGAGAGCTGGCGTCGGGGGCTCGCCAAGAAATACGAAGCCGCGCAGGACATCGAGATCGACCTGCAGCAGGGTTCCGCTCTGGCGCTCGCGCATGCGGGCCGCATGGCCGAGCCCGACGCCAGCCGGCTGCGGGAATGGGCCAATGCCCTGGCCGATCCGGTCCGCGAGCGCGAGCAGCGGGCGCTGCTGGCGCAGAGCGATGCGCTGCACGAGCTCGCCCGGCGCAGCCCCGACCCGCGGCTCGTGCTGCGCCACGAGCCGGCCCTCGCCATCGAGGTGGAGCGGGAGCGCGCCCGGTTCTCGAGCTGGTACGAGATGTTCCCCCGCTCCGCCGCCCCGAGCCCCGGCCAGCACGGGACACTCGCGGACGTCGAGGCGCTCCTGCCCTACGTGGCCTCGATGGGCTTCGATGTCCTCTATCTGCCGCCGATCCATCCGATCGGAGAGATCGAGCGCAAGGGACCCAACAATCGCGTCGGCGCCTCGCCCGACGACCCCGGAAGCCCGTGGGCGATCGGCAGTCGCGAGGGCGGCCACAAGGCCGTGCACCCGCGCCTCGGCACGCTCGAGGATTTCCGCCGACTGCTCGCGAGCGCCGGCTCGCTCGGCATCGAGATCGCGCTCGACATCGCCTTCCAGTGCGCTCCCGATCATCCGTACGTGCGCGAGCATCCCGAGTGGTTCCTCAAGCGCCCCGACGGCTCGGTGCAATACGCGGAGAATCCGCCGAAGAAGTACCAGGACATCTATCCTTTCTGGTTCGAGTGCGACGACTGGCAGGCGCTCTGGGCGGAGCTGAAGAGCGTGTTCGAGTTCTGGATCGCCCAGGGCGTGCGCATCTTTCGCGTGGACAACCCGCACACCAAGCCCTTCGCCTTCTGGGAATGGGTGATCGGCGAGATCCGCAAGGCGCATCCGGAGGTGATCTTCCTCGCCGAGGCCTTCACCCGCCCGAAGGTGATGTACCGGCTCGCCAAGCTCGGCTTCACGCAGTCCTACAACTACTTCCCCTGGCGCAACAGCAAGCGCGAGATAGTGCAATACTTCACCGAGCTCACGAGCCGCCCGGTGTGCGAGTTCTTCCGCCCGAGCCTCTGGCCCAACACCCCGGACATCCTCACGGAGTACCTGCAGTTCGGCGGCCGGCCCGCGTTCGCGACGCGGCTCATCCTCGCCGCGACGCTCGGGGCGAGCTATGGCATCTATGGGCCGGCGTTCGAGCTCGCGGAGAGTCGCCCGCGCGAGAGCGGCTCGGAGGAGTACCTGGACTCGGAGAAATACCAGGTCCGCTCGTGGAACCGCGACGACCCGGCGAGCCTCAGGGATCTCATCGCGCGGCTCAACCGCATCCGCCGCGAGAATCCGGCGCTGCAAAGCGACACCGGGCTGAGGTTCCATCCCGTCGACAACGAGGCACTGATCGCCTACAGCAAGACGAGCGGTGAGGACTCCGTGCTGGTCTTCGTCAACGTCGATCCGCATCACGCGCAGACGGGCTGGGCCCACCTCGACCTCGACGCGCTGGGCCTCGCCGCCGATGCGCCGTATCAGGTGGACGACCTGCTCTCCGGGGCACGTTTCCTGTGGCGTGGCGCCCGCAACTACGTGGCCCTCGATCCCGCGAGCAACGCGGCGCACGTGTTCCGGATCCGACGCAGGGTGCGCACCGAGCGGGATTTCGATTATTTTATGTGAGATGAGCGCACTGCCCGAGCCACTGCCCTTCACAGGCGATCCCCTCTGGTACAAGGACGCGGTCGTTTACGAGGTCCACGTCCGTGCGTTCTTCGACAGCAACGACGACGGCATCGGCGACTTCGCCGGCCTCACGCGCAAGCTCGACTACATCCAGGAGCTTGGCGTCAACACCATCTGGCTGCTGCCGTTCTATCCGTCTCCGGGCCGCGATGACGGCTATGACATCGCCGATTACCACAACATCCATCCCCAGTACGGCACGCGGCGCGAGTTCCGAAGTTTCGTGCGTGAAGCACACCGTCGAGGGCTGCGGGTCATCACCGAGCTGGTGGTCAACCACACCTCCGACGCCCATCCCTGGTTCCAGGCCGCGAGGCGCGCGCCCTCCGGCTCGGCGAAGCGCGACTTCTACGTGTGGAGCGACACGCCGGACCGTTATGCCGGCACGCGCATCATCTTCCGCGACACCGAGAGCTCGAACTGGAGCTGGGACCCGCTCGCGAAGGCCTACTACTGGCACCGGTTCTTCAGCCACCAGCCCGACCTGAACTTCGACAACCCGCACGTGGTGCGGGCGGTGACCCGGATCATGGAGTTCTGGCTCGCCCACGGCGTCGACGGCTTCAGGCTGGACGCCATTCCCTATCTGGTCGAGCGCGAGGGCACCAACAACGAGAACCTGCGCGAGACGCACGAGATCATCAAGCGCATCCGCAGCCTGGTCTCGGCCAAGTATCCCGATCGCATGCTGCTCGCCGAGGCCAATCAGTGGCCCGAGGACGTGCGCGATTATTTCGGGGATGGTGACGAGTGCCACATGGCCTACCATTTC
>DASTAC010000178.1:0-12487 GCA_035713045.1 Steroidobacteraceae bacterium
GAGATCGAGAAGCGCCGTCTTGGCGTCGGTGCGTCGGGATTTCTCCACGTACGACTCGTACGACGGGACCGCGATGGCCATGAGGATGGCCACCACCACCACCGCGATCATCAGCTCGATCAGCGTGAATCCGTCCGCCCGCCCGGGTCCCGCGTGCGCTCTCATGGCTCTCATCCGGGCCATCATCGCAGCTCCGTCCAGGTCACGCGCCGTCCCGTCGGTCCATTCGGATTCAAGGGGGTGGAGCAGAGCTGGCCGCTGCAATGGAGCGGTCCGCCGCCGGAGGTGCCGCCGCTCGTCGTACCGCCGCTGCTGGTTCCGCTGTTGGAGCTGACCGTCTGGGTGATCAGCTGGGCGCTACCGCCCGCGAGCAGCACGAACGGCGTGCCGACCCCGTTCACCATCTCTCCCGCCGCGCTCGCGTCGGTGTAATCGGGGAAGACGTTCTTGATCACGCCGCCCGTGTTGATCGATACGACGATCGTGTCTCCAGTCTCGGTGGCCGCCGCGCAGTTCAACGGCGAGTCATCCGGCGGGATCGTCGTGTTGACGATGAACGCGCTGCCGTATGTAAGGGGATTGTAAATCACCTGCTCGTTCGGTCCCGGCAGGACGATATACCAGCCGTACTGCGGCGTCGAGCTGCAGTTGGTCTGGTCGGCCCAGCAGATCGGATTGTTGGTTCCGTCGAGGACGCCGGTACTCGGATTCAGGGTGAGCGTCTGTTGCTGCAGTAAGGACAGCGAAATGCTCTGGGGCGGCGTGCTCAGGCTGGCGTACATCACCGAATTCAGCGCATTCCAGCTCGCCATGTCGGAGTCCCAGATTCCGTAGAGATGCTGAGTGCCGGTCGCATACTGGTCCGGCGAGGTGAGCGTCAGCGGGATCTTGCGCCCGGTGCCGAAATTGAGGATCACCCGCGGCGTCCCTTGCGAAGGCGGAGTGAAGGAGACGGTGACCTTGGTCGTGATCGGGTTGCCCGCGGGATCGGTGAATATCGGGGCCGGGGTCATGTGCCAATTGGCCGGATTGCTGCTCGTGAGGTTCAGGCGCCACACGTTGCCGAGCAGATCGCCGGCGTAGACGAAGTCGGTGATATGGTCACCATCGAAGTCCGCGGCGCTCGGGTAGTCGATACCGTCATTCTTGCCGCTCTCCCCGGTGCTGAAATAATAGAAAGTCTTGGCACCGGTCGTCTGATCGATGGTCATGACGAATATGCCGGCGTCGCCACTCGCGCTGCCATAGCCGTTGCCGAAGATCACGGCCCACATGCCGTTGTGCAGCCGGCGGATTTCCGGCGTACCGTAGGTGTCGCCGAGATCCTGGCCGCAATTCGACACGTTCGCGCAGGTGATGGTCGAGGGTGTCCATTCGCCGATCACGACGTTTGCAGCGTTGCTCTCGCTGAAACTGGAAGGATTGGTCACATCCAGCGCGTAGATCGCGCTGCCCCCGGGCCCGAGACCGCCGACGAGCCAGGTGTGCCATGCGCCCTCATAGAATAGATCCTCGGCGTCCGGCGTGGCATCAACGTAGAAGTTGTGCGCGTATTGCGGATTGGAGAAGTCGAGGGCGCCGTTCGATGAATTGTGAATCTCCTGCAGCACCGCGTTGGGCATATAGGCCAGGACTTCCTCGCCGTCGTTTGGCGTCGCGGAGTCGTTGACGAAATTACCGCTGGAGTCGAATGCGCCGGCCCTGAAGCCATGCACGAAACCGTCGTTCGATCCCGCGTATACGACGTTCAGGCGCGTCTGCTCCGCGCTGATGAAGTCGGGATAGGTGTCGGTGCCGTTCTCCGGATTGGAATTCGCGGGGTACAGGTCATCTTTCCACACGATGGAGTAGGGAGCCGACGGCGGTCCCACCCACGTGGGACTCGAGTCGACGATATCGCCGAGCACGCTGGCGCGGTCTCTGTATAGGCCGGAGCCTGTCGTCGTGATCTCGTTGCTGCGGTCGCCGCGCAGGTAGTTCAGCCGGTCGGCGGTGTAAGGCGTCGGGTCGCCGTTATCGAGGGCGTCCTGCTGGGCGGTGGTGAGCGAGCTCCATTCGAACGGTATGCCTTGAGCGCCGTTCCAGGTCAGCATCGTGCGGCTGGAGGGTGCCTCCGCTGGCATGCTGCCGCCGCCGGTGGTGGGACAGGTCTGGCCTGACGGTACGCCGGTGAGTACACAGGAGGCATCCCAGTTGGCGACGGGGTCTATGCTGATGAGGTTCGTGCTGGAATCGTAGAGGAGATTGTTTGCGGTGAGACGCCCGGCCCAGGTGGTGGGGTAGTAATAGGCGAGGAAAGCCTGCGTGCCGGTCGCGATCTTCGAGGCCTCCTTCTCGTTGACGCCGACGGAGGTGCTCGCCACGTCTGCGGGTTGCGCCTTGAAGCAGAGGATCTCGTGCACGTTGTCGCTGCCGCCTGTCGATCCCGCGAAGCCGAAGCGGAAACTCGATGGAAGAGGGCCGTTGCCCGCGGTGATGCTCTGATCCGTGATGACGGGCTGATAGGCCCCGCCGTTGTAGCTGTAGGCCAGGCTGAGGAGGCCGTTCTGGGTGATCTTCAGATCATAGGTGATCGGCTCGGCCTGCGGGCGGGTCTTGGCGCTCTCGTTGGCGATGAGCAGTGAGCCGCTGAGGACCTTGTAGGCATTCGCGATCGCGGGATAGTCCATGACCTTCGTGGTCGTCTCCACCGGTTGGGCCGGATTGGAGTAGTCCCATGCGTATCCGGTCTCGCAGGTCTGCTGGACCGCCTGAGCCTGTTGTGTCGACTTCAGGCCCGTCCCCGGATAATAAGTCGGGAACTCATTGTTCAAACTGTACCAGTTGATGCTGCCGGCGCCGCGCAAGCCTATGCGATCGGGCTGGTATCCATAGCCGCTCGCCGTGTTGTCCCCCTGATTCAGGAAGTTGCCGTATTCGTCGATGCCGAGGCCCAGGTAACCGGCCACGACGCCGTCATAGTGGCGCACGAAGCCGTTGGGGTGCAGTTTCGAGTCGTTGTTGGTATTGGAGCAGGTGTACCCGAGGCTGCCGCCGAACGCTCCGACGTCGAACTCTCCGGCGTAGGGAGCGGGGGCGCTTCCGTCCAGGAGGAAGAAACTCATGCCGTCCGCGCCATCGGCACCCGAGCCGCCGGAATTGCCGAGATAGGTCACCGTCTTGAAGGTCACCTCGAGCCCCTCACTGGACGGGTAGGTGAAGTTCGAGATGATGCCGCCGGCCTGATTGTAGTACGGGTATCCGTTGGTGAACCGCAGCGCGCCGTCGCCCACCGGATCGGGCAGTGTGCCGCTGTAGCCGCCGACCTGCGTCTGCCCGGAATAGTAGGAGTCGCCCACACAGGCGGGAATGCTGCCCGAGCCGTTGCCCGCCGTGAGGCACGCCCCGAGGTAGGGCGTCCAGCTGTTCGTGGCGGATGCGCCCGTGAAGTCTTCCGAGACGATGAGCTGGCTCCAGGCGTAGTTCGGCGCGAACGCCGCGACCGCAAGGAGGACCCAAACGCGAAGGTTAGGTTTCATAGTGCACCTTTCACTCGCACGATCCGCACCAGTCGCCGTTCGAGAGCACGTAGGTGCTCTGCACGACGGCGACCGTGTTGGCATTCGCGCCGTAGCCGTAGGCATCGATCTGGTAGATGGAGCCGCCGAGGCCCGTACCGAGGTACGTGATGTAGAAGACGGGCGGCTGGTAATAGGCGACGGTTGGCCCGGTTTTGCCCGAAGCGGTGAGCGTCTGATTGAACTGGGTGAATTGCACGCCCGTGGTCCACGGGACCTGGGTGAAATCGGTGAGCACCGCATTGCAGACCTCGCCGGAGCTCGAGGGGACGATGCCGGTCGGGCAGGTCGCTGCAGCGGGGGCATTACCGCTGTCGAGCCACCATTCGGCGTATTGCTCGGCGCTGATCGCGGCGTTCAGGGCGCGCTGCTTCTCGCGGGTGTTGCCGGCGATCTGCTCCTCCGTGCCAAAGCCGTGGAACATGGCCACGGAGATGATGGTGAGCACGAGCAGCAGCAGCAGGCCCGTGATCAGGGCGAAGCCGGACTGGCCCGTGCGCCGGGAAGACGCGCGGCGGCGCTGGAGTCGAGCGGTCACGAGTTGTTGACTCCTGCCTGGTTCATCAGGGCGATCACTCTCTGGAAGGTGATCGTCGGCTTGCTGCCGTCGGCGGGCGGGAGCGGATTGACGAAAACGAGACTGACCGTGACGGAACATACGTGAGGCCAATAGCTGCCCGCGGTCACCTGGGTTGCGGTCATATAGCTGTCGACGCAGCTGCCGTTCGATGCCGTGCCTGTATTGACGCCGTAGAGGAGGCTCATGCTCTGGATGCCGTTGCCGGTGGCGAAGCCGCCTACGAGCTCGGCAGTGGTCGTATGGCCGTCCGCGGAGTCCCAGACCTGGCAGGTGAGGAATCCGTTCGAGTCCACCGACAGGGTGTTGTCCCAGCTGAGCAGGCCCCCGCTCGTGTTGGTCTGACCCATGCAGTTCATGATCGCATCGGTCGGGGCGGCCGCGTAGCGCACGCTGATGGTGTCCCCCTGCGGGTTGGTACTCGCGGCGATATTGGTATCGGTGTCCCAGGAATTCTGCGCGGTGGGGAAATCCGGGGATGCCGGGAGCGCATCCTGCGCCAGGTTCTGGGCCGGATTCGGGTAGTAGCCGGCCGACTGGATCACATCCGCGATCAGCGTCATCGCCAGGCGCTCGTTGTCTTCCAGCTGCGAGAGGCCCTTCTCGCTCGTGTACGTGGATCGGGTGTTCTGGAAGATGAGCACCATCCCGGCGATCAGGAAGAGCGCGATCGCGAGCGCGATCATCAGCTCGATGAGGGAGAAGCCGGCCGCAGCGGGCCTGAGGCGCGGGCGAGGAGTGCGGGGCGGGGTGCTCATGGCTCGACGTACAGCACGTAGGTCGGATTCTGGATCGCGGCGGTGGTGCCGGCATTTTGCGTGGTGGCGGTGCTCACCTGCTGCGCCTGGGCGGTGTTCATGCCGACGGCCTGCTCGCTCCACTGGATGGTGACGAGGCAGTCGATTGGATCGCTGGCATTGCAGGCGATCGTCGCCTCATCGCCGGGCAGGAGCTGGTTGAGGGCGGCGGCCCAGTTCTGCAGGTCATACCCGGCAACGGAGGGCGCGTTGCACGGGCCGTTGGTCGCGCAGTTGACCGCCGGCAGCACCGGCGGCGTCGCCGGGCCTGCCTGGGTGACGGTGACCGTGTTGCCCACGATGCTCACGTTCAACCCGCTGGCGTTGCTGGCGGCCCAGAAGCCTCGGTTCACGTGCATCGCGTCCGCGATGCTGTCCGCCTCCACCGCGGCCAGGGAGCGCATGCCGGCGACCGAGGTGCTCGCCAGCGCGAGCGCCTGCATCTTGGCGATACCCAGGAGCCCCACGGAAAGCACGATGAGGGCCACGAGAACTTCGATCAGGCTGAATCCCCGGTCTCCTGCCCGCCGGGCGGTTGGCATTTGGGCGGTCACTGGCAGCTGCCCCCGTTGTACATGGTTGTCGCGAGCGCCCCGACGACGGTCGCAGTCAGGCAGCGCGTGTAGGTGGAGCTGCCCGTGGGATCATGGAGCGTGAAGGTGACTCCGGCACCCGGCAGGCCGAACGCGAAGCCTTCGCGGTTGAATGACACGGCGCTCGTGTTGCCGTTCGCCTGCAGGCTGTCCGAGCCGTAGAACTGGCCGTGGACGTGGATGACCGGATCCGAGGGGGTCGGATTGCCTGTCCCGGCAAAGATGATCCAGCCCGTGTTCCAGGTGGACGCACCCGAGCACGTCGCCTGATCGGTGGAGGCGCAGATCGTCGCCGTCTGGCCCTCCTTGATGGCCTCCGCCTTGGCGAGCTGCATGGCGCCGAGGAGATCGTTGATCTCGCCCGACATACGGTTCGAGGTCGTGATGTACTGGAAAGAAGGTATCGCGATCACCAGCAGGATGGCCGCGATCGCCATGGTGATGACGAGCTCGAGCAGCGTGAAACCTCGCTGTTGCGAGGGGCGGAACACGTCGGTTGTTGTCGGAAGTCGCACGGGGTTGTGTATCCACAACGTCTCGGTGCGGCGGACTGTACTTGAACGAAAGCGGCGCCTGCCTGGCAATACGACAGTTATCGGGGGCCTGTCCGACCGGCGGCGCAATCAGGGGGACGGACGGGGCGGCTGGTGGGAAGGGTGACGCCAGTCCTTGACACCGGGAATGTCCCGGTAACCGACCGGCCGCGCATGCCGCAGAGCGTGCATGAGGGGTATCCAATTCCGGGCATCCGCTCACATCTGGTAGAAAAGGTGGGCTGAGGACGAGGGTGCCATGCGGCACATATCCGCCGCGGACGAGAAGCCAAGAGGCGCGCCGTGCTGCTCGATGCGGAGGGTGCCGGGAGTATATTTTTTCCGCGACGTCCGGGCTGGCGCACCGCGGGCGCTGCCGGGTGGTGGTGCGCCGCCACATACCGAATGCCCGTCCGCATTTCGCTTTACAATAAATCCATTGACCTGAGAGGCGTCGCGCCGACTCCCGGGGGCATCATTCCGATCATGTACGCCAGCAAAATGGAACGGCATACGCGGGGGGCAGAGCGGCCGGGACGCCATGAGGTCACCCACGGGCGGGGCTGCTCCCGCGGCGGAAACGGTCTGAGCGACCATTCGCGCTTCCTCCGGGCAGCCGCGGCCAGGATGGCCTTCGACAGGCGAGCGTGGGCAGCCGCCGGCGCTCCCTGGGATCGGCCACGGGTCTTCCCCGTGGCATCGGCTTCGAGCCCGGCCCGCGGCAAATCGGCAGTCTGGCGCGCAGCGCGGGCTGGCCTGAGCATCAGCTCGCAGCTGTTGTCGGTCGCCTTGCGGGTGAAGGGAGCGCACCTGGGCTCGGGAACCTATTGTGAGCGCCTCGCCCTCACGGGCGGGACTGGTTTCGATTGTCCGGCAAGAATGCTGGCCAGCTCGGCCGGCGATCACCCCCTCACGAAATCCGTGGCGCCCGAAGCAGTGGAGGCGCTTCTCGAAGAGTTCCCGCGAAAGCTCGAGACATGGCGCTCGGATCTCCCGGCCCCGTGACGGGGAACGGGAGAGCGGCGGCCTCTCGGCTCTATGCGCTCGACCCGCCGGCATCGGCGGCGATCGCGCACGAAATGACCCAGCTCCGCTCGCCGCGGCGGAACGCTGCAGCAGTCGCAAGCATTAAGCTCGAGGTTGCCCGGCCTCGGTCGGCACTCGCCCGAGACCCGTCCTGAACGGCAGCTTGCGCGCGGGGCGGGTCATCAGAACAGAAGCGGGAGGAGACCCAAGATGACGACAAACGGCCAACACGCACCGCGTTCCGTGGCCGCATGGGCGACAGCGCTCGTGCAGGGATGGATGCGGGATCTGCTCGGCGCCAGAGCCGGGGAGCTGGTGCTGGGCCGGTTGACCTGGGGCGGTGTCGTGACGGCGCTCATTTTCGTCGCGCTGGCGCTTCTGGCCCACATCATCGCTGCCGTGCTCGTACGGCGCCCCATGCAGACGCGGCCGTCCGAGGCGGCCGACCCAGGCAGCCGAACACACGTGCTGAAGGCGATCGGCAAACCTCTCTACCTTCTGATCTGGCTCGTCAGCGCCTATTTCGTGCTGTCCACGTTGCTGCTCGCTCTGGGCTCGAGCGCAGCAGCCCACGGCTTGCAGACCGTCCTGCGGGTACTGCTCGGCCTCGGCGTCCTCGGCCTGGCGCTGTGGCTCATCCATCGCCTGACCTGGGTCCTGGAGGCGCGCCTGAGGCGATGGGGCGCCCGCAGCCCGACGCGGTTCTACAGCCTTCTTGCGCCGCTCATCGGCCGGTCACTGCGAATGTTGATTCCCGCATTGGGAGTGATCCTGGCGGTGCCGATCCTGCCGCTGGCGGGAAGTTATCGCGCGGGGATCGATACGGGCATCAGCATCATGCTGATCGTGGTGATGGCGCTCCTTTTCTTTCAGGCGGTGCGCACGCTCGAAACGGCTCTGCTCATGCGGTTCGACATCACCGCCGCCGACAACCTGCGGGCGCGCAAGGTCTACACCCAGGTTCATGTCATCGGCCGGGTGATCGATGTCGCGATCACGCTGGTGGCCGTGGCGACGATTCTGATGTTGTTCTCCGTCGTGCGGCAGGTCGGCACCAGCCTGCTTGCCTCCGCCGGCATCGTCGGCATCGTCGCCGGCATCGCGGCGCAGAAGACGCTCGCCAATCTTTTGGCAGGGTTCCAGATCGCGCTCGCGCAGCCGATGCGGGAGGACGATGTGCTGGTGGTGGAGGGTGCGTGGGGCCGGGTGGAGGAGATCACGCTCACCTATGTAGTGGTGCACGTGTGGGACGACACCCGTCTAGTGCTGCCGCTCAGCTACTTCATCGAGAAGCCGTTCCAGAACTGGACGCGAAGCTCGGCCCAGATCATGGGACAGGTCCACGTCTGGGTCGACTATTCCTTCCCGGTGGAGGAGGGGCGCAAGGCGCTGAAGGAGATCATCGAAAGCCATCCGAAGTGGGATCGGCGATTCTGGAACCTGCAGGTGGTTGAGGCGGATGAGAAGGCGATGCAGTTGCGCATCCTGGTCACTGCGGCGGACTCCTCGATCGCGTGGGATCTGCGCTGCGATGTTCGCGAGAAGTTCATCGCCTTCATCCAGCAGCACCATCCGGAGTCGTTGCCGCGGGTGCGGGCCCACCTGACGGGAGGGGCCGGCGAGAACCCGGCCCGAGCTTGATCCCCGACGGCAAAGAACGTTCCACGAACAGGACTCTGGACACCCAGCGCCGCCGGCCGACCTCAGATCCGATGTTGGCGCCTTGGGCGCCATCCGATCCCGGGCGGCTCGCCCAAGGCTCCCCATGAACCGCAGGGTGAACGCCTGGAGTGCCGTGGCGGCCGCAATAGCCCCCGAGTGCCGCTGTCACGATATCGCTGCGCGGCGACAGGCTTCGGCAAGCCCCGGAGCCGATTCCTGTGCATCGCGTCACAGGCGGCGCGGGCCGGCGGCGATACGCTTTTGAAAATGTGCGAGCGATATGTAATGCCGGATCAGGCGCTCGCCGAGCGGGAGCTCACTCCGCAGAGCAGGTGGTGGCGCTTCTCTGCGAGCTACAATGTCGCGCCGTCGCGCTACGTTCCCGCCGTGCGCCTGCACGAGGGCCGGTCCGAGGCCGTGATGATGCGTTGGGGGCTCATTCCCGCCTGGGCCCAGGGCGATATCTCGGTGGCGCAGTGGCAGCGCCTTTCGTGCGCCGAGCTCGAGCGCAGCCCGCTCTTTCGCGGACCCTGGCTGAACGGCCAGCGCTGCATTCTGCCTTTTGCGGGATTCTATACGTGGCAATTGACTTCGGCGGGGCACCGGCAACCGCACTTCGTGCAGGTCGCCGGACGGCCGGTGTTTCCGGTCGCCGCGCTCTGGGATCGGACCGAGGACGACGACGGGGACGTGATCGAGGGTTGCGCGATTCTCACGGTGGCCGCGAATTCGCTGCTCGCGTCGATTCAGACGGCGAGCCGCGAGATGCCGGCGATCCTTGCAGCCGAGGACTGTGAGGCCTGGCTGCGCGGCACGCCCGCGGAGGCGCGCAGGCTGTTGCGCACGGCGCCCGACACGCTGCTGAGAAGCCATGCGGTGAGCCCGCGGGTCAACTCGCTGACTTGCGACGACGCGAGCCTCGTTCGAGCGGTGGGGTAGCTGCGCCGATTGGGAAGAGCAGGCGATGACGGGCCCGCTTCGAACACCGGGTCACTCGTGTGCCGGAACGGGCGCGTGCCCGCAGGCAATATCGCCCACCTGGCCGATGCCATCGTCCCACACCATCATCAGGCGCACGAGCTCCGTCTGCCGGCGGGTTCCGGTCTTTTGAAAGATCTGCAGCAGATGCGCTCGCGCCGTACCGTAGGATATGCGGAGCCGGCGGGCGGCAGCACGGACGCCTTCGCCTCGGGCAATCTCATTCGCCAGCGCCATTTGCGCGGGCGTAAGCGCGAAGTAGCGGCCGAACGCGTCGGATGCCCGCCGCGCCGCTCCCGCCAGATCCTTGACCATGACGATGGCATGCAGTGGCGCACGGACGATCGCGCCCGGCACGACACCCGCGGCCATCACCAGGACCACCACAGCGGGATGCCTCTCGCGCGAGATGACGAAGGAGCCGCGGCTGCCGTTATCGACCGCCATGCCGATCAGACGGAGCAAGGCTGCACAGTCGGCACGGCGCCGCGCGGCGAGATGCTGGCGTTCCATCCGCAGTACGCCGTCAGGGTCCGCCAACTGCGCCTCAGCGGCGCGGTTCGCAAGCAGGATACGTGCATCGGCTTCGACCACGAGGATGCCATTTCGGAATTGGTGGAGCGCCTCGCACGCAAGGTCGCATGCGAGCCTGAGCTCGCCGAGGCTGCGGTTGAGCTGCATCGCGCGCCGCAAGTGCGGCGTCAGCGCCGAAAGCCGCATCGATTGCTCTTGCGTCAACGGCGCGGGCAGACCCCGTCTCCGACCTTCCTCAACAAGCGAATTCTCACAAGCGGAGCAGCCTCTCGTTGACAGCTGATCGAACGAAAGGCGCACGGATGCATCGTTGAATTCTTGCGCGAGCCTCTGGAGCACGGCCGGCCAGCGGCCGGCGTCGAGCGCTGCGTCATAGATCGCGGCAATGAGTCCCCGATCTGCTTCGGCGGCTGTCATGACCGTCGGTTCACCGACAAGATGATGAGGGCCGGCACGCTCCCCGAGCCGGATGCTACAGCGCAGGAGAAGAGCGCGCAATCACTCGGATGGTCCGGTGAGCCGGCGCGGATTGTTCCGGACAGGGAGCGACCAGTCGGCTACGGTCGCGTCGCTTTGACCGGCGGAGACGTCAGCGCAGCGGGGATGATGAACTTCCGTTCTCGAGTTGGAAGTGGGAACGGCCTGAGCGGCATTGGAGGTAATCCGGAATGCCCCGTGCAGTCGATCTCCAGACGGCCGCGACGCGCGCGGCAGGGCGCGTCGCGGCCGTGCATTTCAGTTAAGAGACGGGCGGGGGCGGACATCATGTTGGCACTGTGAGGCGCCAATTCACTTGGGCATGTAATTCTTCTCGAGTTCGGCGGGATAGTTCGGCTCATCGGGATCTATCCCGCACAAGGGCTGCTCGAACCCGGTCGGGCTCGCGCCCGCGCTGGCCGGGAAGATGATGTTGTCGTCCCGTCCCGTTATCATCGTCGGCACATAGTCGAGACCCAACGTATGGCGTATGACCCAGGAGATGTAGTGATCCGCGCAGGAAGTATTGCCGCTCGTTCCCAGGCCGCCAACGAGCTGCCCACTGGAATCATATAGAGCGAGGCCGCCGCCGAATACGTTCACGCCGCCGACGTAGTGGCCGACCAAGGGGTCGTCCCGCTGGCCGTATCGAGGCGCTTCAGTGTTATCGCAACCGACGCTGTCACAATTCCTGTTGTCGCCGTAAGCGGCGTCGGTCGATACCGGGTTGCTGAACTGCAGGCCGTACAGGCTCCCGCCCGGCTGCGTTGCCGCGTAGAGGTTTGCTGTCGACAAGGCGAGGGTAGTGGTGCTGAAGTCATTGACGGTGTTGGCTTTCTGGGCTGCGATGACCCGACTTCCAAGCCACTGTGCATTGAGGTCGGTATTGCCGGGGCCACCGCTCGTGACCACGGCACATACGATGCCGTCGCGGTCGACGATTGCACCCCATTGGCGCAGGGGCAATCCCTTGTGAAGCGTGGCGCCGTCGGTCATTGCCTTTCCGAGCTTGTCGTAGAGCGTTGCGCCCGGAACGGTGGTGATGGCATTGTAAATCTTCTGACACCCCGGAGTGACCTCGTCGCCTTGCCCTTGTCCATCCTGTTGGTGGGAGTGTGAGACCGACTGATCGCTTTGCGGCGAGGGCGCTGCACGCGCGGGTCGCACTGCGAGAGCGCAGGTGCTCATGAGAAGGCCGGCAGAGAAGAGGGTCATCAGGGGTTTCATGCGCGTCTCCTTTGAGGGGGCTCTTCGTGTTGAGACTACAAAGGCAAAAGCGCCGCTGATCGTGTTCGCGGACCGTTGCGGGCGGAAGGGTCGGCCGGAAAAGTTAGTGCAAGGCAGGCTGGTTAACATCGGCCAATTGGCCGATACGGGCCGGCGCCGTGGCTCGACATACCTGAGCCCTGGCGGCAGGAGGCCGGCCCCAACGCGCAAGGAACAAGGCCGCGTCCGGTCGGGGAATGCGCGTGCTCCCGTACGCCCGATGGGGGAATCAGCGAGCTCCCAGCGACGCTCTGGCTGAGCGCGCCGGGTTACGGCGTGAATTGGACCGATCTTTGGCTTGCGATCAGGTACGTCGACCTGCCGTTGTCACGGATCATCTGCGGGGCCGATTCGAGCCCGTAGGCGCCTATCGGGTCTCGTGAGGCAAAGATCGAAACCTGCGTCCTGGCCGCTAAGCCGGTCCTCGCATTGACCCCATTCGCGTGACCGCGACCAGGAACGCTCGCGGTCGCCATGCCGTCTCGCA
>DASTAC010000179.1:0-14389 GCA_035713045.1 Steroidobacteraceae bacterium
CTCGCTGGCGGCCTGCGATGGGGCGCTGCTCGTGGTGGACGCTTCACAGGGCGTGGAGGCGCAGAGCGTCGCCAACTGCTACACCGCGATCGAGCAGGGACTCGAAGTCCTGCCGGTCATCAACAAAATCGACCTGCCGTCGGCCGATCCCGAGCGCGTCATGCGCGAGATCGAGGAGATCATCGGCATCGAGGCCGACGAAGCCGCGCGGGTGAGCGCCAAGACGGGCGAGGGTGTCCCGGAGCTTCTGGAGACACTGATCCGCCGCATCCCGGCGCCGAAGGGCGACCCGGACGGTCCGCTGCAGGCGCTCATCATCGACTCCTGGTTCGACAACTACGTGGGCGTGGTCTCCCTGGTGCGGGTCGTCAACGGGAGCGTGAAGACCGGTGAGAAGATCCGCGTCGTTTCAACCGGCCGCAGCCACACCGTCGATCGCCTCGGCCGGTTCACGCCGAAGCCCGTCGTGGAGAGCACGCTGTCGGCCGGTGATGTCGGCTTCATCGTTGCCGGCATCAAGGAGATCGACGGTGCGCCGGTAGGCGATACCATCACGCTCGAAAACCGGCCGGCGGCGGCGGCGCTCCCGGGCTTCCGGCAGATCAAGCCGCGGGTGTTCGCCGGGCTCTTCCCCATCAACGCCGAGGACTACGAGAGCTTCCGCGACGCGCTCGCGAAATTGCGGCTCAACGACTCGGCGCTGCACTACGAGCCGGAAGTCTCCGGGGCCCTCGGGTTCGGCTTCCGCTGCGGGTTCCTGGGGCTGCTCCACATGGACATCGTCCAGGAGCGCCTCGAGCGCGAATACCATCTCGATCTCGTGACGAGCGCGCCGACGGTGGTGTACGAAGTCGCGCGCACCGACGGCGAGGTGCAATACGTCGACAACCCCGCGAAGCTGCCGCCCTCGAACGAGGTCGACGAGATCCGCGAGCCCATCATCGTCGCGAACATCCTCGTGCCGCCCGACCACGTCGGCGCGGTGTTGAAGCTCTGCAACGACAAGCGCGGCACGCAGAAGAAGATGCAATACCTCGGCAGCCAGGTGTCGCTGCAGTACGAGCTGCCGCTCGCCGAGGTGGTGCTCGATTTCTTCGACCGGCTGAAGTCGGTGAGCCGCGGCTATGCCTCGTTCGACTATGAGTTCTCGCACTTCCAGACCGCGCCGCTCGTGAAGCTCGACATCCTCATCAACGGCGAGAAGGTCGATGCGCTCTCGATCATCGTGCACCGCGAGAACGCCTATCAACGCGGGCGAGAGCTCGTCGACAAGATGCAGGAGCTGATCCCGAGGCAGATGTTCGAGGTGGCCGTGCAGGCGGCGATCGGCACCGCCGTCATCGCGCGCGCCTCGGTGAAGGCGCTGCGCAAGAACGTGCTGGCCAAGTGCTACGGCGGCGACGTCAGTCGCAAGCGCAAGCTCCTGGAGAAGCAGAAAGAAGGTAAGAAGCGTATGAAACAGCTGGGCCGCGTCGAGATTCCTCAGGAGGCGTTCCTCGCCGTCCTGAAGGTCGGCCGCAAGTAGGCGCCGGCGCGATGCCTCCTCTGTTCATGCACCTCATCCTGGTACTCGCCTGGCTCGCCCTGCCGGTCGGACTCCTGTGCATCGTCGATGACTGGTTCCTGCGGCCCCGGCGGCAGATCGCGGCCAGCCCCAAGCCGGTCCCCGATTCGGCGATGATGTCGCTCGCCTACCATGCGCTGCCGATCCTCATCGGTGCCGCCGTGGTGCGGCTGCTCGTCGCCGCGCAGATCGATTTCAGCACGGTGCTGGTCGCCATCTGCGCCGTCACGGGGGTCATCTGGGCCGTGGATGCGGGCCTGGTGCGCCGGGGCCGGCGCACTGCCGCCACGGCGGCCGGCAAGGACCCGGCGGCCGTTCCGGAGCCGGGGACGGTGGATTACGCGCGCAGCTTCTTCCCGGTGGCGCTCGCCGTGCTGCTGCTGCGCTCGTTCCTGTTCGAGCCGTTCCGGATCCCCTCGGATTCCATGATGCCGACCCTGCTCGACGGGGATTTCATCCTGGTCGACAAGTTCTCCTACGGGCTGCGCCTGCCCGTGACCAACACCAAGATCCTGAACACCGGCAGTCCCCATAGGGGGGATGTGGCGGTTTTTCGCTATCCGCTCAATCCTTCTGAGAACTACATCAAGCGCGTGGTCGGCCTTCCGGGCGATCATGTGACGGTGCGCAACGACCGGTTCATCATCAACGGCAAGGTGATACCGTTCAGGGTGACGGGCACCTATAACGATGGTTGCTACGTCAACATGCAGCTCGCGGTCGAGCACCTGGGGACGCACACGCACAACGCGCTCCTCTGTCCGGTGCCGCTCGAGGTCACCCCCTATCCCTTGCCGGGCTGCCGGCGCAGCGATGCGCGCGGCTACGTGTGCGGCGGCACGCCGCCACCCGGGGCGTTCCCGCTCATCGAGCCCGCGGTGGTGAAAAAGGACGTGCCGCCGGACTCGTACCTCATGATCGGCGATAATCGGGACAACAGCGACGACGGTCGGGTCTGGGGCTTCGTGCCCGACGCGAACCTCGTCGGCAGGGCGACCTACATCTGGTTCAATTGGGATCCGGAACGCAAGGGCGGACCGCTCTGGAGCCGGATCGGCAAGAAAATCGAATAGCGGGGATTCAGCTATGTTACGGCGTCAGCGTGGGGTGACGGCGATCGGGTGGCTGGTGCTGCTCATCCCGTTCGCCATCGTCATTTATGCGGGCGTGCGCCTGATGCCGCTCTACCTCAACTACATGAACGTCGCGCGCACTCTGAACAGTCTCGCGGACCAGTATCGCGGCGGCGGCGCCACCCCGGACGACATCCGCAACTCCATCTCCAAGCACTTCGAGATCGACGAGGTGAATTACCCGACGATCCGCGATATCTCGATCACCCGTGCCGGTCAGGGATGGCAGGTCGAGGCCGCCTACTATGACCAGGCGCCGCTCTTCGCCCACATCACGCTGCAGGTGAAATTCGACAAGGTCGTCGACGTGGGCAGCGGTGGATAAACCCGGCTGGCCGCTCGCCTGGCTGCGCGCGGCGCTCGGGTACGAGCCTCGGGATCCCGCGCTCTTTCGCGCGGCGCTCACCCATCGCAGCGCGGCGGGGCCGAACAACGAGCGGCTCGAGTTCCTCGGGGACGCGGTGCTCAATCTCGTCGTGGCGCATCACCTCTACGGGGCCTTCCCTGACGCGAGCGAGGGTGATCTCAGCCGGCTGCGGGCGCGGGTGGTGAGCGGGGAGCCGCTGGCCGAGATCGCCGCATCGCTGGGGCTGGGCGAGGCGCTGCAGCTCGGTTCGGGCGAGCTCAAGACCGGGGGCTTCCGGCGCCAGTCGATTCTCGCCGACGCCCTCGAGGCGGTCTTCGGGGCGCTCTACCTCGACGGCGGCCTGGTGGTGGCCGAAGAGGTCATCGGGCGGCTTCTGGAGCCGCGGATAGCATCCCTGCCGGCCCCGCACGAGCTCAAGGATGCGAAGACCCGCCTGCAGGAGTACCTGCAGTCCCGTGGATTCCCGCTGCCCAGGTATCAGGTGGAGCGGGTCGAGGGAGAGGCCCACGCGCAGACCTTTTACGTGACGTGCGAGGTGCCGGCGCTGCGGCTTGCGGCCGAGGGCCGCGGCTCGAGCCGCCGGCGTGCCGAGCAGGAGGCCGCCGAGCGCATACTGTCGGACCTGGACAGGGGCCCGGACTCTCATGGTGACTGAAACCTCTACCGCTGATTTTCGCTGCGGCTTCGCGGCGCTCGTGGGGCGTCCGAACGTCGGGAAGTCGACCCTGCTCAACGCGCTCGTCGGGCAGAAGGTGAGCATCGTCACGCCCCGGCCGCAGACGACGCGGCACCGGATCCTCGGTCTGGTACAGCTGCCGAGCGCCCAGATCGCCTTCGTCGATACGCCGGGACTGCACAGTCAGGCCAAGCGCGCGCTCAACAAGGCGATGAACCGGACGGCGGCGGCGGCGCTCGAAGAGGCGGACCTCGTCGTGTTCGTCGTGGAGGCGCTGGTCTGGAACGCGGAGGACGAGCTGGTCCTGAAACGCATCGTCCGCTCGGGCCGTCCGGTGTTGGTTGCGGTCAACAAGGTAGACAGGGTGAAGCCGCGCGAGCGGCTGTTGCCATACCTTGCGGAGCTCGACGGCCGCCACGGATTTCTGGCGCTGGTGCCGGTTTCGGCGCTCAAGGAGAGGAATCTCGACGACTTGCGCAACGCGATCGCGGCGCACCTGCCGGTCTCGGCTCCGCTCTTTCCCGAGGGAGAGCTGACGGATCGGGGGCTGCCGTTCCGGATCGCGGAGCTCATCCGGGAGAAGCTGACGCTGGAGCTCAATCAGGAAGTGCCCTACGGAGTCGCAGTGGAGGTCGAGCGGATGGCCGAAGAGGACGGACAGCTCACCGTCGATGCGGCGATCTGGGTGGATCGCGAAGGGCAGAAGCCGATCGTCATCGGGGCCAAGGGCGAGCGGCTGAAGCGGGTGGGCACTTCGGCGCGGCTCGCGTTGAACGGCATGCTGGGGCGCCGGCTGCACCTGAACCTCTGGGTCAAGGTGCGGGAGAACTGGGCCGATAACGCCCGGGCATTGCGGGAGCTGGGCCTGGAGTAAAGGGCATGACCGCGCATTCCCGCCGCATCCTGCTGGCGCCGGGATACATCCTGCACCACCGGCCGTATCGCGATACCAGCCGGATCCTCGAGGTGCTGGTGCGCGATCACGGGCGGCTGACCCTGTTCGCCCGCGGGGTGCGGGGACCGAAGCCGCGTTTCGGGGGCGTGCTGCAGCCATTCGAGCTGCTGCTGCTGTCGTTTCAGGTCGGACGCGAAGCGGGGCAGCTCACAGGCGCGGAAAGCGCGCAGAGCTCCCCCCCGGTGCCGGCGGGCCGCCTGATGGCGGGGTTCTATCTCAACGAGCTGCTGCTCAAGCTGACGGCGCGGCACGATCCCATGGCGGAGGTCTTCGAGGATTACCAGCGGGCGCTCGACGGCCTGCGTGCGGGACCGCGGGTGGAGGCGGTGCTGCGGCTCTTCGAGAAGCGGCTGCTGGAGTCGCTGGGCTACGGGGTGGACCTGACCTCGGAGGCGCGGACCGGCAAGGCGATCGAGACCGGCCGGTTCTACCGCTTCCGGGTCTCGGAGGGGCTGGTTCCGGCGCAGGGGGATGAGGCGGATGCGGTCGCCGGCGAGTCGCTGCTGGGGCTCGCCCGGGAGGCGCTGCCGGAGGAAGGGCGTGCGCTCGAGGATGCGCGGCGGGTGCTGAAGGCGGCGCTCGCGGAGAGACTGGAGGGGGAGCTGACGACCCGGCGCGTCGCGCGCGCGCTCGTGGGAGCCAGAACGCGCTAGGCGCGCCCGCGGACGGCGCCGGCCGCCCGCGCGGCGGGGGTCGCGTACGCCGCGCGAGTACGCAAGAATGCGGGATCTATTGAATTGCACTCAGTGGAGCGCGCGGTCTTGGCTCATTCGCACATTGCACTCGGCATCAACATCGACCATGTGGCCACCCTGCGTCAGGCGCGGCGGGGCCGGGATCCGGAGCCGGTACAGGCGGCTCTGGCTGCGGAGATGGCCGGCGCGGACAGCATCACGCTGCACCTGAGAGAGGATCGCCGGCACATCCAGGACTTCGACGTCAGAACCCTGAAGGGGCTCCTGAAGACGCGCATGAACCTCGAGATGGCGGTCACGGAGGAGATGTTGGGAATCGCAGGCGAGGTGCGGCCGGCGGATTGTTGCTTCGTGCCGGAGCGGCGGCAGGAGGTGACCACCGAGGGGGGGCTGGACGTCGCGGGGCAGGAGGCCCGGATGAGGGATGCGACCGCGAGGCTGGTGGAGCAGGGAATCAGGGTCGCGCTCTTCATCGATCCGGATCCGCGCCAGGTGGAAGCGGCGGAGCGGGTCGGTGCGCCGGCGATCGAGCTGCATACAGGGACCTATGCGGAAGCCGCCGGGGCGGCGAAGGCGACCGAGCTCGATCGGCTGGCGCAGTGCGCCCGGCTGGGGGCGGGGCTCGGGCTCGAGGTGCATGCGGGCCATGGGCTGAACTACCACAACGTGCAACCGGTGGCGGCGATCCGGGACATCGTGGAGCTCAACATCGGCCATGCGATCGTCTCGCGCGCGGTCTTCGTGGGGCTCGCGGCGGCGGTGCGGGACATGAAGGCGCTGATGGCGGCGGCGCGCGCATGATCTACGGCATCGGGGTGGATGTCCTCGAGGTGAGGCGGATCGGGCAGACGCTGGAGCGGTTCGGGGCGCACTTCATCGAGCGCCTGCTGATGCCCCAGGAGCAGGAGCAACTGGCCCGTACCGAGCGGCGGGAGCGGTTCATCGCGATGCGGTTCGCGGCGAAGGAGGCGATCGTCAAGGCGATGGGGACGGGGTTCGCGCACGGGGTCTGGATCAGGGACGTGGGGGTGGTGCAGAACGCCTGGGGGAAGCCCGAGGTGGTTTTCTCGGAGAGGGGGGAGCGGGTGCGGCGGGGGCTGGGGGTTGGAGAGGGACATGTGACGCTGACTGATGAGGCGGGGCTGGTGGTGGCGGTGGCGGTGCTGATGAAGGCGGAGCCGTGATCGCGATTCGCAACTTGCATTACATTCGGAGTCTGGCGGCTCGCTTGCAAAAGCCATTTCCGCGAACGCCGTGAATACGTCCGTGGAGGCTGCCGCAAAGACATCCCTGTTTTTGAGGCTCGCGGAAAAGCCTTTTGCAATCGATCCGCCCTTGCAAATCAGGTGGTCATGAACTGTTTGGTATTTGATATCGAGACCATTCCCGATGTGGCGCTGGGGAAGCGGCTGTACGGGCTCGAGGGGTTCACGGACGCGCAGGTCGCGAAGGCGATGTTCGCGCTGCGGCGGCAGGATTCGGGCGGGGAGTTCCTGCCGCTCGAGCAGCATCGGGTGGTGGCGATCTCCTGCGTGCTGCGCAGCCGGGACGGGCTGAAGGTGTGGAGTCTCGGGGACGTGAGCTCGCCGGAGGCGGAGCTCATCGAGCGGTTCTTCGACGGCATCGAGCGGTTCTCGCCGGTGCTCGTGTCGTGGAACGGGTGCGGGTTCGATCTGCCGGTCCTCAACTACCGGGCGCTGCTCGCGGGAGTGCAGGCTCCGCGCTACTGGGAGACGGGGGACGAGGACCAGACCTTCCGCTACAACAACTATCTCAGCCGCTTCCACTGGAGGCACATCGACCTCATGGACGTGCTGTCGGGGTTTCAGGGGCGCGGGCGGGTGTCGCTCTCGAACGTGGCGTGTCTGCTCGGGCTGCCGGGCAAGCTCGGGTTCTCCGGGGCGCAGGTCTGGGACGCCTATCTCGAGGGCGACCTCGCCGGGATCCGCAGGTATTGCGAGACGGACGTGCTCAACACCTATCTCGTGTATCTGCGTTTCGAGCTGCTGCGCGGGCGGTTGACGCGCGAGCACTACGGCGAGGAAACGGAGCGGGTCAAGGGGCTGTTGCGCGCGGGCAAGGAGCCGCATTTCGCGGAATTCCTGCGGGTGTGGGAGGGGACGGGCGCATGAGAGGCGGCGAGGCGATCCGGGCCGTCGCGGGCCGCGCGGAGCCGGAGACGGCGGAGGTGGTCGGCCTCACTCACGAGGGGGAGGGGATCGTCCGCGGGGGAAAGACGGTGTTCGTGGCCGGCGCTCTGCCAGGGGAGACCGTGAGCTTTCAGCGCACTCGCAGGCACCGACAGCATGACGAGGGCCGATTGCTGGAAGTGCTGCGGCCGGCGCCGGAGCGGGTGACTCCGCGTTGCGCGCACTTCGGGGTGTGCGGCGGCTGTGCCCTGCAGCATCTAGCGCCCGAGGCGCAGCTGGACCTCAAGGAGAAGGAGCTTCGCGACAACCTGGAGCGAGTCGCCCGGGTGGAGTGCCGCAACTGGCTGCCGCCGCTGCGGGGACCGGTATGGGGCTATCGCCGGCGGGCGCGTCTCGGCGCCAAATACGTGGCGAAGAAGGGAAAGGTGGTCGTCGGATTCCGCGAGCGTCTGGCGCCCTACGTCGCCGACGTCACACGGTGTGACGTCCTGGCATCGCCCGCGGGTGCCCTGATTCAGCCGTTGTCGGACCTGCTGGGAGCGCTCGACATCCGCCAGCACGTGCCGCAGATCGAAGTGGCAGTGGCGGACAACGCCACGGCGCTGGTGCTGCGGGTGTTGAGGACGCCGAGTGAGCAGGACCGCGCGAAGCTGCGCGACTTTGCCGCGCGGCATTCGATTCGCTTCTACCTCCAGAGCGGCGGCCTGGATTCCATCGAGCCGCTGGCGGCCGGTGAGCCGGCAGCACCCGCCCTCTGGTATGCGCTCTCGGACTTCGGTCTCACGCTCGAGTTCGCTCCGACGGACTTCGTGCAGGTGAACGGCGCCGTGAATGAGGCGCTGGTGAGGCGCGCACTGCAGCTTCTGCATCCCGCCCCGGATTCTAGGGTGCTCGACCTCTACTGCGGGCTCGGCAACTTCACGCTGGCGCTGGCCAGGTCGGCAGGGAGTGTCGTCGGCGTCGAAGGCGATGCCGGTCTGGTCGAGAGAGCGCGTCACAACGCGCGCCGCAATGGAATCTCCAACGTGGAGTTTCACACGGGCAACCTGTCTTCCGCGGCGGAGCTGCGGGCGGGATGGCTCGGTGGGCGATATACCCATGTCCTGCTCGATCCGCCCCGTGTGGGCGCCGTGCCCGAGATGCTCGCCGCCATTGCCGCTCTCGACCCGCAGGGGGTGTTGTATGTCTCCTGCCATCCGGGCAGCCTCGCGAGGGACCTGGGGATCCTGGTGCACGAGCACGGCTTCGCTCTCGAATCGGCCGGAGTCGTCGACATGTTTCCGCATACCGCGCACGTCGAGTCGATGGCGCTCCTCGGGCGGTCATGACCCTCGGTCCCCTCATGATCGATCTGGAGGGGACTTCCATGACCGCGCAGGAGCGGGAGATGCTGCGGCACCCGCTGGTCGGGGGTGTGATCCTGTTCACACGCAATTACGCGGACCCGGCGCAGCTCTCGGCCCTGGTGGCGCAGATCCATGCCGTGCGCAGTCCGCCGCTCATCGTGGCGGTCGATCACGAGGGAGGCCGCGTCCAGCGCTTCCGTGCCGGCTTCTCCGCCCTGCCGCCCCCGCGCCGGATCGGACACGAGTACGACGCCAATGCCCGCGCCGGGCTCGAGCTGGCGCGCAGCATGGGATGGCTCATGGCGGCGGAGCTGCGAGCGCATGGCGTCGACCTGTCGTTCGCCCCCTGTGTGGACATCGACTATGGTGTCAGTTTCATTACCGATCGTGCTTTCCACCGCGATCCCGAGGTGGTGGGCAAGCTGGCTGCGGCGTACGCCCACGGCATGCGCGATGCCGGGATGGCCGCGACGGCAAAGCACTTCCCCGGGCACGGCGCCGTCGTGGCGGACTCCCACCTGACTCTGCCGGTGGATCGGCGCGAGCTGGCGGATCTCGAGGGCGACCTCGCACCCTACCGCCGGCTGATCGCCAACGGGCTGCCGGCCGTCATGGTGGCCCATATTCTCTTCCCGGCCGTCGATGAGGCCCCTTCCAGCCTGTCGGCGCGCTGGATTCGCGACGTACTACGCGGAGAGATGCGTTTCCAGGGGGTAGTGTTCGCCGACGACCTGTCGATGGGAGGGGCCGCGGCGGCGTTCGGGGACATCGTCACCCGGGCGACGCGGGCGCTGTCTGCGGGTTGCGACATGCTGCCGGTGTGCAACCAGCGCGCGTCGGTGGTGGAGCTGCTGGAGCGCCTGCGGGTGGATCCGGAGCCGGCTTCGGGCCTGCGGCTCGTGAGACTGCACGGGCGCGGAGAGATCGGACCCGCGGACCTCGAGCGTCGGCCGCAGTGGCGGAACGCCCAGGACTGGCTCGCGCGCTGCGCTGCGGCGCCGGCGCTGAGACTGGGCGAGCCGCGCTGAAGCGGCGAGCGCCCGTGCAGGAAGCGTGGACCGCGGGGCCAGCCATGGACGGCCAGTGGGACTCACGAGGACCAACAGAACATGAACAACTGGTCGGCAGAAGCCTGGCGCATGATCGTCGACAGCGCGCCCGACGGCGTCGTGGTCTGCGACGCCGCGGCTTCCGACCATCCCGTCATCTATGCCAACGCCGCATTCGTCGCGATGAGCGGCTATACGCTCGAGATGCTGCTCGGTAAGAATCTGCGCATTCTTCAGGGCAGCGATCGCGAGCAGGACGGGCGCCAGCGCATGCGCGAGGCATTGGAGCGCGGCGAGACCGCGCGTGTGCTGATGCGCAACTACCGACCCGACGGGTCCCTCTTCTGGAACGAGGTCGCGATCCAGCCGTTTCGCGACAGCGCCGGCCAGCTCACCCATTTCGTAGGCTTTTACCGCGATGCCAGCCAGCGGCTGAAGGACGGCGAGAAGCTTGCGCCGGGCCTGCCCTCGTGGCTGCGGGAAGACCGTCTGACGGGCTTGCATTCGCGGGCGTACTTCGAGGAATTGCTGCAGCGCGACTGGCTGCTCGCGCAGCGCGACTCGCACGAGATCGGCCTGACGCTCTTCGACATCGACGATCTCGCCACCTACAACGACACCTTCGACAAGAGCGCGGGTGATGCCTGCATCCGGCGTGTGGCGCGGGTCATCGGCGCCTCCTATCGCCGTGGGGGAGATCTGGTCGGCCGCTGGGAGGGGGGCACCCTCGCGGCGCTCACGCAGGGTGATGGAGCCCAGAAGGCGCCGCAGTACGCGCAGGTCGTCTCCCAGCGCGTGCGGGATCTGCTCATCCATCACCCGCGGGCCGGGGCTGGACGCTATCTCACCGTCAGCGCCGGCGTGGCGAGCCTCGTGCCCCAGCGCGGCATGCCGCTCGAGGCGCTCCTCAAGGGCTGCATGACCGCGTTGCAGCGCGCCAAGGCCACCGGCAAGAACACCATCGTGACCGCCGAGTCGGCCGATTTCTCCTAGGAAGCGCTGGATCGGGGCACCTCCGTGTGCCTGTCACGCAGTCGTGCCGCATCGTCATCGGGGGTGAGCTTGCGCCGATGAGCGGTGCCTGCTTCCGAGCGAACGCGCCTCCGCGGGCTCAGGAGCCCGCGGGCGGCGGCAGGGATGGCGGGTTACGCAGCGTCACGGTCATACCCGTGGGCAAGGTGCTCACGCCCGCGGCGTAGGCTGCGGCATTCCAACGCTTCACCTCGCCCAGCACTTGCCCGTCGTAGTGGGTCAGCACCTGATCGATTGCCGTGCGGTCGGCGGCGATGAGCGCCCGGATCTGAGCGTTCGGCTTCTCGCCCCAGAGACCGGATGTCATGCCGAAGAGGGACCCGAGGTGCTGATGAAGACGGGTGAAATGCCGCAGAAAATCCTCGGAGGCCTGATGCTGGGTGTGGGGATTCCACAGCGCGTCCTCGTAGTCGGACAGCTCCTTGTCGAGCGAGCGGGCCTGCTTCACCAGCGCCGCGTGTCGCTGCGCCCAGTGCGCATCGCTGCGGCTGCGCGCCAGGACGGCGGCCAGGCCTTTGCGCATGGCGGCCACGTGATTGAGCAGGCGGTTCAGCGCCGAGAGCTGGGCCCGGACCGTCAGCCCCGCCTGCGTATCGGCCCGGTATGTGGCCGGCGAGATCGTGTAGCGGGGATCAGGCCGGACCTGCACCTGGACCTGCTGGGTGTACGTCCCGGCGGAGACCGTCGCGGTGTAGGTCCCGGGCACCACGCGCGGACCGCTTCCGCCCGTGTGGGGGCCGGCCTTGCCGAGGGGCGGCAGGAGTCTGGCCGGAGCCCGATACCGCAGATCCCACACCACTTCATTGATTCCGGCCTTGGCTGGCCCGTGCAGGGTGATCACTTCCGTGCCGGCGGCATCGCGGATTGCGATGCGTACCGGTCCGTGATGAGCCGCCTTCTCGGCCGCTGTTGGCTTGATGGGCTTCGCCAGACGATAGCTGATCACGGCGCCGGTGGGCGCGTTATGCGCAATGAACGCGCTTGGACCGACACCGTTGGTGTGAGAGGTGTAAAGCAACACGCCAGAGGAAGCGGGGAACACATGGAACGGGGCCGTTGCCGCTTTGGCCTGGTATCCCTCGACGGGGCGCAGGTCATCGAGCGCCCAGATTCCGCGCCCGTGGGTGGCCAGCAGCAGGCCGCGGTGGCCCGGCGCGAAGGCGACGTCCATGACCGAGAGACCGCGGGGCAGGTTGGCGTGCAGCGGCTGCCAGTGCGCGCCGTCATCCTGCGAGAGGTAGAGCCCGTCGGACAGCGTGCCAGCGAACAGCAGGCCGGCACGGTCGGGGTCCTCGCGAACGACTTCCACGCTGCTTTCCGGCAGTCCCTTCGTGATCGCTGTCCAGTGCCTTCCGTAATCCGTCGTGCGGTAGACGTACGGTTTGTCGTTACCGAGCTCGTGCGCATCGAATGCCGCGAAAGCGGTTCCCGCGTCATTAGGCGAGGGCGAAACGTGGTACACACGGGCCCATTCGGGTGCGCCGGCCGGAGTCACTTTGCGCCAGTGCGCGCCGCCGTCGCGACTCACCCATACCCAACCGTCGTCGGTACCGACCCAGATGACGTGGGAACCGGCGGGTCCCAGCGCCAGCGACTGGATGGTGTCATACGTCTCGGCGCCGCTCATGTCGCGATTGATGGGGCCGCCACTCGGCTGCTGCTTCGCCTTGACGTTGCGCGTCAGATCGGGGCTGATGACGCTCCAGTGCTTGCCGCCGTCCGTGCTGTGGAAGACGACATCGCCGGCGAGATAGACATCATCGGGGTCGCTGGACGATACCGCCACCGGTGAGGTCCAGTCGAACCGGTACTTCTGCTTCGCCATCGGCTTGCCGGAGATGAGCAGCCCCGCGAGCACGTCGCGAATGTACGGGTTGATATCGCGCTTGCGCCCCGTGGTGCGGTCGAGCCGCGTGGCGAAGCCGTCGTCGGTCGTAGCGTAGACCACCGCCGCGTTGCTCGGTGCGGGCACCACGTACTGACCGTCGCCTCCCGCCACGTCGAACCAGTCCTGATAGCCGGTCACGCCGCCGCGCTCGTAATCGCTGCTGGCGCCGCACCAGGCGTCGTTGTCCTGAAGGCCGCCGCACACGAGATACGGCCAGGGCTGGCTCGCCGCGCTCGCCGCCACCTGGTAGAACTGCTCGATCGGCAGGTTATCGAGGTAGCGCCAGTGCTTGCCCGCATCCATCGATAGGTATACGCCACCGTCGTTGCCCTGGATGATGCGGCGCGGATTGCTCGGATCGATCCAGATGGCGTGGTGATCGACGTGCACTCCCTTGTCGGCATAGAAGAGGTGCTTGCCGCCGTCCCTGCTCTCCATCATTTTCATCGAGAGCAGAAAGAGCCGCTGAGGGTCATTGGGCATCACCGCGAGCTGGGTGAAGTAGAATGGCCGCACGTCGCCATTGTGGTTGTCGCTTACCTTGGCCCAGTGGCTGCCGAGGTCGTGCGATACCCAGATCACACCGCCCTTGGCCTGCAGCACGGCATAGACGGTCTCCGGCTGGCTCGGAGCGAAGGCCACCGCGCTGCGGCCGATGTCGCCCTTGGGCAGTCCGCGGGAAAGCCGATGCCAGTGCAGGCCGCCGTCGGTGGAGCGGTACAGGCCGCCGGACTTGCCGCCGCTGGTGAGCATCCAGGGCTGGCGGCGCAGCGGCCACATGCCGGCGAGGAGTACCTTGGGATTGCCGGGCTCGAACGCGATCGTGCTGCAGCCGGTATGGTCATTGAGATACAGCACCCGTTGCCAGTGCGCGCCCGCGTCGGTGCTCATGAACACGCCGCGCCGGGGTCCCGGCTTCCACAGGTTGCCCTCGGAGCAGACGAACACCGTGCTGGCATTGCTCGGATCCACCGCGATGGCGGCGATCTGGCCGGCACGATGCAGTCCCTTGTCGACCCACGACTTGCCGCCGTCGGGCGTGAAATACACCCCGTCGCCATCGAGCACGTCATTGCGCGGATTGCCTTCGCCCGTACCGACCCAGAGCCAGCTCGGGTTGCCGCCGGCGAGCGCGAGCGCACCGATCGATTGCGTGGGCTCGTGATTGAAGATGGGCTTCCAGGTGTCGCCCCCGTCCTGTGTCTTCCAGACGCCACCGCCGGCCGTGCCCACGTAATAGAGCGACGCGTCCCCGGCGACGCCGAGCACGCTCGTGACGCGGCCGCCGGCCGCTGCGGGTCCGAGATCGCGGAACTTGAGCGCGTGGAAAGGACCCGGCGGGTGCTTTGCCTTGGGGACAGCCGCATTGGCCGCGAGGCTGCCGCCCAGGAGTACTGCGGCGGTGAAAACCAGGAAATGTCGCATGCGGACTCTCGGCGCGAAACGATGAAGCTGCGACTGTAGCCTCCGCGCCGCATCCGTGCAGCGCACCGCATCTCCGCCCGTCGCGCCATTCCCTCGGCCGGACGCCGTT
>DASTAC010000180.1:0-22551 GCA_035713045.1 Steroidobacteraceae bacterium
GATTGCGGCCGCAGGACGCCGGCGATCAGCCGGTCGGGCCGCGCTTCCCGTTGCAATTGATCATCCGTGCACTGCCGTGGCGCCTTGTCCGGCCGCCAGCGCAGGAGCCGCGTGCCGTGCCGGAAACGCCCGGCGGTCACCTGGTCGTATCCGACCTCCACCACGAGCTCGGGTCTCACGGGCACCACTGCGCGTCACGGTCGCTGCTCCAGCGGCTGGGTCCTTCAGGCGCCTTGCCGCTGAATCCGGGTCCGCCCGCGAGCGCCCCTCCCGCCCGCTCGAGCCACTCCTCGGCCCTCGCCGCCGATCGCGTGCAGGGTGTCAGCACGAAACGGCCGGCGGCGCCGGCCTCGAGCGAGCCGAAGAACCGCTCGAGCGCCGCACGCCGCGCCTCGAGCGGCTCGCGCAGCTGACTGGCGCCGCCGGGCCCGTAAGGCATGTCGAAGAGCACCAGCACGGCCGGGCTCTGCGCGGCCAGGCGGGCGACGCGGCTGGCTGCCGGATGCAGCCGCATCTGCAGCGACTGAAACGAGAGGGTCTCCCCCAGCGGGATCAACAGCTCACCATCGAGCACGAATCGCCGCTCACGGAGGGCGCCGACCGCCGCCACCATCTCGGGGAAGTAGCGCGACAGGCTCTTGCCGGACCTCGCCTGCAGCTCGACGCGCGAGCCATCGCGCAGCGCCAGGCAGCGGAACCCGTCCCACCTGGGCTCGTACCGCCAGCCGGCATCGCGCGGCAGCCCGGCGACGAGCCGCGCCTCCATGGGCTCGAGTTGCCGCGGCACCGCGCCAGGTCGACTCCCGGATGAGGCCACCGCCATCAACGCCTCCCTGCTCCCCCGGGTTCCGGCTCGGAGGGAGGGGGGAGAGCCGGAACCCGGGGGCGCCCACGACCGCGTCAGTCGATGTTCGCCTTGAGTCCTACGTAGTATGTCCTGCCCATCACATCGTAGGTCGCCGCATCCGTCAGGAGCGGCGCCCCCGCGACGCGCGGCGGCTGCTTGTTGAAGAGGTTGGTGAGGCCTCCCGTGAGCTCGATCTTCGAGGTCACATGGTAAGTGGCGTCGAGGTCGAAGTAGTTGTACGCCGCGACGCCCGGATCACCGCTCCCCGGCCCGTCCATCAGGTCCGCCATCGCCGAGATGTACCGCCAGTGCAGCGCCGCCCCGACCGGTCCCACGGTGTAGCCGAACATGGTGTTGGCCTTCCACCTCGGGTGCGACAGATCCGACACGCTCGTGCCGTCCGCCTGCATCGCCGTCTGCGTATCGCCGATCGAGCCTGCGTAGTTCAGGTTCGCCACGCCGGGGACGCCCGAGATCGTCAGCTTGTCGAGGTAGGAGACGTACGTCTGCAGCATGACGCTTCCCGCGGCGCGCGAGAGTCCGAGGTCATGCAGTGCGAAGCCCCAGTGCCCCTCGATGTCCACGCCCTCGGTGAGGTACGAGCCGATGTTCAGCGAGAACTCCCGCGCCAGCACGATCGCGCCCGATCCCGGATCGCGCGTGATGTGCTGACAGTAGAAGTTGCTCGCCGAATAGCTCGGATTGCTGCCATTGACGTTGAAGCAGTTCTGGACGATCGAGTTGAGCGTCGCACCGGCGATCGCCCCGTTGATGAGGATGTGGTAGTAGTCGATCGAGGCGCCCAGGTCGCGCGCCAATCCCTGGAAGCGCGGTGTCAGCACGAAGCCGAACGAATACGTGTTCGCCACCTCGGGCTTCAGGCTCGTGTTGCCCTGGAAGATGCCGTTCGCGGACTGCACTCCGTAGCTGAAGGTCGGCGAGCCCGCGGCCGGCGACTGCGCCGCGCACAGCGCCGCCACCTGCGCCGCGTTCGGACCCGTGCGGTAGCTGCTGTTGTAGTTGCAGGGGTCCACCGTCAGGGAGTCCTGCGCCTGGACGGTCGGATTGTAGAGATCCTGCAGGCTCGGGGCGCGGATCGCACGCTCGAAGCCGCCGCGAAACATCACGGCGTCGGTCACCTGCCACCGCAGATCGGCTTTCCAGGTATTGGTGCCGCCGAAGAGATCGTACTGCGAATGACGGCCGCCCACGTCCACCGACACGTCCTTGGCGAAAGGCCTGTTCCTGAGCAGCGGCGCACGCAGCTCGACGTAGACCTCGCGGACATTCTGTGTCCCGCCCGCGGAGCTGATGAGGTCGTAGGACGGGGAGATGATGTTCGGCGGGAAGTTCGACGGCATCACGTTGAACGCCGGGTTGAGGCCCGGATCGGCGTTGTAGGTGAAGCTGTCGCCGCGGTAGTCGGCGCCCAGGGCGAACTTGAGGTGACCCTCGGGCAGCCGCCAGAGATTGCCGGTGAGATCGGCCTCGAAGTACTTCTGGGTGATCAGGTTGTCGTTCTTGGCCGTGGAGCTCGCGTACTGCAGGCAGCCCTTGCTCATCGGCGTCGCGCCGAGCGGATTCCAGGCGTAACCCTGGCAGGTGCTGCCGTCGGACCCGAGGTAGTTCGCCGTGCCGTACATCATGTTCTCGATGGCCGGCAGGTTGACGTTATTGGCCTGATCGTTCTCCATGTACGTCTGGCCGTAGGACCCGAACACGTTCCAGAAGAGCGACGTGTCGCCGATGCCGCCCTTCAGCCCGGCGGTGAACTGGTAGTCGTTGTACAGGAAGCTCTCGATGCGCGGCCCCAGGGCCGTCAGCCAGTCCTCCATGTTGATCGTGTGGGCCGAGCCGACCCCCGGTCCGACCGGCACCCCGGCGGCGGTGAGGATGGAGTTGAGCGCGCTGTTGCCGTAGACGAACGGATTATTGGTCGGGATGTTGATGAACTTTCCGGGTCCGACGTAGGCCGCCGCATTGACGTCCTGCGACGTCGAGTGCATGAAGTTGATCTGCCCGTACGCCTGGATGTTGTCATTGACGTTGTACGTGGCGTGCGCGAACAGATTGTAGCGCTGCAGCGGCGTCTGCACGAAAAAGTAGGGCCCGAGGTAGGACTTGATGGTCGTGCAGTCCGGCGTGATCCGCAGGCCCGGCACCTTGCCCACCGGCCCGCGGTAGTTCTGCACGCAGCTGCCCGGATCCTCGGTCGTGAACAGGGTGCCGTCGCTGTTGATGCCGAAGTAGCCCGGGTAGCTGCCGCTGCTGGTGCCCGTCACCGGGCTCGTGCCCGGATACCCTGCGAGAACGGCGTTGACCGCGGAGACCGGGATCGTGCCGCCGATCTCACCGGCCTTGAAGATGCCCTCCGGCCCGCGTGCCACGCCCCGGCTGAAGATCGTCGGGTTCGAGAAGAACGAGCTGTCGGCCCCGGTGATCGCGCCGCGCTCGTTGTATTCGAGGTCGACGACCGCGTTGCCGCGATGGTGGTCGAAATTACCGCCCATCAGCACGCTGACGCTGTTCTCCGGCCCGTAGCCGCTAGTGGTTGCGCCGTGCTGGTAGGAGAGCTGAATGCCCTGGAAGTGCTGGCGCAGCCGGAAATTGACGACACCCGCCATGGCGTCCGAGCCGTACACGGCCGAGGCGCCGCCGGTGATCACATCGACGCTCTTGATCAGCGCCATGGGGATGACGTTGAGGTCCACAGCCCCGTTGGGATTGGTCGGCACCAGGCGCCGCCCGTCGAGCAGCACCAGGGTTCGCTCCGGGCCGAGGCCGCGCAGGTCCGTGTAGGACTGGCCGCCCTGGAATCCGGTGGCGCCCTGCACGTCGCCGACCTCGCTCTGCCCCTGGGCGGCCGCGAACTGCGGCATCTGGCCGAGGGCGGAGTCGAGGGACACCTGGCCGGCGGAGGCGATCTGCGCGGCACCCACGGAGACGAGCGGGCTGGCGGAGGTATAGCTGCGGGTCGCGATGCGGCTGCCGGTCACCACGACTTCCGTCAATCGCGGCGAGGGCGCGGTCGGGGCAGCAGCCTGAGGGGCGGGAGGATCGGACGCCGGATCAGCGGGCGTCGGCGGATCGGCGGCGACAGGGGGATCCGCCTCGGCCACGAGCAGTGTCCGTGAGCCGGTCATCGTGGCAGCGCTGTTCGTCTGCCCGCGGCGACGGATCATCAACGCGCCGGAGGGCGAGCGCTGCACCACGAGCTTGGTGCCCGCCAGCAGGCGGCTCAGAGCCGCATCGGCGGTAAAGTCTCCGACGAGCGAGGCCGAACCGGTGCCGGCGACGACGGACTCGGTGAAAATCACATCCTGGCCGCAGATCTGCGCGTAGGTCCGCAGCGCCTGCGAGAGCGGCTCCGGCGTGATGTCGAAATGGAACAGCCGGCCGTGCGCCGCGGCGGCCGGGGCGCCAAAGGCGCCCGCCGTGGCGGCGAGGATTGCGGCAACGGTGACGGATACTCGGGAAGCGCCGCGGTGCGGGCGGCGCCTGGTGGCAACGGACATTCTCTTCCCCCAGTCGAGCGAAGCTCATATAGCCCCGTTATGTACGGGGCATTCAGGGGTAGAGACGCCGCCCGGCGCGAAATCCTCCTGCTTTTGCAAAAAAACAACGCGGAGGCTGAGCGACGCTTCAGGAACCGGGGTCCGCGACACCGGCGGGGGCCTTCCGGTAGGTCAGCACGACATCCCCGTCCGGGCGCTCATGGGCCTGCACGGGCAGGTAGGCGGCGATCGTGCTGATGAACCCGTCGACGTCTCCCTGGTGGAAAACGCCGCTGATCCGGAGATTTCCGGCGCGATCGTCACCGATGACCATGGTGCGCGGACCGTACTGGTTCATTCGCCGGACAACGCCCGCGAGCCGCTCGTTGTCGAAGACGATCTCGCCTCTCTCCCACGCCGTCACCCGCTCGAGATCGACATGGGTGATCCGCGGCGCCGCCTTCGGGCTCATGACGAGCTGCTCGCCGGGATCCAGATAGATGCGGTCCATGGCATCGCCGGCACTGCTCAGGGCTCTGGATTCGGCGCCCGCCAGGGTTGTGGATCCCGGGCCATCGCGCGCGGCGTCAGGCACCCAGGCCAGCGTCGGCGCACTCTGCGGCAGCACCACGACATGCCCCTTCAGCAACGTCACGAGGAGCTTCGGTCCGAGCAGATCCACGTCGAACGCCGTTCCGGTCGCCACGACCTTGCGGCCGTCGGCGGTCACGGAGAAAGGTCGCGCGACATCGTGCGCGACATCGAATCGTGCCTGTCCCCGGACCAGCCTCAGCGCGCGCGCATCGGCGGTATAGCGGACCGTCACCTCGCTGCGCGAGTCGAGCGTGATCTGCGAGCCATCGGAAAGCGTGACGACGCGCCTCTCGCCGAATCCCGTCCTGAATACCTCGGGCCGGTGGTGCTGCCAGAAAAGGAATGCGCCGGCGGCGAGCACACAGGCGGCGGCGGCCCCAAGCCATGCCGGCCGGCGGATGCGCCGCGGCCAGACGAGGTTGCCTCGCATGGCATCGTGCGCATGGACGAGGGATGCGCGGCGCAGGCGGATGACACCGGGAGCCGTCGCATGCTGGCCGAGCATCTCCCAGGGGCCCTGCACGCAGCGCCAGGCCTCACGGTTGCGCGGGTCCTGCGCGAGCCAGGACGAGAATTCACCGGCATGCAGATCGGCTGAATCCCCGAGGCGGGCGCGCCAGGCGGCGGCCTGCTCCAGACGCTCCGGATCGATCCTGCGCGTCATGATCGCCCGCACCTCCTGGCGAGATGCACCACGGCGCGCATGACATGCTTCTCGACGGTGCTCTGCGCTATACCGTAGAGCGCCGCGATGTCCTTCTGCTTCATGTGCTCCAGCCGGAAGAGGACGAAGACGTTGCGGGTCAACTCGTTGAGCTCCCCGAGCGCCTGCAGCACCTGGGCGAGGGAAGTCTCCCCATCGAGCACACGCTCCGGGGAGCGCTCATCGACGAGCGTCTCATCGAGCCCGCCCTCCGCCTCCTCCTCCACCGCCGCCCGCGTCACGGTCGGATGGCGCACCGCGTGACGCCTCGAGTCCTTGAGGAGGTTCGCGGCCACCTTGAAGACATAACTCTCCGGATGCTCGATCACCTCGCACTCGGACGCGCGGATGACGCGCAGCAGCGCATCCTGGACGAGATCCTCGGCCTTCGAGCGATCCCTGATGCGACGCAGAAAATAGCTGAGAAGCGGCGCGGAGTAGCGCGCTGCCAGGTCTTCCCCGCCGGTCGGCGCTGTGGCTTTGTCGGTGAGTGGGCTCATGCGGACGGGGTCCGGTACTCTCTGATAACCCTACCACGCCCGTTGCGCGAAATCGAACCCCGCGCGCCCGATCCGGTCGCATCGCCTCGCGGCTGGAGGATTTCGCGGCCGGCGGCGTCTTATTCTCTAATGCGCCCCAGCTCCTCGATCAGAACGCGCATGTTCTCGGAGTAATCCACCGGCACCACGACGAGCTGCATGCCGCCAGCGGCGAAAGCCGCCTCGAGCGCCGGCGCGAGGCCCTCGGCGCTCCCGACGCGCGTTCCCTGCATGCCGTAGGCGCGGGCCAGCGCGACGAAGTCCGGATTGCCGAAACTCATGCCGAAGTCCGGGAACCCGTCGACCGCCTGCTTCCAGCGGATCATGCCGTAGGCGTTGTCCTCGAGGATGAGGACGACCAGATCGAGCCGCAGGCGCACGGCCGTCTCGAGCTCCTGGGAGCTCATCATGAAGCCGCCATCGCCGCACACGGCGAGCACCCGGCGTCCCGGATGGAGCATCGCGGCCGTCATCGCCGAAGGCAGTCCCGCGCCCATCGTGGCGAGCGCATTGTCGAGCAGCAGCGTGTTGGCGACTCGCGTGCGGTAATTGCGCGCGAACCATATCTTGTACATGCCATTGTCGAGGCAGACGATGCCGTCCTCCGGGATCACCTGCCTCACGTCCCGCACGATGCGCTGGGGCGTCGGCGGAAAGCGGCTCTCGCCCGCCCGCTCCGCGATGTGCGCCAGAATGCGCTCACGCAGCGGCAGCAGCGCCGCGGCGTGCGGCAGCTTCCCTTCGAGACGGTCGGCGAGGAGCGCCAGGCTCGGGCCGATGTCGCCGATCAGCTCCGCGTGCGGGAAATACACCTCCTCCACGTTGGCCGGCAGATATCCGACGTGCAGCACCGTGGGGCCGTCCGGCCCCATGAGGAAGGGCGGCTTCTCGACGGTATCGTGGCCGATCGAGATGATGAGATCGGCGCGATCGATGCACTCGTGGATATAGTCGCGCTCGGAGAGCGCCGCGGTGCCCATGTAGAGGCCGGAGCCGCCCGCGACCGAGCCCTTGCCCATCTGGGTGTTGAAAAACGGGATCTGCACCCGGCGGACGAAATCCGACAGCGCATCCGCGAGCCGAGGGCGGCTCGCCGCCGCACCGAGCATGACGAGCGGGCGCCGGGCGTCGCGGATGAGCTGCGCGGCCCGATCGAGCGCCGCCGGATGAGCCACCGGCAGCGCGATCGGATGCGGCGGCACGAGCGGCACGTCCGGCGCCTCCTCCGCGGCGACGTCCTCCGGCAGCTCCAGATGCACGGGCCCGGGACGCTCCAGCTGCGCGACGCGGAAGGCTTCACGCACCATCGACGGAATGGTGGCCGTGCCGATGATCCGATGCGCCATCTTCGTGAGCGGGGTCATCGTCGAGACGATGTCGACGATCTGGAATCTCGCCTGCTTGCGGCTGAGGACGCCCTTCTGGCCGGTGATCATCACCATCGGCATGGCGCCGAGCTGCGCGTACGCGGCGCCTGTCGTCATGTTGAGCGCGCCCGGACCCAGTGTCGAGAGGCATACCCCCGCCTCCCCCGTCAGCCGCCCGTGGGTCGCCGCCATGAACGCCGCCGCCTGCTCGTGACGGGTCAATACCAACTCGATGGCCGAGCGGCGCAGCGCCTCGACGACATCGAGGTTCTCCTCTCCCGGCACCCCGAAGATCCGCTTGACCCCCTCGTTCTCGAGAGCGGCCACCAGTAGCTGCGCACCATTCCTCACGAACTCTTACCTCGGCTGGCTAGCGAACAGACGGTCGGCGACGTAGGGGTTGGTCCGACGCTCCGCGCCGAACGTGGACATCGGACCGTGGCCCGGCACGAACCGCACGTCGTCTCCGAGCGGAAACAGCCGCTCGCGAATGCATCTGATCAGGGCGTCATGGTTGCCGCGCGGGAAATCCGTGCGGCCGATGGAGCCGGCGAAGATCACATCGCCGACCCAGGCGCAGCGCTCGCCCGGATGGAAGAACACCACGTGCCCGGGCGTGTGTCCGGGACAGTGCAGCACCTCGAGGGTCTCGGCGCCCACCGTGACGCGGTCGCCCTGCTCGAGCCAGCGGTCGGGCTCGAAGGACCGCGCCGGCGGAAAGCCGAACTGCGCAGCCGCCTGCGGCAGCGCTTCGATCCAGAAGCGGTCCTCGCGCTGCGGACCTTCGATCGGCAGCGAGCGCTCGCGCGCGAGATCCGCGGTGGCCGCACAATGATCGAGGTGGGCGTGGGTGAGGAGGATCTTCTCCAGGGTGAGGCCGCGCTGGTCGGCCTGCGCCAGGATGCGATCGATCTCGCCCCCCGGGTCGACGACCGCGCCCCGGCGGCTGCCCTCATCCCACACGAGCGAGCAATTCTGCTGGAAGGGAGTGACCGGGATGATGAGTGAGCGCATCATCCCGGAACGATTCCCGGGCGGCGGGGAACACCGGGGGGACGGCCGACGGCGGATCGCGGGAGCATACGCCTATCGTAGCGCACCGCGGGCGGCGGATCTCAGGAATACCGCCGCGACGAGCCCTGTGTCAGGTGGCGATCAGCCTGCGCCCCCACCGGAATCGGAATCCGAGTAGCGGCTCGGCGCCCGCGCACCGCCCATGTCGTCCTCGACATCGAGATAGGCGCGCGTGACCGGGCGCAGATCGCGCCGCGCGTGACGCCCGCCCGAGCGCTCGACGTCGTCCCGCAGCGAGTTGTAGCTGCGGGAGAGATCGTGGAACGAGGCCCTGACATCGCGACTGTCGCTGTCGCGAGCCTCGACCGTGCGGCGGAACTCGTGCGCCCGGGCGGCGAAGTCCCGCGCATCCCGGGTGTAGCCCGCGGACTCGTCATAGCCGCGCGGCGCATCCCGCGCTTCCCGCGCGAATACCTGGGCGTTTCGATCCAACCTGGCGGCGGAGCGGTCCAGGCCGCCGTGAGGAGTCGTCGCACAGCCCGCCAGCGCCGCCGCCATGAGCGAGGCTGCAAGACAGCCGGCCGTTCGCGCACTCATCATAAGCGTATCCTCGGCCCTCTCGAGCCACAACCCTACCTGTCCAGGCCAACGCCCCGCCGGCCGCGCGGTTCCCTGTCAGCGTCCGGCGACCGGCTTGGGCGGTGCCGAAGCCTGCTCGGTGATGGGCAGCTCGATGTAGCTGCCGCGCAGGAGGTCGAGCCTGACGGGCACGCGGCCCGCGCTGATCCATTCCCCGCTCACCGCCGCTGCCGAGCCGTAGTTGATCTCCCGGCTCGGGCGCTTGCTGACTCTCAACACCATCACCAGCCGCGCCCCCGACGGAACGCGCACCGCGGTCAGCCTCCGGCTGGTGAAACTCAGCCACTGCACCCTGCCCGGCGCGAGCAGCTGACGGCGGGACGGATCGCGCAGATAGCTGGCGCGAAATTCCTCGGCCGGCGCGAAGAGGTGCAGGTAACTGCCCCCCGGCAGGAGCTCATACAGCGCCACCGTGACATCGACATCATGCTTGTTGGTCCAGACGAGCAGCCGGCCGTCGAACTGCCCGGCGATCTCGAGACCGCCGGGGAGCGGACCGCTCACGAAGGCGACACCATCCTTCACCGGCACGCTGGCGCTCACGAGGCCGCGAGGCCCGGCAGCGGTCGCATCGTGGCGCCGGGCCAGATCCACCCTGAGCCGAATGGGCGTGCGGCTCGCCGGCTCGCGCGGCGTCAGAAGCCCCGAGCCGTCGTGCGGATCCATGCCGAGGTAGAGCCGCGCGCGATTACGGGCCAGATGCCCGAGCGTATCGGCGTGCTGCCACGCATCCGCTCCCATGACCTCGACGTTGACCCGGTTGCTGAGCAACGCGGGCTTGGGATCGTTGAGGAAGAGGTACGCGAACCACTGCAGCTCGAGCGTCCGCAGACCGATGAGCGCCGCCGGATCGGTGCGAAGACCGCGCACGACCTCCTGGGCGCTGCCCTGGCGCATCTCGGCCCGGTCGTACGGCCCCACGAGCAGGGTCTGATCGGCGTGAGGATCGTGCGCGTAGTGCTGCTGGAAGTAGTAGAGCGTGCCCGCCTCCCCCGCCGTGTAGTAACCGGTCATCGAGAGCACGGGAATGTCGAGATGGGCGAGCTCCGCCGGCGTGGGCGTCAGCCGCTGCCAGTACCAGTCGTAGGCGGGATGCTGCAGCCACTGGCGGAAGATCCAGCTCGGCCGGCCCGCGACATAGGGCAGATCCCGGAACGGCTTGCCGCTCGCATACCATTTCGCGTTGAGCGCATCACACCAGGCGCGGCTGCCCGGCGCCGGGCCGGGCGCGGCGAGGGGCGGCGCCGGGGGCGCGGCGGCAGGAGCCGGGGCCGCGGCCGCTCCGGCCGGCGCCCCGGCGGCGACGCTCTGGTCGCGCTCCGCCTCGATGCGCTCGAGCCAACAGTACGCGCAGTTGAGGCCGATGCCGCCGTCCATGGGGAAGTTGATCCCCGGAGCCATGGCATCGGAGGTGGCGATGGCCTTGAGCTCCGGTGGCAGGTGCTTCGCCGCCGCCCAGGCGACGAAGCCGCCGTAGCCATCGCCGTACATGCCCACCTGCGCATCGCTCCAGGGTTGCTTGGCTATCCAGCCGATCACCGCGCGCGCGCGCTGCCCCTCGTCCTCGAAGGGAATCACCTCCCAGGCATGCAGGCCGATGCGCACCCCGGGGGTGAAGGCCACCATGCTCGCAAAGCCGTAGGCGGCCGCCTCGATCGCCTGGTCGTAGCCGCCCGGGGCGATGCGGTACTGGAGCAGGGTCGTCAGCAGTCCGCTCGAGGCGCGCGGGCGCACGAGAAGCGCGGCCACCGAGCTGCCGCCCGGCGTGCGGATCACGACATCGTCGCGGATGATGTAGCGCCGGTCCTCATCGAGCGACACGAGCCCGGGGACGATCGAGCCGAAGCTGCGGTAGGCGTCGAAGGCGACGTACTGCCGGATGAGCGCGACCGCCTCGCTCTGACTGATCCGAGTGCGGCTGCGCAGGCGGTCGAAGCTCGCCTGCAGCGCCGCGGCGTAGGCGGCGGGCGGCACCTCCAGCCAGGATTCCAGGTGATAGGCATCGAGGTTGTCGAAGACAGGGATGGTCTCCCAGAAGGCGAGACCGAACGCCTGCGCGAACGGCAGCCGGTACTGCGCCTGCAGTGACTTCGCATGCGCGAAGAGATCGTACACCAACACCGGCTGCGCGCGGGGGCGGCGCTCCGTGCCGCCGCGCAGGCGCCGCAGCTCGAGCTGCGCCGAGAAGGCGGCGCGATAGCTGCCGGCCGCGAGCTGCAGCGCCGAGAGGTTGGCGAGGTACCGCTCGCGATTGTCGTTGCGATAGACCGGGACGATGCGCGAGGCCAGGTCGCGCATCACGGCCGGGGTCGCCGGATCATAGACCGACGCCGGCGCATGGAACTCCAGGCTCTGCGCCGCCGCGAGCCGGGGCAGCAGCAGCAGCAGCGCCGAGAGAACGATGCCGAGCCCTCTTCGCATGCGGCGCCCCTATGCGGCCCGGTCCGGGCGCGAGCCCGCGCCGCCCCGCGGCGCGAGCGCGGCACGCCGCGCCGCCGCGCAGGAAATGAAGGCGGCATAACTCCAGGCGAGATGCTTCGCCGAGGTCTGCTCGCCGGTGCGCTGGTCGAACTGCTCTGACATGTCGCCGCTGTCGGGGGTGAAGGCGCGGACCGTCTCGAGGTACCGGTCTCCCCGCGCGAGCAGCGCCTCGCGCGCGCCGCCCGTGGCGGCGCGAAAGCAGAGCTCGGCGGCCGCCAGGGTCGAGAAGTAGTAGGCGCCACCCGAATAATAACGGTCGCCGCGATAGCGCCCAAGCGCCGGGCCGCGTGCTGCCGGACGGCCGTGATTGATGGGGTAGTCCGCCTCGAACGCCGCATCGAGCGCCCCGAGCGTGGCCAGGATCCGCGGATCGCCGACCGTGTGGGCGGCGCCGTCGTCGCAGGCGTGCAGCACTGCGAGCACCACCGCGATGTCGAGCTCCTTCGCCGAGGTCTCCCCCGACTCGAGCACCCGTGAGCGGTAATGACCCTGCCCGGGCAGCCAGTAGCCATCCAGCGTGCCGCGAATCGCCTCGCTCGCCGCACGGCACTGCCGCGCCGACTCCCCCTCCATGCGAGCCTCCAGCCAACCGGCTCCCTCCTCGAGCGCCTGCGCGCACACGCGCAGCGTGAAGTAATGCAGCCCCCGCTCCTCCTCCCAGATGTCGTAGCAGGCCTCCCGCCCATGCGCCTGCGTGAAACGCAGATCCTCGCGCACCAGCCGCTCGCATGCCGCCTGCAGCTGCGCATCGAGGGCGGCGTCTCGCATCCAGCGCAGCACGGTCAGCGCGCGCAGCGCCGGGCCGTCGTGCTGCGGCCGCGCCCAGTTGGAAATGTCGAGGGTGCCGTCGGCATTGACGCGGGTCTCCGCGGCCACCGCCTCACCGTGCACGCGCTCGAGCTCGGCGTCCGGCCGCAGGTACTGCACGAAATCGGCCGCGACGCGCGCCCGCCACCGCGGCGATGCGGCGGCGAGCTCGCGCCCGTCGAGCTGCGAGAGCGCCGCGCTGAAGCGCACGAACTCGCCGAAGAGCCGAAGCGCCTCGGGAACGGCGCCGTCGGCATGGAGCAGCCGCAGCGCCTCGATCACGATCGCCGAGTCGCGGTACCAGTGAAAGAAATAGTCGGGGTCCGGATCGTAGGAGGCCGGAACGGGCGATGCGACCACCGCGCCCGGCGCCGCGCGGATGACCTGGTCGAAGCCGGGCCGCGACTTGACGATGCCGAGCGGCGAGATGCTGCGCAACATCTGCCGCGCGGCGTGCGCGTACTGCCGGTCGATCCAGCCGCGAAGCGGCTCTGTGGACCTCGTGCTCATGCGCTCAGGTACGGGCTCGAGAACCCGAGCCGGCGGAGCCCCGTGCGCACCTCGGGGGCGCTCATGAAGAGCTTCCAGAGCAGCCCGGTGCGGAAGTTCTCGATCATCACGATGATCGGGCCCTGATCGATCGCCAGATGCGACTGCGCATACCAGTCGCGCTGGGGACAGAAGGCATCGACGAACCCGTGCGGCCGCCAGATCCGCTCACCGAAAGCGCCGAGAAAATGCCGCAGCGCCTTCATCGCCGCCTCGGGCGCGTAGGGAAAGCTCGCGAGCGCCGCGGTGGGCGCGATGGTGCCGTTGTCGTGCTCGGGCGAATGCGCGGCGTACCCGTCGGGATCGTCGCTCGCCGTCAATCCCCAACAGTGCTCGCCGTACCCGCGATGCCGATGGGGATTGGCGATGCAGTGCGCGTAGTTGATCCGCGCGTGCCGCTGATTCTGCTCCCAGTAGCTCGCATAGCGGTCAGCGAGGCCGCGCGGATCGAGGCCGCAGAAGGAATAGTGCGCGAAGAAGAGCGGGCCGCCGGCGGCCGGTCCGAGCGGCAGCTCGATGCCGTGCCAGCTCTTGCCGTTGAGAAAATCGCGCCCGGCGGCGAAGCCCCGGTGATAGACGTGCGGGTCGATGGGATAACGCGGCGAGCCGGCGGCGAGCACGTACGTGATCAGGCATTCGTTCCAGCCCCGGATCTCGTGCTCGAGCGCCCAGCCGTTGTTGGGACTCCAGTGCCAATAGAGCACCCCGCGGGTGCCGCGGGCGTACCAGTCCCACTCGACCTCCTCCCACAGCCACGTGATGGCATGGCGCAGTCTCGCCTCCGCGGGCGTGTCGCGGCCGAAATACTGCCGGGCCGCGAGCAGCCCCATGCAGAGGAAGGAGGTCTCCACGAGATCCCCGCCGTCGTCCTTGCGCGAGAACGGAATCGTCGCCCCCGTGCGCCCGTCGAGGAAGTGCGGCAGCGCGCCGTGGTAACAGGCGGCGCGGCCGAGCAGATCCACCATGGCGGCCAGCCGCTCGAGCCCCTGCTCGCGCGTGATCCAGCCGCGCTCCACCGCCACCACGAGCGCCATGATCGCGAAACCCGAGCCGCCGGTCGCGACGAGATCGCCGCTCTGCCCTTCGCCGGCCGGCCGCCGGTCGGGCGCGAGGCCGCTCACCGGGTGCGCCGCCTCCCAGAAGAAGCGGAACGTCTGCCGCTGCACGCGCTCGAGCAGCTCGTCATCGCTCAGGGTGGCGAGCTGGGCCGGGCTCAACTCCTCTCGGGGGGCGGTATGGGACACGGAACTCAACTCCTGCCTTCACGGACATGGGACGCCTTGCCGCGCGTATCCGTCGGGTCGACGGCGCGGTCCACGGGACACTTGACCAGATGCACCACGCGGGCGAAGAGCGGATCGCGCGCCTGCGCGCCGCCGATGTGGAGGACGCCGGTGCGTGCGAGCTCGTGACCGAACACGTCGATGACGCGCTCGAGGGTGTCGCCGTCGAGCGATCCGAACACATCGTCGATGAGGAGCCAGGCCGGCGCCTGCAGCAGCACCCGCGCGAAGGCGAGCGCGAGCTGCTCGTCCTCGCTCAGCTCGCGGTCCCAGCGGCGCGAGACCTCGAGGAGCGGCACCAGCCGCTCGAGCCCGAGCCGCCGCAGCGCGTGCGCGCAGGTGTCCGCATCGAAGCCCTCGGGCTTCAGCGGATAGGCCAGCACCTCGCGCAGCGATCCCTGCGGCAGATACGGCGTGCCGCGCGGGAAGTAGAGAATCTGCTCACCGGCGGGCATGACCACCCGCCCGGTCCCGAGCGGCCAGAGGCCGGCCAGGGCACGGAACAACAGGGTCTTATTGGTTCCGGGCTCGCCCACGATGAGGAGCCGTTCGCCGGTTCGCAGCTCCACGGTCCGCTCCCGCAGCATGTCGCGGCCGGCGGCGGAGGTGATCTCCAGGCCTTCGATGACGATCCGGCCGGCGATCCCCTCCGCGTAGGTGATGTGGCTCTCGACCTCGTGCTTGACGTCGGTGGTCACGACCGCACGGCGGAAGTTGGCCACCCTGAGGAGCGTCGCGCGCCAGTCCGCGATCTGGCTGAAGTTGTCGACGAACCAGCGCAGCGAGGACTGCGCCTGGGTGAAGGCCGCCGCGGCCATCATCATGCCGCCGAAGGTGAGCCTGCCGTCGAAGTAGAGCGGCGCCGCGACCAGGATCGGCGCGACGATCATCACCCAGCCGAACCCGGCCGTGATCCAGGTGAGATTGGTGAGCCCGGTGACCAGCCGCCAGGTCGCCTGCAGCACGGCTCCGAGGCTCCCCTCGAGCCGCCGCCGCTCGCCCTCCTCACCCGCCGCAAGGGTGATGCCGTCGAGATGCTCGTTCACCCGCACGAGGGCGAAGCGCAGGTCCGCCTCGCGCGCATAACGCTCGGCATTGCGCCCGATGAGGCTCCCCCCCACCCAGTAGGAGAGGAGCGAGCCGAGCCCCGCGTACAGGATCGCGGCCCAGACCATGTAGCCGGGAACCGCGACGTCGTGGCCGGCGATCGTGATGGAGAAGCCGCGGGACAGCACCCAGAGGACCCCGATGAAGGTGACGAGCAGCACCGAGGCCTGCATCAGCTCCGTGCCGAGGGCCGCCGACAGCTCGCACAGATGGCGCGCATCCTCGTGCATGCGCTGATCGGGATTGACCCCCATCGGCCCGGCATTGGCGAGCCAGAAGGCGCGCCGGGGGCTCATCCAGTCGCGGATGAGATCCCCCACCAGGCCTTCCCGCAGCTTCACCTTCAGCGCCTCCACCAGCCAGCGCTGCGCCACGTTCAGGACGAGGAGGCAGCTGGCGATGATGAAGAACATCCCGAGCTGGAACACGAAGTCGCGGAAATCCCGCCGCGTCAGCGCATCGTAGAAGGGCTGGTTCCAGCGGTTGAGCCACACCTGCCCGTAGGCCGTGGCCGCGATCACGACGAAGACCGCCACGGTGAGCGCGATGAGCGACTTACCCACCGGCGAGGCGAGCAGCGCCCGCACCATCATGACGAGCTGCGGCACGAGGCCCGAGTGGGCGACCTCCGTCTCCGGCGGATGGCTGTCGCTGCTGTGGTCTTCCGCGTCTATCATCGTGACGTCATCGTAACGGGTCGGCCGCCGCCGCCCGCAAGCCGGAATTCCTCATGAAGCCACTGAAAAGGCAAGACGCAGGGCGCATCGACTCGCTCATCGGCCGGATGACCCTGACCGAGAAGCTCGGTCAGCTCACCATGATGTCCGCCAGCCACACCGTGACCGGGCCGGTGATCACCGGCCACTCCGTGAGCGACATCCGCTCCGGCAGGATCGGCAATCTCCTCAATCTTATCGGGGCGGCCGCCGCGCGAGAAATGCAGCGCATCGCAGTCGAGGAATCGCGGCTCGGGATCCCCCTGCTGATCGGCCTCGATGTCATCCACGGCCACCGCACCCTCTTCCCGCCGCCGCTGGCGGAAGCCGCCCTGTTCGATCCCCAGGCCTGGGCTCTGTCGGCCCGGGAGTCCGCCCGGGAAGCGGCCGCCGATGGCATCGCCATGACCTTCGCGCCCATGCTCGATGTCTGCCGGGACCCGCGCTGGGGCCGGATTGTCGAGGGACCGGGCGAATCGGCGTGGGTGGGGGCACGGCTGGCCGAGGCAAAGGTCCGCGGCTTTCAGGGCGGCGATCTCGCCGACCGCGGCGCGGTCGCCGCCGTGGCCAAGCACTTCTGCGGCTATGGCGCGGTGACCGCCGGCCGCGAGTATGCCTCGGTGGATCTCTCCGACCGGGCCCTGCTCGAGGTCCACCTGCCGCCCTTCGCGGCCGCAGTCGAGGCTGGCGTGGCCGCGGTGATGCCGGCCTTCACCGACCTCGCCGGGATTCCCATGACGGCCCACTCGGGAATGCTGCGCGGGTGTCTTCGCCGGCAGCTCGGGTTCGAGGGCGTCGTGGTGAGCGACTACAACGCGGTTGCGGAGCTCATCCAACACGGTGTCGCCGCCGACCTCATCGAAGCGGCGGCGCTGGCTCTCGAGGCGGGCGTCGACATCGACATGGTCTCCGGGGCGTATCTCGAGGGGTTGCCGGTGGCGCTCGAGCGCGGGCTCGTCAGCGCCGCGCAAATCGATGAGTCCGTCCGCAGGGTGTTGACCCTGAAGGCGCGCCTCGGGCTCTTCGAGGATCCTTACGGCCGGGGCGCCGCCGCGGAGAGCGCCGGGACGATAGCCGAGCGGCGCCGGGTGGCGCGGGACATCGGATCTCGCTCCCTGGTGCTGCTGACCAACGGGAGCGACGCGCTGCCGCTCCCGGCCGGCATCCGCCGCCTGGCGCTCCTCGGCCCATTGGCGGATGCGCCAGCGGAGATGCGCGGCCCCTGGTGGTCGGCGGCGGATCCCGAGGCGCAGGTCAGCGTCCTCGACGGGCTTCGCGCGGCACTGCCGCAGGCGCAGATCCGGCATGCGATCGGGTGCGGGATCGCCGATGCGGACGACAGCGGCATCGCCGCCGCCCTGGAGCTCTGTGACGGAGCCGAAGCCATCGTGCTTTGTCTCGGGGAAGCCGCCACGATGAGCGGCGAGGCCGCCTCGCGCGCCCATCCGGGCCTGCCCGGGCGGCAGCGCGAGCTGGCCGAGGCGGTCCTGCAGCGCGCCGGCGCCATTGCGGTGATCGCGGTTCTCTTCAGCGGCCGCCCCCTCATCGTTCCCTGGCTTGCGGAGCGCGCGAGCGCGCTGCTCGCGGCCTGGTTCCCGGGATGCGAAGCCGGCCACGCGATCGCCGATGTCCTGACGGGACGCACCTCGCCCAGCGGACGCACGCCGATCACCTGGCCGCGCGCGGTCGGCCAGATTCCGCTCTTCTTCGGTCAGCGCAGCGGCGGCCGCCCCGCCGATCTGGCAGGCCCTTTCGCGAGCCGGTACATCGACGAGTCCACCGGTCCGCTCTTCCCCTTCGGCCACGGGCTGACCTACGGGCGGTTCACCCTGAGCCGCCTGCGCGTGACACCGGAGTCGGCCCGGGCGTCGGACACGGTGGAGGTCCGGGTGGACGTCGAGAACCACGGCACCCGCCGAGCCGAAGAGACGGTGTTCCTCTTCACGCGGCGCCTGAAGTCGCGCATCGCACCGCCGACGCTGGAGCTGCATGGCGTGGGCAAGATCACGCTGGATCCGGGCGCACGCGGCACACTGACTCTGACGCTCGCTCTGCCGGAGCTGCGCGCGCCGGGACCTGATCTCGAGCCGGCGCTCGAGCCGGGAGCCATCGAGATCCTCGGCGGACCGAGCGCGGATCGCGCATCGCTCCTCACGTGCCGGCTCGAAGTGGTGGAGTAGAGCCGCGCCCCCCGGGGGCGGCGGCGCGGGCTGTCTCGCCCTCAGGCCCTCTCAGGCCTTCTCCGTCAGCAGTTGCGCGACGCGCTCGGCGACCAGCTCCGGCGCACCATCGCTCGCGGTCACTGCGCAGCTCACTCCGCGGCGCGGCGCGTAGAGCCGCGGCTCCGTCACCTTGAATAGCCCGACCGTGGTGGCATCCGTGGCGGCGCTCAGGTGCATGAGGCCGGAGTCGGCGCAGACGAAACAATCGGCCGCCGCCGCGACCGCCGCCACCTGGCGCACCCGGCGTGAGTAGTACGCGGACAGCTCGGGCAGGGCCGCCATGCCGTTGGGTGGACGGATCTCGATCACCTGGGCGCCCGGCACACGCCTCTGGAGGCTTGCGATCATGTCGCGCCACCACTCGACACTGAAGCGCTTCGCGCCGGTCGCATGCGCCGCCACGGCCACGACGGGCCCCTGGCGCGCGCCGCCGAGCACGCGCTCCACATCCTCTTGGCCGGCGAGACGCTCGGCCTCGGTCAGGCGGATGCTGAGCTTGGGATTTTCCGCGCCAGCGGCCGTCTCATCGAGACCGAGGAGGCCGCGGCGCAGCAGATACACGGGATAATCCCCCATGTGCACCGGCGCGCCGGCGAAGGGAACGCTGACATCGATCCCATCGGTCTTGTGGCCGCTCGCGAAGCCGAGCTTAAGGCGCGCCGGCAGATGCCGCGTCAGGAAGCGGGAGGTCCACGACCGCGGGCAGGGATCGATCAGGACGTCGTAGCGCCGCCGCCTCACGCCGAGGAGCGTGAGCAGATGCCGCACGGGATGTCGCACCCCGCGAAACGGCAGCTGGTGCACGCGCCGCACGGAGGGAAACTCCCGGAATACCTCGTGCGCGGCCGGACAGGCCGTCAGGATCTCGACCTGGGCAGCAGGCATCCTCGCCTCGATCTCCTCGAGCAGCGGCGTCATCAGCAGGGTGTTTCCGAGGCGCGTGTTCGGGCGGCAGATGAGAATGGTCGCGCTCGCGCTGCGCGACCCCGCGAAGCCCACGGCGCTCGGTGCATTCGCGCCCGCGCCGTCGGATTTCGCGGGGCTTCCCGCGGCACCGGCAGTCGCGACGGCGGATCTCAGGGTCTGCGGCGGCATGGCTGGATTATGGCATGGCCGGTACCCTGGATGGCCCGTTAGACTCTGGTGCCGAGAAATTGCCAGGGTGACGGGCTTGCATCCTTCGGACCTCGGCGCGTCGGCCGCCATCTTCCTGTCGCAGATCGTGGTGCTGCTCGTCGTGGGGCGCCTCGTCGGCGAGCTCCTCGCCCGCTGGGGCCAGCCGCCGGTGATGGGCCAGCTCCTCGCCGGCATCGTGCTCGGACCCTCGGTCCTCGGGCACATCGCGCCCGCGGCGGAGCTCGCCCTCTTTCCGCACTCGCCGCAGCAGCAGGCCATGCTCAGCGCCGTCGGGCAGCTCGGGGTGCTCCTCCTGCTGCTCCTCACCGGCATGGAGACAGACCTCACCGTCATGCGACACTCCGGCCGCGCCGCCGTCAGCGTATCGCTGGCCGGCATCGCCCTACCCTTCCTCTGCGGCTGGCTGGCGATCGAGCTGCTGCCCGCCCCGATGCTGCACCAACCGCAACAGCGGCTCCTTCTCGGTCTCTTCGTCGGCACGGCGCTCGCGATCTCCTCGGTCAAGATCGTGGCGGTCGTCGTGCGCGATCTCGGCTTCATCCGGCGCACCGTGGGTCAGGTCATGCTGGCCGCAGCCATCATCGACGACGCCATCGGCTGGATCCTGGTGTCGGTGATCCTGGGTCTGGCCCGACACGGCAGCATCGACCTCGTCGGCTTTTCGCGCAGCGTATTCGGGACCCTCGCGTTTCTCGGGTTCAGCATCACGGCGGGCCGCCGGCTGGTCTTTCATGCAATCCGCTGGACGAACGATCACTTCGTGAGCGAGCTGCCGGTGATCACGGTCATCCTGGTCATCACGGGCGTCATGGCCCTCGTCACGGAAGCGATCGGTGTGCAAACGGTACTCGGCGCCTTCGTGGCCGGGATCCTGATCGGCGAGTCGCCCATCCTGACGCGGCACATCGAGGAGCAGCTGCGGGGGCTCATCGTGGCGCTTTTCATGCCGGTATTCTTCGGACTCGCCGGCCTCGCCACCAATGTCGCGTCGCTCGCGCAGCCCAACATGCTGTTGCTGACGGCAGGCCTCATCGTGGTGGCCAGCCTCGGCAAGTTCTCCGGCGCGACCCTGGGTGGCCGGCTGGCGGGGCTCACGGGCGCGGAGTCCCTCGCCATGGGCTGCGGCATGAACGCCCGCGGCTCGACCGAGGTGATCATCGCCTCGATCGGGCTCTCGATGGGCCTCATCGATCCGAGATTCTTCACCGCCATCGTGGTGATGGCGCTGGTGACGACCCTGGCGATGCCACCGATGCTGCGCTGGGCGCTGCAGCGCCTGCCGATGCGCCCGGAAGAGGCCGCACGCCTCGAGCGCGAGGCCCTGGAAGCACGCGGCTTCCTCTCCAGCGTCGAGCGGCTGCTGCTCGCGGCCGACTCGAGCCCGAGCGGGCAGCTCGCCTCGCGGCTCGCGGGTCTCGTCGCGGGCCTGCGCCAGATCCCCGCCACCGCGCTGCATTTCGGACGCACCGCCGCGACGAGCGCCGCGGCGGACCACACCACCGCCGTGATCCGCGAGGCAGCCGAATCGGGAGGCGCGGAACATGGCCGCTCGGAGCCGCTCGATCTGACGCTGCGCGTGGAGGAACCGCAGCCCGCCGGTGAGGCGATCCGCTCCGAGGACCGCAAGGGGTATGGCCTGCTCCTCATCGGGCGGGAGGCCGCCTCCCAGGGCCCAGGGCTCTATCGTGAGATCGCGCAGAGCGCCGCCGAGTTCTCCGGCCCGTTCGCCGTCGTATTCGCCCGCAACGAGCATCGCTCGGGAAGGTTGCGTGCGCCGCTCAACATCCTGGTGCCGGTTTCAGGAACGAGCATCTCGCGCCGCGGGGCGGAGCTCGCGGTGGCGCTGGCACAGGCTTCGCGCGGCTCCGTGACGGCGCTGCACATAGAGGGCCGTGCCTCCGTGCGCCCGCCCCTGCACAAGCGCCTCGGGGCGCTCTTCGGCCGCCAGGAAGAAGCCGAAGAGGAACCCTCCAACAACCCCATCACGGAGGAGATCGTGCAACTCGCGCGCGCGTACTCCGTCAACGTTCGATCCACAGTGCGCAGTCACCGTGAGGCCGAAACGGCGATCCTGCGGGAAATAGGCGCCGGCCGTCACGACATGCTGGTCATGGGCGTCAGCCCCCGCCCCGGCGATCCGCTCAACTTCGGCGATGTCGCCTCGGTGCTGCTCGAGCGCGCGGAGTGCTCGCTCGTGTTCCTCGCAGCGGAGCCTGCCAGCGCGAAGTAGTCCGCGGACTGCCTTCACACGGCAGGGGCCACTGGTTCCATCCCGGCACCGCCCACCATTCAGAACAAAGACTTATCGATATTTCCTGAGGATTCGCTGCTCGAATTTGGGACAGCTGGTCACCTTGAAGCCCGCGGCGCTCGCTCACACGGCTGTATCAGACCGCGCCCAGCCGCGCATTGAGTACGGCATTCCAACTCGAGCAGCTCCCGAGCGACCTTTGATTCCCGGTTCCCCCCGGAGCACTGCACTGGCTCATCCTGCACCACGCGGTTTGCCAGTATCTGATTCCGGTCTCGCAAGCTCGTCAGCAAAGTCAAACCACGAGGCGAGCCGATCGACCGATCGAGGGTCTGCCCCGAGCGTAAGCAACGTTTCCCGCCAGCACTGAGCGACAGTTGCACCAATCCGCTTCATCAGATCTTCCGCGTGCTCGCGATCGAGGCCAAATTGGCCCGGTCGGGACAGGAGATTTCGCCGGCTGATGCGCCTGCCATCCTCTCCGAAGGCCATGGCAAGTTCAAGCACCAGGCGCGTCTAATCCGAACGGCTGGCCCGCTACTGGGGCGAAGAGCACGAACCGATCGAGGACTGGGCCAAGCCCATCATTGGGCGATGGCCCGCGTCCGCGATTCGAGATGGAACAGATCCTGTCGGGTAGCGATCCGGACGACCCTGATTCCGACCCGATCATCGAGGCCAACACCCTCCGCGACATCGGCCGCGTGGCGCCTATTCCGTGACATCAAATGACATCGCGTGGTACCGATCCCCCGTTGCAGTACCGCCCCCGCGGCTTCGCGGCTGCCACGGTTCGAAACG
>DASTAC010000181.1:0-19758 GCA_035713045.1 Steroidobacteraceae bacterium
CGGCATGCTGCCGGGTGCGGTCGCGGGTCAGGATCTCGCCTCGCTCTATCGGCACAACCCCCTGACGCTGGTGATCCTCGGGACCCTGGTCGGCTACTACGTGGTCTACTACCTGGGCATCCTGCGGCGCACCCGATCCCCGACAGGCCGTATCACGGCCTGAAAAGGCGCCGGGGCGTAGTGGGCGAGGCCATAGGCGATGGCGCCGAAGGTCTGCGCCATCGCCTCGGCATCGATGACGGCAAGGACAGGCAGCCCAAAGAGCCGCGCCAGGTCGGCGCTGCTCGGCGTGCCGTCGTAAAGCCCCATCACGCCTTCCACCAGGATGAGGTCGGCGGCGCCCGCCGCCTCATGGAGAAGGCTGCGGCAATGCGCTTCGCCGCCCATCCACAGGTCGAGCTGATAGACGGGGCGGCCGCTCGCGCGCTCGAGAATCATGGGATCGAGAAAGTCGGGCCCGGTCTTGAGGACCTGTACGACGCGGCCCTGCGCGGCATGGTGGCGGGCCAGGGCGGCGGTGACGGTCGTCTTGCCCTGCCCGGAAGCGGGCGCGCTGACGAGGAGAGCCGGGCAGCGCCGGTGAGGCACGATCACCGTGCCCTGGGTCGCGATCCGCGGCGCACCCTTCTGGAGCGGTCGTACGGGTTGGTGTCCGTCCGATACTCGATGACGACGGGCGTCGCGAACAGGTCGAACGTCTTGCGAAAGATGTTCGCCAGGTACCGCGTATAGGCGTCCGGTACGGACGCTGTCTGATTGCCGTGGATGACGATCCGGGGCGGATTCCGGCCGCCTTGGTGCGCGTATCGCAGCTTGATCCGCCGTCCGTGCACCAGCGGGGGCTGGTGTACCGTCAATGCATGCTCCAGCGTGCGCGTCAGCTCCCGGGTGGGCATCTCCCGCATCGCGGCCTCGTAACCGCGTACGGCCGACTGCATGAGCTCACCGACGCCCGTGCCATGGCGCGCGGAGATGAAGTGGAGCGGCGCAAACGGCACGAAGTCAAGCTTCAGCGCCAGCTGCCGGTGGATCTCTTCGCGTTGGTCGGGCGGAATACCGTCCCACTTGTTGATGGCGATGATGAGCGCGCGGCCGCGCTGGAGCGCGACCCCGAGCACGCTCGCATCCTGCTCCGTGACGGTGTCGTGTGCATCGACGACGAGGATCACGACATGCGCCTCATCGATCGCCTGCAGCGTCTTGGCGACGCTCGCGCGCTCGATGACATCCTCCACCCGGGCGCGGCGGCGCATTCCCGCGGTGTCGATCAGCTGAAATTTGCGCCCGTCGCGCTCGAAGGGCACGAGAATGCTGTCACGGGTGGTGCCCGGCTGGTCGCTGGCGATGACGCGCTCCTCGCCGATCAGCCGATTGACGAGCGTCGACTTGCCGACATTCGGGCGCCCGATGATGGCGATGCGCACGCCTTCGGCAGCCGGGTCCGTCGTATCCGCCGCCGGCGGCTCCAGGCCGGCGAGCGCCTGCGCCATCAGCTCCTCGCAACCCTGTCCGTGACTCGCCGCGATGCCGAGCGGCTCGCCGAGACCGAGCGCATGGAAATCAGCCGCCACCACATCGAGGTCCAGCCCTTCCGACTTGTTGACGGCGACCGTCGTCGGCTTGCCTGACTTGCGCAGCTCCCGGGCGACGAAGGCATCCTGGGGCGTCAGCCCGGCCCGGCCGTCGACCAGCAGAATGAGCCGATCCGCCTCGGCCACGGCGCGCTCGGTCTGCGCGCGCATCGGCCCCTCGATTCCTTTCGGGTTCTCGACCAGGCCACCCGTATCGATGACCACGAATGGCATCGGACCCACGCGCCCGAAGCCGTATTGCCGGTCACGGGTGAGCCCCGGCAGATCCGCGACGATGGCGTCACGCGTGCCGGTGAGCACGTTGAACAGGGTCGATTTGCCGACGTTGGGCCGGCCTACGAGAGCGACGATGGGCAGCATGGGGGGCTGCTGCTTGTGTTATGTGCGGGGGGACATCCGGTACGCGCTGATGCGGCCATCGTCGTTGATGACCACTACCTCGTTGCCTCTGACGATCGGAGGGTTGCTGATGCGCGCCCCGCCGGCCCGCACGCGTGCGATGAAGGCGCCGGTGCGCTTGTCGAGGAAGTGCACGTATCCCTGGAAATCGCCGGTGATCACCGCATCGGCACTCACCGCCACGGCCGTGAGGCTGCGATAACGCAACGCGGGCTGGCGCCAGATCACGGCACCGTTGGCGCGATCGAGCGCAACGACCTGTCCGTCAGCCGTCGACATGTAGACCGCATCCTTGCCCAGCGCCAGTCCCCGGAAGCTCGAGGCCTTGTGCGCCCACCAGGTCTGGCCATTCTTGAGCGCCAGCATGGTCACGTTGCCGTGATATCCCACCGCGTAGACATCATTGCCGGCGACACTCACCGGTCCATCGACATCCGCCAGGCGCTCGATCTCCGTGCGGCCGTGGGGCGATGAGACGGTCGCCTGCCAGGCCTGCGAGCCGTCGCTCGCGTTGACGGCGAGAACCTTGCCGTTATCGAAGCCGCAGATGATGAGATCGCCCGCGATCACCGGCGTTGAAGTGCCGCGAAGCGAGAGGGACGGCACGTCCTGGCCGGCTTCCCAGAGCTCGTGGCCATCGGTCGGAGAGAGGCCGCGCAGCTTCCCGTCGACCGAGCGCACCGCCACCACATTGTCGGCAATGGCCGGCGCCGAGATCACCGAGCCGTTGATCAGCACCGTCCAGAGCCGCTTGCCGGTGGCGGCATTCAGGGCGACGACGTGGCCGTCGGTCGCACCCGCGACCAGCAGGTCGCCCCGGACCGCCGGGCCGCCGCCGAGCGGCAGCCGGGTGTTGGTGGTCCAGAGCCTGTGCCCGGTTTTCAGATCGAATGCCGCGATCTCACCGCCGTGACCCGACGCGTACACGCGAGTCCCGTCGACGGCGAGACCCAGCCCGAGGCGCAGCTGCGCGATTCCCCCGTCGCCGAAGATGTGCCAGCCGCTTTCCACGCTCGCGCTCCAGATGTGCCGCACGCGCAGTGTCGACTTGATCGGGGCGAGCTTCGCGGGCTGATCCGGATTCTTGTTCTTCGAGCAGGCGGCCAGCAGAGAGAGCGCCGCGGCCGCGACGGCCAGCCAGCGCAGGGTTCGCGCGGTGTGGGTTTGCAAGGGAGCCCTCACGGTTTCCTGGGGTGCTGACCGCTCGGGGCGGGAGGCGTGGCGGATTTGCCGGACGCGGCGGGAGCGGTCGGGCTCGCAGTGGCCGGCGCGGCGGGCGCGGCGACATCGGCCGCCAGATCGGCGATCTCGAGATCGAGCAGCCCGGTATCGGTCTGACCTCCGGTGTCGGTCGCCTTGGCCAGCCGATACTGCGCGAGGGCGGCGGACTTGTTGCCCATGGCGTAGTAGGCATCACCGCGCGCCACGGCATATTGGGCCGCGAGCGCACCGGGATCGGCGCCGCTCAACGTGGCGAGCGCCTGCGAAGGCTGATGCTGCGCGATCTGCACGCGCGCGAGCCGCAGCCGCGCGATGAGCCGCAGGATGGAGTCACTGGAGTGGCGCATGACCTCGCGCAGCTCGCCGGCCGCCTTGCCGAGCTGTCCGTCCTGGACGAACGCCTTGGCGGAAGCGAGCCGTGCCTGGTCCGCATAGGGCGAGGACGGGTAGTCGCGCTCGAGGTCCCCGAGGAGGATGAAGGCCTGGGTGGTATCACCCTGCTCGAAGGCCGACTCCATCTGGAAGAACATCGCTCCGGCCGCGAGCTCCATGCCGCTCTGGCGGGCCTGCCACCAGCGATAGCCGCCGAGCCCCAGGGCCGCGATGGCGATACCGACCAGCACGGCCGGCGCGTACTCCCGCACGCCCCGCTTGAGGGCTTCCCATTGCTCACGTTCGCTCAACAAATAATCGTCCACCGCCCCTCCTCGAGGAGTTATTTCGCCGGCGCCGCGGCGCCGGCGAGCGCCGCTTCTATGGCCGCGGCCAGCTCGGACAGCGGGCACTCGCTCTGACCCGCCTCGTTCCGCAAAGGTTTCACGCTCGCGACACCGCGCGACAGCTCGTCGTCGCCCAGAATCACCGCGAGCGCCGCGCCGCTGCGGTCGGCGCGCCGAAACTGTGCCTTGAAATTTCCCCCGCCGAGATTGAGATCGAATCGCCGCGCGGGCAACTCATCACGCAGTCTCTCGACCAGACCGATGGCCGCGGCCGCCGCACGGGTGCCGCTGACCACCACGTACACGTCCGCGACCCGGGCCGCGGGTGCCTGGCCGGCCTGCACGAGCAGCTCCACGACCCGCTCGATCCCCATGGCGAAGCCGATCCCCGGGGTCGCCTCGCCGCCGAGCTGGGCGATCAGCCCATCGTAGCGGCCGCCGGAGCATACGGCATCCTGGGCTCCGAGTGCGTCCGTGATCCACTCGAATACCGTGCGGCTGTAATAATCCAGCCCGCGCACCAGCCGCGGATTGATGCGGTATGCGACGCCGATCGAGTCCAGCGCCGCGCACAGCGCATCGAAGTGCTCGCGCGACTCCGGATCCAGATGATCGGTGAGCAGCGGCGCCCCCGCAATGATCTCCCGCATCTGCGGATTCTTGCTGTCGAGGATCCGCAGCGGATTGCCCCCGAGCCGCCGCCGGCTGTCGGCATCGAGCGCGCCCTCGTGCTGGCGGAAGTATCCGACCAGTGCCTCACGGTAACCGCGCCGCGACTCCGGGGTGCCGAGCGAATTGATCTCGAGCCGAACCCGCTCGATCCCGAGCCGGCGCCAGAGCCGCGCCGTGAGGGCGATCAGCTCCGCATCGACGTCGGGACCTGGAATACCGACCGCCTCCACGTCGATCTGGTTGAACTGGCGGTAACGGCCTTTCTGCGGCCGCTCGTGTCGGAACATGGGGCCGACGCACCAGAGCTTGTGCCGCTGGCCGCGCAGCATCCCGTTCGAGATGAGCGCGCGCATGATGCCGGCGGTCGCCTCCGGGCGCAGGGTCAGGCTCTCCCCGCCCTGGTCGCAGAAGGTGTACATCTCCTTCTCGACGACGTCGGTGTATTCACCGATGGCGCGCTTGAAGAGCCCGGTGTGCTCGACGACCGGCACCCGGATCTCCTCGTAGCCGTAAGACTGCAGCAGCTCGCGCGCGCACCCCTCCAGCCGCTGCCAGGCGCCGATCTCTGCGGGCAGGACATCGTTCATCCCGCGGACCGGCTGGATTTCGACCGTCAACTCAACCTCCCTTCTTCGGCGGGGCGGGCAGCACCCGTCCGTCGGCGGCAATCAGGAATCGCGCAGTATGATCGGACCTCACGAAGCGCGAGATCGCCGCCTCGTGGCCGCCGACCTCGATCGTGACGGCATCGGCGTCCCCCAGCATGACGCTGAGCGGCGGCACTCCTTCGAGCTGACGGCTCGCAGGTCCCGTGGACATGCCGTAGAGCAGACGCCGGCCGGTGGCGTCGTAAACCTCCGTCCAGCTGTCGGCGGAGTACTTGAACGTGGCGTCGATCTCACCCTGTGCGGATGCGCTCGCCTTCGCGGCCGGGACAGCGCCCGGGTGCCGCGGCACTGCGGCGGTGGAAGCCGCTGCCGGGGCGACAGGCCCGGACAATCGCGTCGGGGATGCGGTCGTGAGGGAGACCGGCCGAGGTCCCGGCTGCCGCTGCTGCACGAATCCGGTCCCCGGCACCGGCGCCACCGCCACCACCACCGGGCGCGGACCCCATTGCCGGTCCCAAAGCGTGAGTCCCCACCAGACGGTGCCCGCAATCGCGAACAGGATCACCACGGCCACGGCCGGTACCACGAGTCTGCCCGGATCGTTCGGGGCGGCCTTGGCGATTCGAGTCAGGTCCGGCGGCGCCATCCGCGCACTCTGCGCGTAGCGCTCGAAAAGCGCCTCCACGGGCTCCCCCACCAGCTCCGCGTAGTGCCGCAGGTGTCCCTTCACGTACACCGGCGCGCCGAGCGCCTCGAAATCATCGGCTTCGAGCGCCTCGAGGATGTAGGGGTCGACGTGGAGCCTCTCCGCCGCCTGCAGAATGGTGAGGCGGCTACGCTCACGGGCGCTGCGCAGCCGCGCGCCAATGCTGTCGGACATGGCCGTCAGTCCGGGTTGCGCCCGAGATCGGCGAGCGCGCGCGCCTGCGCCGAATCCGGGAAGTCGAGCTGCAGCCGGCGGGCGTAAAGCTCCGCATCGAGCGGGTCCTTCTGGGCTCGCGTCACCTTCACCGCGAGCAGCAGCAGATCCGGGGTCTCGTGGTTCGAGGCGAGGAATGCATCGATCTCCTGGCGCGCCTGAGCGAGCTTGCCGTCGGAGTAGTAGAGATCCGCGAGCTCCCACGCGGCCTGCGCGAAGTCCGGCCGGACCGCGAGAGCGTTCCTGAACATCTGCGCGGCCTGCGTATTGCGGTGCGCCGAGCGCAGGCAGATCCCCGCATTCTCGTATGCGTACTCCGGCGTCATGTAAAGCGGGTTGTTGGCCGCCTCCGTGAAGATCCTCACGCCCTTGTCGACCCGGCCGACGCTGCAGAGGTAAACCGCGTAGTTGTTCTGGTAATCGGGGTTCTTGGGCGCAAGCCGCAGCGCCTCGCGGAACTCGCGATCCGCCTTCCGGGGCTGGCGCAGTCTGGCGAAAAGCAGGGCGCGCGCGCTGTGCACGTCCGGGGAGTCGGGATCTTCCCGCAGTGCGCGATCGAGTGTCTTCTGCGCGACGGCCAGCTGGCCCCGGCGCATGAAGGCGATCCCGAGCTCCGTGTTGTAGATAGCGGCATTGTGACGCCGCTGTATCGCCTGCTGGTTCGCACAGCCTCCCAGCGCGCCCGCGAGCAACACGGCGCCCATGAGGGCGGCGGCGGCGCCAAACGCCCTCCCCCTCGACCTCGTGCTCGAGGACATCGTCACGCCTGCACCGCCACGCCGATCACCCGGCTGCCGAGCCGCACCGTGGTGCGATCGATGACCCGCCCGGCGAGCTGCCCGCAGGCCGCATCGATGTCATCGCCCCGGGTACGGCGCACCGTGGCCAGCACCCCGCGGCGGATCAGCTCATCGCGGAAGCGCTGCACCGCTTCGGGCGCGGAGCGGCCGTAGCGGGTGCCCGGAAAGGGGTTGAACGGGATGAGGTTGACCTTCGCCGGATGTCCGGCGAGGAGGCGAGCGAGGGCGCGCGCCTGCGCGGGCGAGTCGTTGACGCCCTCCAGCATGACGTACTCGAAGGTGACGCTGCGGCCGTTCTGCTCGTCGATGTAGTGCCAGCAGGCCTCGAGCAGCTCCGCGATCGGATGCCTGCGGTTGATCGGAACGAGCTCGTTGCGCAGCTCGTCATCGGGCGCGTGCAGGGACACGGCGAGCGCCACGTTGCTGTGCTCGGCGAGCTTGTAGATCTGGGGCACGAGCCCGGAGGTCGACAACGTCACGCGCCGGCGCGAGAGATCGAAGCCGAAGTCATCGAGGAAGATCTCGAGCGCCGGCACCACGTTGCGGAAGTTGGCCAGCGGCTCGCCCATGCCCATCAGGACCACGTTCGTCACGATCCGCTCGCGAGCGCAGTCATGAGCGAAGGAGCCTTCGAGCTCGCGGTTGGCCAGCCAGACCTGGCCGACGATCTCCGCCGTGGTCAGGTTGCGGTTGAAGCCCTGTTGCGCCGTCGAGCAGAACGAGCAGTCGAGCGCGCAGCCGACCTGCGAGGAGATGCAGAGGGTGCCGCGGTCGGCCTCCGGGATGAAGACCATCTCGAAAGCCTGCGACGAATCGGCTCGCAGCAGCCATTTGCGCGTGCCGTCCGCGGACTGCTGCGCGGTGACGATCTGGGGGGTGGTGATGCAGGCGCGCTCGGCGAGCCGGGCGCGGAAGTCCTTGGCCAGATCCGTCATGCGCTCGAACGAGGACTCGCCGCGCTTGTACACCCAGTTCATGAGCTGCCGGGCGCGGAAGGGCTTGCTCCCGAGCTGCGCCACGAACGACTCGAGCGCCGGACGCGGCAGCCCCAGCAGATTCGTGGCGGTCGTCTCGGGAGGGCTCATGGCGCGGTGCCGCGGCTCAGCCGCGCGAATGCAGCTCCGTGACGCTGAAGAAGTAGGCGATCTCGCGGGCCGCCGTCTCCGGCGCATCCGAGCCGTGGACGACGTTCTGCTCGATGCTGAGCGCGAGATCGGCACGGATGGTGCCCGCAGCCGCCTTCTTCGGATCGGTGGCGCCCATGATCTCGCGGTTGCGTGCGATGGCGTTCTCGCCCTCGAGCACCTGGACGATGACCGGACCCGAGGTCATGTAGCGCACCAGGTCCTTGAAGAACGGGCGCTCGCGGTGAACGGCATAGAAGCCCTCGGCCTCGCGCTCGGAGAGGCGCAGCATGCGGGCGGCAATGATGGTGAGGCCCGCCTTCTCGAAGCGGCGATAGACCTCGCCGATGAGATTGCGGCTGACGCCGTCGGGCTTGACGATGGAGAGGGTGCGCTCGAGCGCCATTCGGGGGTCCTTTCGGGAACTGATCTGGAAATGAAGCCGGACAGTTTACCCTTTAGCCAGCCCCCCCGGCAAAAGGCCGACCGCCGCCTAGACTGAAAAGCTCTCCCCGCAGCCGCACTCCCCCTTGACGTTGGGGTTGCGGAAGCGGAATGCCTCATTGAGGCCCTGCTTGACGAAATCCACTGTGGTTCCGTCGATCAGGGGCAGGCTATCGGCATCGACGCAGACCTTAACCCCCCGGTCCTCGAACACGAGTTCCCCGGCGTGGACTTCATCGGCATAGTTCACGACGTACGCGAAGCCCGAGCAGCCGGTCTTGCGGACCCCGAGGCGCAGGCCGATGCCATGTCCTCGCGCGGTGAGAAACGTCTTGATGCGATCGGCAGCGGATTCTGTAAGCGAGATGGCCATGGAGCGATTTTACTCCGGCTCGGGCCAGTGCCGGGCACAGTCCACGAGCGCATCTTCGACCACTAGCAGGCGTCCGAGTTTCTCGACGGGAACGGCAAGCGTATCGGCCCACTCGGCCGGTGTTCCCGGCGCCAGCTCCGCGCGGCTCCGGCCACGCAGCCGCTCGGCCACCCATGCGGTAACGGCCAGAGTATGCGGACAGCCGTACGCTTTGAACAGTACGCTCTTCACGCTGCCGTCCGCCACGGAGAGCCTGAACCGGACCCAGGCCTCCTGGCCCGGGCCGCCGGCTTCCCCGACCACCTCGCCCCGGGAGGCTAGCGCGGGCTCTGACGCAGGCGAGATCGCTCGAAGCCGCGTGACCTCCCGACGTATGGCGTCCACAGCCAGCTCGATGTGCTCCGGAAGGCTGAACCGCCCATAGCTCAGCCGCAGCGTGCTCTGGGCGAGCTGCGTGTCTCTGCCGAGGGCGCGAAGCACATAGGAAGGCTCCCCCGACGCCGAATTGCATGCGGATCCCGTGGAGAGCGCCAGCTCCCGCAGCCCCATGACCAGGCTCTCGCCCTCGATGCCCTCGAAGGACACGCTGAGGATGCCGGGGACGCAAGCTGCACCCTCGCCGTTCGCGTGGACGCCGCCGAGGGTCGAGAGGCCCCTCCACAGCTGCTCACGCAGGCCGGCAAGGCGCGCCGGCTCGGCCGGCAAGGCGCGGCGGGCGAGGTCGCAGGCCACGCCGAAGCCCACGATCTGGTGGGTCGGCGGAGTTCCCGGCCGCAGCCCCCTCTCCTGTCCCCCCCCGAAGAGGATCGGCTGCAGGTGCGCGCGAGCTTCGCTGCGCACGTAGAGCGCTCCGACGCCCTTCGGCCCGTAGAGCTTGTGCGCCGTGAGAGACATGAAATCGAGCGGCAGCGTACCGACGTCGATCGGGATCTTGCCGGCCGCCTGTGCGGCATCCGTGTGAAAGTACACCCCGCGCGACCGGCACAGCGCGCCGATCGCGGCGACATCCTGGATCACGCCGATCTCGTTGTTCACGAGCATGATCGAGACCAGCACCGTGTCCGGGCGCAGAGCCGCCGCCACCGCCTGCGCGTCGACTCTTCCGCTGCGGTCGGGCGAGACCAGCGTGACCGAGAAGCCTTCCCGCTCCAGCCGCTTCACTGGATCGAGCACCGCCTTGTGCTCGATCCGCGAGCTCACGACGTGCCGTCCCCGGTGCGCATTGGCGCGCGCGGCGCCGAGGATGGCCAGATTGTTGGACTCGGTGGCCCCGGAGGTAAAGACGATCTCCGCGGCCGCGGCGCCGATGAGCGCCGCGACCTCGGCGCGCGAGCGCTCGATCTGCTCGGCGGCGCGCCGGCCGAAGCGGTGCGTGGCCGACGAGGCATTGCCGAGCCCATCCAGACCGGTCAGGCACTGCCCGACCGCCCCGGCCACTGCAGGATCCACGGGCGTGGTGGCGGCATAGTCGAGATAGACCGGCTCGCTCACGGCCGATCCGGCGCCGAGCCGGCGCGCCGCCGGCGGCTCTGCACCGCCGTCAGGATGCCCCGCAGGATGTTGACTTCGTTGCGATCGAGCGCCGCGCGCTGAAACAGCCGGCGCAGCCGCGCCATGAGATGCGTGCCGCCCTGGGTGCGGTCGCGGAAGTCGATCTCTTCCAACACCTGGGCGAGGTGCTCGTAGAGCCTCTGCATTTCCACCGGATCCGCGAGCGGGCCCGCGGCGGGCGTCGGATCGATGTGGACGCCGCTCGCGCGGAACAGCTCGTAGGCGACGATCTGCACCGCCATGGCGAGGTTGAGCGATGGATAGGACTCGCTCGCCGGAATCCGGATCAGCAGGTGCGCAGCCTCGAGCTGCTCATTGGTGAGGCCCGCGCGCTCCGAGCCGAAGAGCACCGCCACCGGGCCCCGCCGTGATTCACGCAGAACCCGCTCCGCCGCATCGCGCACGTCCGCCACGCGAAAATACTGGTCCCGCGTCCGTGACGTCGTGGCCAGGATGAGCCCGCAGCCGGCGACCGCTTCGGCGACGGTTGCCACGACGCGGGCGTTCGCCAGCACATCATCCGCCCCAGAAGCGCGGGCGATCGCCTCGCTGTGGGGGAACTGGCGCGGATCGACCAGCACCAGCCGCTCCAGCCCCATGTTCTTCATGGCGCGGGCGACCGCCCCGATGTTTCCGGGGTGCGAGGGCTCGACGAGAACGATGCGGATGTCCGGTTGATCCATGGCGATCTGCTACCCTACGCGTCGTGCACCCGCTTCTCAATATTGCAGTACGCGCCGCGCGCCGCGCCGGCGAGGTCATCATCCGCAGCCTCAACCGGCTCGAATCGCTCACCGTCACGTCCAAGGGCCGCAACGACTTCGTCAGCGAGGTCGACCGCAACGCCGAGCAGGAAATCATCGGCATCATCCGCCGCCACTATCCCGACCATGCGGTCCTGGCCGAGGAAAGCGGCCGCAGCGGCGATAACGATACGGTGTGGATCATCGATCCGCTCGACGGTACGACCAACTTCCTGCACGGCTTCCCGACCTTCGCGGTGTCGATCGCCTGCCAGCAGAAAGGCCGCCTGGAGCATGCGGTGGTCTACGACCCCATGCGGCAGGAGCTCTTCACGTCGACGCGCGGCAGTGGCGCGCACCTCGATAACCGTCGCATCCGCGTCAGCAAGCAGCGCACGCTCGAGGGCGCCCTCATCGGCACGGGGTTTCCCTTCCGCGCGAACACGCGCTACATGGACGCGTATCTGGCGATGCTCAAGGCCGCAATGCAGAGCACCGCGGGCGTGCGCCGTCCCGGGGCCGCCGCGCTCGATCTGGCTTATGTCGCAGCGGGCAGGACCGACGGCTTCTGGGAGATCGGGCTCTCGCCCTGGGACACGGCGGCCGGAACTCTCCTCATCCTGGAGGCGGGTGGCCGCATCGGCACGCTCACGGGCGCGGAGTACGCCCAGGGGGGCGATGTCGTCGCCGGGACGCCCAAGGTGTACGCGGCGCTGCTGGAGCTCTTCGCGCCGCACGTCCCGGACACATCGCGCGATTCCTGATTTGCGCCGATCCGGGCCCGCGGCGCGTCTGCCGCCGGGGTCCTTGCTGGCTTTGACGGAACCGCTTGTGTAGAGTCCCGACGCATGCGAAGCCAACTTTTTGCCACCAAGTCGATCGCCGAAATCAAGGAAGCCGACGCAGCGGGCCAGCAGTTGCACCGCACGCTCTCGGCCACGGCGCTCACTCTGCTCGGTATCGGCGGGATCATCGGTACCGGCATTTTCGTTCTGACCGGCACGGCCGCCGCGGAGCACGCCGGGCCCGCTCTGGCGCTCTCGTTCATCATTGCGGGCATCGGCTGCGCGTTCGCGGGGCTCTGCTACGCCGAGTTCGCGGCCATGATCCCGGTGTCCGGCAGCGCCTACTCCTACTCGTACGCGACCCTCGGCGAAGGCGTCGCCTGGTTCATCGGCTGGAATCTCATCCTCGAGTACATGTTCGCGGTCGCGACGGTCTCGGTGGGATGGTCCGGATACCTGCTCAACTTCCTCGATCTCTTCGGCATCCATCTGCCATACGCGCTGTCCCATGCGCCCTTCGCCCAGGCCGCCACCGACAGCTTCCGCGTGATCCACACCGGCGCGGTGCTCAACGTGCCCGCGGTCATCATCGTGGCCGTGCTCGCCACGATCTGCTACATCGGCATCAAGCAGTCCTCGGCGTTCAACTCCGTGATCGTGTCGATCAAGGTCGCGGTCGTGCTGCTGTTCATCGGCCTGGGCGTCGGCTTCATCCAGCCGCACAACTGGCACCCGTTCATTCCGCCGAACACCGGCCAGATGGGCGTCTACGGCGTGAGCGGCATATTCGCCGCCGCCGGCGTCATCTTCTTCGCCTACATCGGCTTCGATGCGATCTCCACCACGGCGCAGGAAGCGAAGAATCCGCAGCGCGACATGCCGATCGGCATCCTCGCCAGCCTCGTCATCTGCACCCTCCTCTACGTGATCGTCTCGGTGATCCTCACCGGCATGATCAGCTACAAGAAGCTCGATGTGGCCGCGCCGATCGCGCTCGCGCTCACGACCTACGAGCCGCACCGCTGGCTGAGCGCCGTGGTCGACATCGGCGCCCTCGCCGGAATGACCTCGGTGATGCTGGTGATGACGCTGGCGCAGGCCCGCATCTTCCTGGCGATGTCGCAGGACGGACTGCTGCCGAAGTTCTTCGGCCGGGTCCACCCCACCTTCCGCACCCCCTCTGTCGGCACGGTGATCACCGGAGTCGCCGCGGCCATCATCGGTGGACTCTTCCCGGTCGGCATCCTCGGCCAGCTGGTGTCGATCGGCACGCTCGCGGCATTCGTCACCGTGTGTCTCGGGGTGCTCATCCTGCGCTACAAGCGCCCGGACCTGCCGCGCCCGTTCAAGGCACCCTGGCCGTGGTTCACCTGCCTTGCGGGCGCCGCCATCTGCTTCACGATGATGGTCTTCCTGGGCACGGCGACGTGGATCCGGCTCGTCGTCTGGACGATCGTCGGTGCGCTCGTCTACGTCTTCTACGGCTACCGCCACAGCAAGGTGCGGGAGCAGATGGCCTCTGCGCAACCCCGCACCGCCATCAACTAGCCCCCGTCTCCCGCCCGAAAGCAATCGATCAAGCGGCCCAGGGCCGTCCCTGGGCCGCGAGGTCAAAGGCGGTGAATGGGCTGGCCGCGCAAATCGCCGGGAGCGATTTGCGCCAATAAGCTAAGGCTGGCTGTCGAGCGCCGTCTTCTTGACCGTCGGGAAGATGTGCTCGGCGGTCAGGCCGCACTCCAGCGCCACCGCGCTCGAGATGTAGATGCTCGAGTACGTGCCCGCCAGGATGCCGATGAGCAGCGCCTCGGAGAATCCCTTGAGGACCGGTCCTCCGAGCACGAGCAGCGCCACCACCACGATGGAGGTCACGAACTTCGTCATGATGGTTCGCGACAGCGTCTGGTTGATCGACTGGTCGAGCACGATGTTCGGCGCCAGCCGGCGGTTGCTCTCGAATCGCTCGCGGATCCGATCGAACACCACCACCGTGTCATTCAGCGAGTAGCCGATGACGGCCAGCATGGCCGCGACCACCGTCAGATCGAAGGAGGTATGCGAGGCCGCGAACCAGCCGAGCACCAGGATCGGATCGTGCAGCACCGCGAGGATCGCCCCGAAGGAGAGGCGCCAGGTGTGAAAGCGGAAGGCGATGTAGAGGAATATCAGCAGCAGCGTGAATCCCAGGGCCCAGGCGGCGCTGATCTCGAGCTGGCTGCCGACTTCCGGCCCGACGACCGCGAGCTGCTGCACGACCGCGCGCGGATCGACCTTCTGCAGGGCCTCCTGCAGCCGGCCATGGATCTGCTGAGTGCTGAGCTTTGGCTCGGGGGGCAGGCGCACCGAGATGGTGCGAGAGGAGCCGACGTTCTGCACCTGCGGCGAGCGGAAGCCCGCCTCGGTGAGCTGCGCTCGCACCGCTCCGAGGTCCACGCTGGTCGGGAAGCTCGCCTGCGCCGTCACCCCGCCCGTGAAGTCGATGGCGAGATTGAGGCCGCGGGTGAAGAGCAGCGCGATGGAGGCGATCATCAGGATCGCCGACAGTCCATACCACACCCGGCGTGTGGCCATGAACGGATAGCTGGTTTGATGGCTGAAAAATTCCACGTCAGAGTCCTGAAGAGCGGTCCGAGGGGAGCCCGAAGTCGGGCTAGATCGGCAACCGGGCGAGCTTGCGCTTGCGCCCGTACATGAGGGTGACGAGCGCCCGGCTGCCCATGAGGGAAGTGAACATCGACGTGGCGATGCCGAGGGTCAGCACCACCGCGAAGCCGCGGATGGGGCCGGTGCCGAACACCCACAGCACGAGCCCGGCGATGAGCGTCGTGATGTTGGAGTCGGCGATGGCGGAGAACGCCTTCTCGAATCCGGCGCGGATCGCCGCCTGCGGCGTGACGCCCTTGCGGATCTCCTCGCGGATGCGCTCGTAGATCAGCACGTTCGCATCCACCGCGATACCCACGGTGAGGATGATGCCCGCGATGCCAGGGAGCGAGAGCGAGGCATGAAACATCGAGAGCAGCGCCGTGAGCAGGATGACGTTGGCCACCAGCACGAGGTCCGCGACCAGCCCGAACATCTTGTAATAGATCGCCATGAACGCCAGCACGCCGGCCATGCCGATGACGAGTGCGTCGACGCCCATCTTGATGTTGGCGCGGCCGAGGCTCGGGCCGATCACCTGCTCGTTGACCAGGAAGATCGGCGTCGGCAGCGACCCGGAGCGCAGCAGGATCGCCAGATCCTGCGCCTCACCCATGGAAAGTCCCGTGATCTCGAACCGGTCGCTGAAGACGCCCTGGATCGTCGCGTCGTTGATGACCTTCTCGGTGGTCACCTCGTGGGTGACCTTCTTGCCATCGACGGTTTCGACTTCCTGGTGCTTCTCGATCAGTACCACCGCCATCGGCTTGCCGATGTTCTCGCGCGTGACGCGCAGCATGTTGTCGCCGGCCTTGCTGTTCAGCGTGACGTCGACCGCGGGGCCGCCCTGCTGGCTCTGGCCGACGGTCGCATTGGTGAGCTGATCGCCCGTCGCGATGACCTCACGCTTCAGCAGCATCGGTATGCCGGAGCTCGTATGCGTGTAGAGCTTGTCGCCGAGCGGCACGTTGCCCGTCTGCGCCGCCTCGAGCGGATTGGCCGTCGTGTCGTTCAGGCGGAACTCGAGCGTCGCCACCTGGCCGAGGAGGTTCTTCACGTCGGCGGGGTTCTGAATGCCGGGCAGCTGCACGTCGATCCGGTCCAGTCCCTGCCGCTGCACCTTGGGCTCGGAGACCCCGAGCTGGTTGACCCGATTCCGCAGCGTCGTGACGCTCTGATCGATCGCGTAGTCCTCACGCTGCCTGATCTGGGCGGGCGACATCGCCGCCACCAGCACCGGGCCTTGCCCGCCGCTTTCCGTCGTGACCGTCAACCCCTGCAGGGGTGATGCCAGCACCTTCTGCGCTTTGGCCAGATCGGCGCCTGGCGCCAGAGCGATCCGGACCGCATTCTCGACCGAGCTGCCGCCGCTGGTGGTGAACGTGATGCCACGCAGGGGAATCCTCGCGTCCGCGAGCGCCCGCGCGGAATCCTGCGAGTAGTTCTGCAGCAGCTGGGCCACCGCGCTCTTGACGTCCACCTGGTAGAGGAGCTCGAGGCCTCCGCGCAGGTCGAGACCGAGCGGCATCGGCTTCAGCCCCAGTACCCGGAAGAAAGCCGGCTCCTGCGACACGAGCGCGAGGGCAGAGATATAGGTGCCGTGGTACTTCGCGCGCGCGACATCGCTCCCCTCGAGCTGGTCCGGCACATCCGCGAACTGCACCATGAGGGCGCCGGCGCTGTCGATGTAGGTGCGCTCGAACCGCACTCCATGCTGCTTCAAGTACTGGGCGACCGACGCCTCCTCTTGCGCCGTGATCGGGGTGTGGTCCTTGTGGGCGAGCTGCAGGGCCGGCTTCGACCCGAATACGTTGGGCAGCGCCAGGATCAGCCCCGCGACCAGGACGAGGACGATGAGGATGTATTTCCAGCGGGCGTATTCGAGCATGGATCAGGCGCTCTTCAGGGTGCCTTTCGGCATCAGGGCGCCCACCTGGTATTTCTGTACCTTGATGCGCACGCCGTCCGCGACTTCCAGGGTGACGAAGGCATCGCCGACGTCGGTGATCCTGCCGAGGATTCCCCCGGTCGTGACCACCTCATCGCCTGCGGCGAGCTTCGAAAGGAGTGCCTGATGCTCCTTCTGCTTCTTCTGCTGCGGTCGGAACAGCACGAAGTAGAACATCGCGAAGATCGCCACCATCAGCAGGATGAATGGGATCTGGCTGCCGGCGGTCGGCGCGGCGCCCTGCGCCCAGGCCGGAGGAATCAATGAATTCATGTAGTCACCACGTCGGAATTTCTTCTACTCGCAGCTCCGGTCATTCGCCGTCCTGGCAACCCCTTGGGCCCGCATCACAGGCCGGGAACGGACTGGGAACGGCCACGACCGGAAATGGGTCATTATGCCACAGCGTCAGCCGCCGCCCGTCGGGCGAGGTATGCCGCCGAGAAGGCGGCCGCCCGGCCTTCGGCGATCGCCCGCCGCAGCGAGCGCATCAGGCGCAGGTAGAAGGCGAGATTATGAATGGTGTTCAGGCGGCAGCCCAGGATCTCGTTGCAGCGGTCCAGATGCCGCAGATAGGCCCGCGTGTAGTGGCGGCAGGTGTAGCAGTCGCACTCCGGGTCGATCGGACCCAGGTCCGTCTGGTGCACGCGATTGCGGATGTTGATGACGCCGGTCTCGGTGAACAGGTGTCCATTGCGGGCGTGCCGCGTCGGCATCACGCAATCGAACATATCTACACCGCGCAGGACCGCCGCCACGATGTCCTCCGGGCGCCCCACCCCCATGAGGTAGCGCGGACGGTCGGCGGGCATTTGCGGAACCACCGTCTCCAGGATCCGCAGCCTCTCCTCCTCCGGCTCACCCACCGCCAGACCGCCCACGGCCAACCCCGGCCAGTCGAGCCGCAGCAAGGCCTCCAGCGAGGCGAGCCGCAGCGTCCCATGCATACCCCCCTGCACGATTCCGAAGAGCCCCCCCGGAGGCTGCTCGCGGTGGTAGCGCTCGTAGCTGCGGACTGCCCAGCGCATGGATCGCTCCATCGATTCCCGCGCCTCGGCCTCCGTGGCCGGATGGGGGGTGCAGTCATCGAGCGCCATCGCGATGTCCGAGCGCAGCCCCAGCTGCACTTCCATGGAGTCCTCGGGCGTCAGCCGCACCTCGCTGCCGTCGACGGGCGAGCGGAAGCGCACCCCCTCCTCGGTGATCCGGCGCAGACTCTTTAGGCTGAACACCTGAAAGCCGCCGGAATCAGTCAGGATGGGCCGCTTCCAATTCATGAACTGGTGCAGCCCGCCGTGTGCGGCCACGACCGGCACTCCGGGGCGCAGCATCAGGTGGAAGGTGTTGCCGAGAACGATCTCGGCGCCGAGGCCGTAGAGCTCCTCCGGAGTCATTGCCTTGACCGTGCCGTAGGTGCCCACGGGCATGAAAGCGGGAGTCTCGATGACGCCGTGCGCCGTCGTCAGCCGGCCGGTCCTCGTCGAGCCATCCGTCGCGGTCACTTCGAAAGTCGGTCTCAAGCGCTCACCCCGGTCGTCAACAACATTGCATCGCCATAGCTGAAAAATCGGTATCGAGCCTTGACGGCGTGTCGGTACGCCGCGAGCACCGGCTCGCGGCCGGCGAGCGCGCAGACGAGCATGAGCAGCGTCGACTCGGGAAGATGGAAATTCGTGAGCAGAGCATCGACCACCCGGAACCTGAAGCCCGGCTTGATGAAGAGTCGCGTCTCACCCGACCAGGGCTCGAGGCGAAGCGCCGCGCCAGGCTCCTCCGGTGCGCCTTCCGGCGCGGCAGCGTTGAGAGCCGCCGATTCCAATGCCCTGACCACCGTGGTTCCGGCGGCGATGACTCGTCTTCCCGCAGCGCGAGCACGCTTGACCGCCTCGCAGGTCGCGGCTCCGACGGTGGCTCGCTCCGCGTGCATCACGTGTGACTCGACGTCGTCCTCGCGCAGTGGCTGGAATGTACCCGCGCCCACGTGCAAGGTCACGAACGCAAGACTCACCCCTCGAACCTTTAGTTCCTCGAGCAGAGCCTCATCGAAGTGGAGGCTTGCCGTCGGCGCAGCCACGGCCCCCAGCTCACGCGCAAAGATGGTCTGGTAACGCTGCTGATCAAGCTGGCCGGCGGGACGCTGGATATAGGGCGGCAGTGGCATCTGGCCCCACCGCTCGAAGAAATCGAGCACCGGCGCGGGCACCCGGATCCGCCAGAGATCGTTCTCGCGTCCGATCACCTGGAAGACACCGCCCGGAGTGATGACCTGCAGCCCCTCACGGATGGGCTTGCTTGCGCGCAGCTGGACAAGCGCTTCGCACTCGGCGACGGCACGCTCGAGGAGGATCTCGACACGCCCTCCGGACGGCTTGGTGCCGAAGATCCGCGCCGCTACGACGCGCGTGTCGTTCAGCACCAGCAGATCCCCTGGAGCCAGGAACGCGGGCAGCTCCCGCACCAGCCGGTCCTGGATCGCGCCCGTCTCGCGGTCGAGCACGAGCATCCGGCCCGCGGACCGCTCCGGGAGCGGGGCCTGCGCGATCAGCTCGGGCGGCAGGTCATAGTTGAAGTCTGTACGCAGCACGGCGCGCATGGTAATGGAGCGCGGGCGCCTCCGCCCTGCCGATCATCACCATGGCATGCCCCCGTCGCGAGCAGCGCCCAAAGCCCGCAACCGTACCCTTCCGGCCCTCCTCCCCCCTATACTTGCGCCCTCGTGCCCGAGTGGCGGAATTGGTAGACGCAGCGGACTCAAAATCCGCCGCCCTTAAAAGCGTGTCGGTTCGACTCCGACCTCGGGCACCACACTTCCCTCCGCAGACTTCCGCCGTCATCCGACCGACTCGCGAATTTCCCGGCTTTTCAGCCGCGAACCCGCCGCGACCATCCGCCACCGTCCGTTGACAGCCGCATTATGGCATGGGTACGATTGCGGGTACAGCACTTTGGGCACCGAACCACGTACCCTCACGTACCCGCAACCATGTCAAAGCTCACCGCAGCGAAGATTGAGGCCACCAAACCGAAGGAGAAGCCCTACAAGCTGAAGGACGAGAACGGCCTATATCTACTGGTCACCCCCGCCGGGAGCCGCCTATGGCGCTTTAGATTCCGCCACGGCGGGAAAGAAAGCATGCTCGGCCTTGGGGCGTACCCGGAGGTGTCACTCAAGGCAGCCCGGGAGGAGCGGGACGCGATGCGCAAGCGTGTCGCGGCGAAG